>JAYGDB010000108.1:0-15085 GCA_046583095.1 Myxococcota bacterium | reverse complement strand
TCATGGCGCCCGGAAGGCCGCCATCGGCGAAGCCGGCCCGCGACTACGCGACGCCTTCGTGCGGTTGGTGCGCGCCGGACAGGCCCAGGGCGACGTGACGCGTGGCCACAAGGCCGTCGAACTCACGCGAGTGATCGCCGGGTCGCTGTCGGCGCTGTCCGCCGAGTGGGCAAATGATCCCGATTTTCAGATCAAGCGCCGGGCACGCGCTCTCGCCCGGGTGCTCGGCGACCTGATCACGCCGACCGAGACTGGGGAGCGCTAGCCCAGCCATGATCACCCCGATGACGCGCAAGCTGGATCTCTCATGAGCCCGGAAGAAAACTCGCACGCTGACGCGCCCGAATCGACGCCGCGAATCTCGCTGCGAGCCGCTCTTGCTGGCGGCGCGATCCTACTGGTGGGGGCGGGCCTCTTGCTGCGCCTGACGGCGCCGGAGCCGGTGCCGATCGAGGTGGCCCCCAATCTCGGCATCCCGATCGATACGCTGATCCTGACGCCCGCCGCGTTGCAACACCGCGTCCGCATCTCCGGGATGATCCAGGCCCGTCGGGGCGTCGATCTTTTTGCCGAGCAGGCGGGCCGAGTGCTCGAGGTGGGCGCGGAAGAACTCGATCGGGTGACCGCCGGCCAGCTCCTGATGCGCGTCGATCCGCTGCCCGGCGAGGTCGAGGTCGCCCGGGCCGAAGCCACGCTGGCCCAGGCGAAGAGCGAGCTCGATCTCGCCCGCGCCGAACTCGAGCGCAGCCAGAAGCTGGCGACGAGTCGCGTTTCGAGTGTCTCGGACCTCGATCGCAAGCAGAACAGCCAACGGGTTGCGCTCGCCGTGCACCGGGCCGCCGAGGCCAGCCTTCGAGCAGCGCGCGACCGGCTGGCCCAGCGCACCCTGCTCGCGCCCTTCGACGGCGTGCTGCGCGTATTCGACTCAGAGGTTGGCGAGTACGTGAGCCCGGGGCAGCGGGTCGGCGAACTGCTCGAGGTATCGCGTGTACGGATCACAATCGGCCTCCGCGATCTCGACGTGGTTGCCGTTCGCCCGGGCATGCAGGCTGCAGTCCGCGTGGACGCACGAGGCCGGGAAAGTCATGCGGGGACGGTCCTGCGGGTCGCTGCCGCCGCAGACTCGTCGACCCGCAAGTTCCCGGTCCAGGTGGAGATCGAGAACGGCGACGGTGAGCTCATGCCCGGCATGGTGGCCAGCGTCGATCTCGAGCTGGGCAACCGCAGACAGGCGCTGCTGGTACCGCACGATGCCGTCCTCAGAGACTTCGGTCTTGCATTCGTCTACGTGGTGCACTCCGAGCCCGATGGCGAGTCCATCGTCCGGCGTCGGCGCGTCACGGTTCAGAGCGTGCCCTTCCAGCCCGGCACGCTCGAAGTCACTCAGGGCCTCAGCGCGGGCGAGGGCATTGCGATGACGAGTCTCCGCCAACTTCGCGACGGCTCGCGAGTCGCACCCCGAACGCTCCACGGTGCCCGGAGCACAGGCGCCGCCCGCAGCGATCGGCTGACCCAGTGACCCTCCCGCGCTTCTCGGTGCGGCAGGTGGTCCTGGTGAACCTGCTGTTCGTGGTGCTGATCGTCGCCGGACTGCTGTCCGCCGCCCGAACGCCTCTCGACCTCTTCCCCGACGTCTCCTTCAACCGGGCCATGGTGCTGACGGTCTGGCCAGGCGCGTCCGCGGAGGACGTCGAGAAACTCGTCACCACACGCCTCGAGGACGAGATCCGCAAGGTAACCGGCATCAAGAAGTCCTCGAGTTTTTCGAGCCAAGGCATCTCCGAGATCAGCATCGAGTGGGACGAAGATCTGACGGAGATCGAGCAGCAGTCCAGGTTGAACGACCTTCGGGGGGCGATCGAGCGGACACCGAATCTCCCCACCGACGCGGAAGAGCCGATCCTCAGAGAGCTCTCCATGGCCGAGATCCAGAACACGGCAATGGTCGCGTTGACCGACGTCGGTGGCGTCGGCGAATTCGCGCTGCGAGAGGTCGCACGGGATCTTGCACGGAAGCTCGAGCGACTTCCGGGCGTCCGCACGGCCGAGCCTCGCGGCCTGCGGGCGCGTGAGCTTCGCGTTCTCGTCGACAAGAACCGCGCCCTCCAGTACGACCTGACGTTGTCCGAGATCAGTGACGTCATCCGGCGAAACAACCGCAACGTGCCGGGGGGCACATTCGAGACCCTGGGTGCCGAGGAGATCTCGGTGCGCGGCCTGGGAAACTTCCAGTCGGCCGCGGGCCTGGCCGAGACGGTTGTCGGCAAGAACGCCGACGGCACACACATCCGGCTGAGCGATGTCGCGGACGTGGAGCACGGCTTCGCTCGGAGAAAGGCGATCGGACGTTTCAACGGCCACCCGACCATCACGATCGGCATCGCCAAGTACAAGAAGGACGATACCGTCGACGTGCTCGACGCTGTCAAGAGAGAGATCGAATCCACTCGGCTGCCGGAGGGCGTGGAAGCCCAGATCACCTTCGACAGCTCGATCTATATCGGCGGCATGGTCGAACTGCTCCGCAACAATCTCCTCCTCGGCGTCGTGTTCGTGATATTCATCCTCTGGTTCACGGTCGGCTTCCGGAACTCGATGCTCGCCATCGTCGGCATCCCCTTCTCGTTCCTGACCGCGATCATCCTCTTCCCGATCTTCGACCTGACGATCAGCACCATGGCGCTATTCGGCTTCATCATGGTGTCGGGCATGCTCGTCGACGACGCGATCATCGTGATCGAGAACATCTATCGGCACATCGAGCGGGGCGAGTCGCTGGCCGAGGCAGTGGTGGCCGGGACCGAGGAGGTGATGTGGCCGATCATCGCCGCCATCGCGACAACCGTGGCCGCCTTCGTGCCGATGTTGCTGATCCCGGGTGCCATGGGCCAGTTCATGTCGATCCTGCCGAAGACGGTGATTGCGTGCCTGATCGCCTCGCTCGTCGAGGCGCTGATCGTGCTCCCGGCTCACTACATGGACTGGGGAAGCCGACGGGGTTCGGAAGACACACCGGTCAGCCAGAAGGGGCGGATCTCTCGTTTTAGCCACGACATGCGCCTCCGCGTCGATAGCGCGATCTCAGGGCTTCGCGAACGCTACCTCTGGGCCCAGCATCGGGTGCTGGAGCAGCGCGGCATCTTCCTGGTGTTCTGCATCGCGGCGTTCTATGGCGCCGTCGAGCTTCAGAAGCACGTCGATATCGAAATCTTCCCGGGCGGCTTCAACCAGATCTTCGTGACGGTGATCGCGCCGGTCGACTATGGGCTCGAGTCGACGAATGAGGTGGTGCGCGGCGTAGAGAGTGCGCTCGAGCCGATCGCACACGAGTTCACCGATACCTCGACGACGGTGGGCCAGGGGATGACGTCCGAAGGGCGCTCGATCGCCGGAAGCAACCGAGGGACGATCTTTCTCGCCTTTCCCAATACGACAGAGAATCTCGAGAACCCCGAACGCGTTCTCCAGGTGGTGCAGACAACCCTGGAGGCCTACCGCCGCGCGAATCCCGGGGGCATCGAGACCCTCCTGGTTGCCTCACCGATGCAAGGCCCGGGGGTCGGGCAGGCCGTTGCGATCCGTATCCACGCGAACGACTACGACGTTGCCAAGGAAATCGCGGAGGAGGCCAAGACCGCCCTGAGGCGTCTGCCCGGGGTCTACAACGTCGAAGACAACATCCCGTTGGGCCCGCGCGAGCTTCGCGTACGACTCGATGAGAACCGTGCTTCGATCCACGGGCTGTCGTTCGACGATGTGGGCTTTGCGCTCCGGGCCTCCAACGAGGGATTGATCCCGTCGACCTTCAAGGATCCGACTTCGAATGAGGACATCGACATCCGCGTGCTGCTGAAGCGAGAGCAGCGTCGCAGCATCGAGGACCTTCTCGACGCCGACCTGCGGACGCCTGCCGGTTACCTCGTCAAACTGGAGGACGTCGCGGAAATCGAACTGGCCCGGAGCTACGCGCGCCTCTACCACCGGGACACCGATCGCGCGGTCATCGTCTACGCCGCGGTGGATCGGGCTCAGACCACGGCGGTGAAGGTGAACGAGGCGATGCAGCAGCGACTGGGCGACATCGAGAGCCGCTACCCGGGCGTAACCGTCGTATTCGGCGGCGAATTCGAAGCGACCCAGCGCGCCTTTGCAGACATCGCTCGCGCAGCGCTCATCGCGCTGCTCGCGATCTACGCGATCCTCGCAGCGGCGTTCCGCTCCTACGCCCAGCCGGTGGTCGTAATGAGCGTTGTCGCACTCTCGTACATCGGCGTCGTCCTGGGCATGTTCATCATGGGCTATCCGATCTCGATGTTCGTCCTCTACGCCGTCGTCGGGCTCGCGGGCGTGGTCGTAAACGATTCGCTCGTCCTGATCCACTTCGTCAACCGGGAACGCGCAGCGGGCGCCGAACTGCGAGAGGCGCTACGCACGGCGAGTTCGCATCGCTTCCGCCCGATTCTGCTCACGACTCTCACCACGATCGGTGGTCTGCTGCCAATGGCGATCGGGCTCTCCGGAGGCTCGAGTACCTTCGGCCCCTTCGCTGCAGCGATTGTCTTTGGCCTGGCGGTGGCCAGCACTCTCACGCTCTTCGTCGTGCCCGCTCTGTATCTGTTGCTGGAGGATGTCCAGGCTTGGACCCTCGGCCTGATGCGATCGCGCCGGAAGACGGATGCCGGCCTCGCGGGAGGCCCGAGAGCCGCCTAGCCTTCCCACTTCGAACGCCGCCGGGATAGCATGGGCAGAAGGAGGTCTCTCGATGCTCGAGAGGAAGTTCGGTTTTCTGGAACTCCGAAGCCGAGAGGTTCCGGAAGCGAGTCACACGCTCCAGGAACTCGGCTACGTGGTTCTCCCGCAGGTGTTCTCGCCGGAAGAGGTGGAAGACCTCCGCGCCGACATCGAGCGCGTTTTCGACGAGTTTCCGCCCGACCCGCGTCCGTCCACCGAAGGCGCGGGCGACGACGACGTGTTCCGCTACGAGATGCTGAATCGCAGCGCGGTGTGTCACCGGGCGGTCTCCAGCCCCGCCGTACTCGAAACCATCGAGCCACTCCTCGGCGATGACTGCCACGTGATCGCGAATACCGCCTGGCGAAACCCGGTCGGACAGACCGGGAGCCACGGCAGCGGGATGTGGCATATCGATGCCGGACCGCACGTACCGCGTCCGCGCGGGACGACCTGGCCGAAAGAGATCCCGTATCCGGTCTTCGCGGTGGCCGCGCACCTTCTGCTGATGGACTCGCGCCTCGAAGACGGTCCGACGGGCGTGATTCCGGGCTCGCACCAGTCGGGAGAGCACCCACCCTTCGAGTCCATTCGGGACGGGGCTCTTGCGTACCAGGGAGAGGGCTGCCTACCGGTCCTCGGCCGGGCCGGCGATGTCGCGCTCTTCGTATCGGACATCTGGCACCGCAGGATGCCCACCGAGGTGGGAGAGCACGGTCGCTTCTTCTTGCAGGTCCACTACGGCCGCCGCGACCTCGCGCAACGCTTGCGAACCACGACCGATTCGAACCAGCTCTCGGAAGCCGCGGCGGCCCGAGCGAAGACGAAGCGCGAACGCACGCTCATCGGGCTGCACGAACCGCAGTTCTATGACGGCTAGGCCGACGCGGGTCTAGAGGGCCATTTCCTCCGCCAGGGCGGCGATGTCCCCGGGGCCGATCCCGCAACACCCGCCGAAGAGCGTGGCACCGCGTTCGATACAGCGCTTGGCCGCCTGCACGAAGAGCTTCGTGCCGAAATCGAGCCGAGGTTCGATCGAGATCTCGTTGTCGAGACTCCAACCCGAGGGCACCACGAAACGATTCGGGTAGCCCCCGATCGGCTTGTCGGTCAGGCCTGCAACGATTTCCAGACCGCGCTCGATCGCATCCGAGTGAGTGCAGTTGAAGAGAAAGCCGTCCAGTTCGAGGTCGCGCAAGGCGGCGAAGGCCACCTCCACGCTCTCTCCACTGCGCAGGCCGCTGCCAGGGTCTTCGTTCAGCGTCCAAGAGACGTAGACGGGCAGCGAGCGCGCGGCGGCGGCCTCCTTGGCGGCTATCGCTGCATTTCGGGACTCGCGAACACAGGACATCGTCTCGCAGAGGAAGAGATCGACGTTCGGCTCGAGGGCCTGGGCCATTGCGCGGTAGATCGGCCGTGCCTCGTCGTCCGGTGGAACGAGATCCGGGCGGTAGCTCTCGTCGAGGGGAGGGAGACCGCCGGCCACTCGCACCGGCTCGTCCATGTCGTCGACCGCCGAACGCGCGAGTTCTCCGGCGAGAGTCGTCAGCTCGATGTAGCGGTGCTCTAGATCTTGCTTCGCCAGGTAGCTCGGAATACTCGAGTAACTGTTCGTGGTGATGATGCGCGCGCCGGCCTGAATGTAGTCGCGGTGCGTATCGATGACGTCTTCCGGGGCGCTGATCAGCGCCTGGGCAGACCAGAGGCCGGTCCCCGCCGTGCCGCTCCGGCGGAGGAGTTCGCCGCCCATCCCGCCGTCCATGATCGTGATCACAGTCGTCGATGCCTCGTCGCTGAAGCGGTCAGTCGAAGGAGGGGAAGGGCCCTCTGGGCTCCCGTGGCAGGATCGCCTCCATCAGCGGAATCGCGTCGCGGACCGAAACGATATAGACGACCCGGTCCGTGACCTCACCTTCGGCGTGCCACGCGCCCTTCGGAATCAGCAGTCGATCTCCCGGGCCGATCGGGATCCGCTGGCCGTCCTCGTCGAGGAGGTAGGTTTCTCCCTCGATCACGTACCCGATGATGTCGTGATCGTGATAGTGGATCGGTAGCTCGGGGGACTTGTTCGAGATGAAGGTCGTCGGCCAGTACCCGGAGTCGCGGATGTCCTCCATGACGGCGGCCCGCGTGCTGAAGAATTCCTTCTCGATCACCATCTTCGACATGGGGGCTCCTGGCTCGAGTCGACGACCTCGCGTCTGTTGCCGATTCCGATCTGCACAGGCCCGCGCGGGCATACGCCGACGTGGGATTCTGCGGCCGGACGTGATGCTAGCCGTGTCGGGCGCAGACCGCGCTGATCCCGGGAAGCCCTCGATCCCGTCTCCTGGCAGGGTCGCTCGAGCTCCCGCCAATGCCCGGGCGCCAGACGCTGCCGCGACTGGTGTAGATTGACGCGATGGACAACGAGTCCATCGCAGTCGGCCTGGTTGCGAGCCTGGCGATTCTTCCCTCACTCCGGTGGATCCGCCACCGGTTCGCGCGCGCTCTGGTGTTTGTCTTCGTGCTCGGCGCGGCCAGCTTTGCCACTGCGTCATGGAGGGCGGCGTCTCCGCCTCCTCTGCGTGAGCACGAGATCCAGACCCGTCCCATTCGTGTCTACTCGGACGGATATGTCGGTGTCGACGCCTGTGTCTCTTGCCATCCCTCCCAGCACGCTTCCTGGACGGCGTCCTATCACCGGACGATGACGCAGGTCGCGAGCGAGGAGACGGTCCTGGCTCCCTTCGACGGACGCGTGCTGGAGGACCAGGGCCGCAGCGTGCGGGTGTTTCGGATGGGCCAGGCCTACTGGGCCGAATTCGACGACCCCGAAGGTCGAGACCAGCGGGTGCAGCGAATGATCGTCGTCACCACGGGCTCCCACAACGAGCAGTTCTACTGGTACGCCTCGGGTGCTGGAAGGCGACTGGGGCTTCTCGGCTTCGTATGGCGCATCGCGGAGCAGCGCTGGATTCCGTACCTCGATGTCACCGTGTCTCCCAACCCCGGCCACGGCCCGCTGGCTCCCGCGCAGGGCACCTGGAACCGAGGCTGCATGTTCTGTCACACCACGCGTCCGAAGATGCGTTTCGACCCGCTCGAGCCCGCGTTCGACACCCAGGTGACGAACTTCGGGATCGCCTGCGAGGCCTGCCATGGCCCCGGTGGCGAGCACGTCGCTGCGAACCGCAGCCCCATCCGCCGCTACGGCTTGCGTTGGAGCGATGACCCCGACCCGACGATCGTCAACCCCGCGCACCTTTCACCCCGGAGCGCCTCCCAGGTGTGCGGGCAGTGCCACGGCATCCTGCCCTTCCTCTTGCCCGGAGAGAGTGTCGCAACCTTGAGTCGAGACGGGCTCGCATATCGGCCGGGAGACGACCTCGAGACGACGCGTAACCTCGTGCGTCCTTCCCTGCCCGTGCGCCCGGAGTGGTTGCAGAACATCGTGCAGCGCGATCCCAGCTATCTCCGCAACCGTTTCTGGTCGGACGGTTTCGTCCGCGTCTCGGGGCGCGAGTACAACGGCCTCGTCGACTCGCCCTGTTTCCAAAACGCAGACAGCGATGGAAAGCTCTCGTGTCTGTCCTGCCACCAAATGCATCAGCAAGACGACGATCCCCGGCCCGTGAAGGCCTGGGCGAACGACCAGCTCGCGCCCGGTGCCGATGGGGACGAACCCTGCCTCGGCTGTCACACCGCACTGCGCGAACGGGTGGCCGAGCACAGTCAACACGCCGCCGACTCGGCGGGAGCGCGTTGCATGAACTGCCACATGCCCTTCACGACCTTCGGACTGCTGAAGGGAATTCGCTCCCACACGATCGAGTCGCCGAGCGTGCAGGCGAGCCTCGACAGCGGACGGCCAAACGGTTGCAACCTGTGTCACCTGGACCAGACCCTCGCGTGGACCGCCGAGGCTCTCGACGACTGGTATGAAATCGATCAGCCCGTCCTGGGTACGCGGGAGCGCACGCTTCCGGCTTCGTGGATCTGGGCGCTCTCCGGCGATGCCGGGCAGCGGGCGGTGTTGGCGTCGGCTTTCGGTTGGGAGCCGGCGAAGGCTATTTCGGATCCCAGTTGGCACGGAGCCATCCTCGCGAGACTGCTCGACGATCCCTATCACGCGGTGCGCTTGGTGGCGCACCGATCCCTCGCCAAGCTTCCCGAGTTCGCAGACTTCCGCTACGACTCCCGGGCACCGGAGTCCGAACGCAAGGCGGCAGTTTCGCGCGCGCTCGCAATCTGGAACAGTGCGCAAGGCGGCGAGGGGCGAGAGCGGCTCTCTCGCATGTCGGCGGCCCGTCCGGAAGGGGGGGGCGGGCCCCAGAAGGCCCTGCTGGCCCTTCAGGCGGATCGGGACGACACCCCGATCGTGCTTCAGGAGTGATGGAGTAATCCGAATGAGCGAGACGAATGGAATTCTGTTGCGGCGGCACCTGCGTTTCGGCTGGTGGTCCCTGGCGTTCTTCCTGCTGATCGGAACAACGCTCGAAGCCATGCACGGTCTCAAAGTCGGCTATTACCTGGATGCCTCGAACTCGACGCGGCGCCTGCTGTGGACTCTGGCCCACGCCCATGGAGCCCTGCTCGGCCTGGTGCACCTCGGCTTCGCGGCCACGCTGGGCCTCGGAGTCGTGCTCTCGGAGAGAAGCTCCCGCTGGGCCTCCGGCTGTCTCGCGGGTGCATCGTTCTTGCTGCCAGGCGGGTTCGCGATCGGAGGCTGGTTCGCGGAGGCCGGTGATCCGGGGCTCGGCGTGTTGCTGGTTCCAGTGGGCGCGGCTGCGCTGCTGGTGTCGGTCGTGCTGACGGCGCGGGCGGTTCGCGAGTGATCATAGAGATCGACGATCCATCGCCGGAACTCGTCACAACGATCGAGATCGAGTCCCGCGGTGAGCAAATCGATGGCTCCACCCGCTAGGCTGGGGCTTCATACAGCGCTTCGACCGTCGAGGAGAACGACTCGTCATGGGCAGCAGAGATCGCTTCGACAGCATCTTTCGGCCGGGGCTTTTCGACGGCCAGGTGTTTCTGATCACCGGCGGAGGCAGCGGGATCGGACGTTGCATCGCTCACGAAGTGGCGTCGCTGGGAGCCACGGCCGTGGTGGCCGGGCGTCGCGAAGAACCGCTCCAGCAGGTGGTCGAGGAGATCACCGCGGTCGGCGGGCGCGGCGATCACATGGTGTTGAACATCCGCGATCAGGAAGCCGTTGATACGGCGGTTGCCAGCCTTGTCGCGAAGCACGGCCGCCTCGATGGCGTCGTGAACAACGCCGGAGGCCAGTTCTCCGTGGAGGCCGGGGATCTGAAGCCCAAGGGATGGATGGCGGTCGTGGACACGAATCTGAACGGCACCTGGTGGGTCTCCCAGGCGGCCTACCGACACGCGTTTCGGGATCACGGCGGCGCGATCGTCAACATGGTCGCGGATGTCTGGGTCGGGGCACCCGGGATGGTGCACACCGGCGCGGCGCGGGCGGGCGTGATGAACATGACGGTTACGCTCGCCGCCGAGTGGGCGAGCGAGGGCGTTCGAGTGAACGCCGTGGCACCCGGACCGATTCTCTCCGGAGGGCTGGCCAAGTATCCCGAGGCAATCCAGCGGCAGGCCCTCGACGAGGTGTGTGTCACGCCACCTGCGCGCTTCGGCACCGAGAGCGAGGTGTCGGCCGCGGTCCTGTTCCTGCTCTCACCCGCTGCCGCCTACGTGAGCGGCGAGAGCATGAAGGTCGACGGAGCGAGTTCGGTCCACAAGAACACGATGGTGGCGGTCGGGCATCACGATGGAACGCCGAAGTGGGACGGCTTCCACCTGAGTGCCGAACTCGGGGGCTTGTACGCCGAGGAAATCCCGGACTCGGACTGATCCCGGGAAGGCCGCGAGAGGAGCCCGGATTGCGCATCGGATTCGTGAGTGCGGCGGCAGGAGTGGCCACGACCACCCTGGACGACATCGTCGCCGAGGTTCAGCGCGTCGAGGCGGAAGGCTTCGCGTTCTACTCGGTTCCCAGCATCTTCAGCCTGGACGCCATCGGGATGCTGACCGTGGCCGGCCGCGAAACCAGTTCCATCGAGCTGATCACCGCGGTGGTTCCAACCGCTCCTCGGCATCCCGCAGCGATGGCGCAGCAGGCGCTTACCGCCCAGGCGGCGAGCGGTGGACGCTTTACGCTGGGGATCGGTCTCTCCCACAAGGCGGTGATCGAGGACATGTTCGGGCTCTCCTACGCACGACCGGCCCGGCAGATGCGCGAGTACCTGTCGGTGTTGACACCGCTGCTGGAGGGAAAGCCGGCGCACTTCGAGGGCGAGTTCTACCGCGTCAACGCGGCGCTGGAAGTTGCGGGAGCAGAAGCCGTACCGCTGCTCGTTGCGGCCCTGGGCCCGCGCATGCTCGAGGTGGCGGGTGAGCTGTCCGACGGTACGGCCACCTGGATGACCGGGCTCGCGACGCTGGCCAACCACACGGTGCCGACAATTCAGCGCGCGGCAGAGAAGGCGGGGCGTCGGACACCGCGGATCCTCTCCGCGGTACCGATCGCACTCGTCGACGACATCGAAAACGCCCGACAGGTGTGCAACAAGGAGTTCAGGGTCTACGGCAGGTTGCCTTCGTACCGAGCGATGCTGGATCGCGAAGGAGCCGCCAATCCCGGAGACCTGGCAATCCTCGGAGACGAGGCCGCGTTGCGCGAGGGTTTGCAGCGCTACCGGGAGGCCGGCGTCACGGACCTGGCGCCGAGCGTCTTCGAAGCGGACGAGGGCGCCGTCGCGCGAACTCTCGGCTTTCTCAAAGAACAGCTCTAGGCAGCCTCAAAGACCCGCTCTAGGCAGCGGGCGCCAGGGCTTCGAGTAGCTTCCAGTGGGGAGCCGGGCCGCGACCTTCGGGGTTGAGGGGGCTGATTGCGATCTGGGAGGCGCCGGCGGCGAGATACTCGGCCATGCGTGCACGGATCTTCTTCTCGTCTCCCCAGGCGACGGCACTATCGACCAGGCGATCGCTGCCCCCGTCCTCGAAGTCGGACTCGCCGAAGCCCCACTGCAGCCACAACTTTCGGTAGGCGGGCAGCGGAAGATAGATCCCGATGGCCTTGCGACCGATCCGCCGGGCGAGTTCCTCGTCTTCGCACAGGCACGTGGGCAGCACGACGTTCAAGCGGAAGTCGGCGCCCAGGCGTTCTCGTGCCATGTGTGTGTGCGCGGGAGGCATCAAGTAGGTATTCGCCCCCTGGGTTCGCTCGCGCGCGAGCTTCAGCAGTAGGGGTCCATGGGCCGCGATCCAGATGGGTGCCGGCTCTGCGGGAGGCGGGGACTGCACCTCGGTGGCCTCGAGGGTATCGAGGTAGGCGCGCATCTTGGGCAGGGGCGCGACCCACGGGACGCCATGGGCCTCGGCCATCGGCGGATGCGAGACGCCCAGCCCCAGGATGAAGCGTCCACCGGAAAGCTCCGCCAGCGTCTGCCGCGCCTGGGCGGCGACGATGGCGTCGTGCGCGTAGACGTTGGCGATGCCGGTCGCGACGCGCAGCCGTTCGGTGTTCGCCAGCACGAAGGAGACCGTGGAGAAGGGCTCGCGACCGAAGAACTCGGGGACCCACAGCGCATCGTAGCCGAGTGTCTCGAGTCGCTGCGCGAAGCTCGCGAGTTCGCTCGCCTCGAGTCCATCGCAGAAGAAGATGATGCTGGGATCGTGTGCCATTCGGATATCCTACGACCGATGAAATTCGGAGTCCATCTGCCGCAATCAGGCCCGGCGGCTTCGGCGTCAGCGATCCAACGCGTCGCGAAGCAAGCCGAAGAGCTGGGCTTTTCGGATGTCTGGGTGAGCGATCACATCATCCTGCCCAAGGACGCCGCGTATCCGCCTTCTGCGTACATCCTGGAGCCGCTGGTTGCGCTGACCTGGGCGGCGGCAGCCACGCGATCCGTGGGACTCGGAACAACGGTTCTGGTGCTGCCGCTGCGTCCGCCCGTCCTGCTCGCGAAGATGCTGAGCTCCCTCGACCTGATGAGCGACGGTCGCTTGATCGTCGGCGCCGCGAGCGGCTGGCTCGAGCGCGAGTTCGAGGCCCTGGGTGTTCCGTTCGAAGAGCGGGGAGCGAGAACCGACGAGACGATCTCGGTGATGCGGCGTTGTTGGGAGGACGACCCGATCGACCTGCAAGCGGAGGCGACGGGTGCGAGCCTGGTCGCGATGCGCGCCAAGCCCCAACCCTCCCGGAAGATCCCGATCTGGGTCGGGGGCCACAGTGAGCCCGCCTTCCGTCGAGCGGTCACCGTCGGGGACGGCTGGCACGGAGCCTTCCAGTCGCCCGAACAGACCGCACCGATGACGAAACGCTTGAGGCGGGACCGCCCCGAGCCGTCCTTTACGCTCTCGATGCGCGCCACCTGGGATGCGCTGCGTGACGATCCCGGGGATATCCGTCGCGACCTCGAGCAGTACATCGAGGCGGGCATCCAGCACATCGTCGCAGAGCCTCTCCAGCGCGACGCCGATGCCTGGCTGCGCTGTGGGGAGGCCTTCGCGAAGATCTTCGAGCAGTACCGCTAGCGCCGCCGTTTCCTTTGGGCGAGGCCGAGCAAGGTCAGTACGCCCACGATCTCGCTCACCAGCACCGACGGAGCCGGAACCGTGATGATCATGCGCCCGACTATAGGAAGGGTTCGGCGCGCGGGGCTGCTCGCCGCGTCGATGTCTGCGAAGTAGACGTGCATCGGGGAGACGAGCGAGATGACCTGTCCGCCCGCCGCGGCCGAGAGCAACGAGCCGCCGGCCTGCCATTGACTGGTGACGACGCCGTTCTCAGTGCCCGTGAGATCGGCCAACGAAGTCCTCCAACGCGAGTAGCTGAGGGAAAGGAAGCCTTGAACGGGCGGAGCGCTTGCCGCTGGGCTCGTCGTGAAGGCGCGGGTCGCCGGGGACGCGGAGGCGCCGAGCGAGAAGGGCACCCCGAGGCCGCCCACCGCTCCGGCGAGCACGTCGGCGATCAAGCTTCCCGATAGCGGGAGCGGACCGCCGAACCCCGAGGTCGTTGAAGCCAGCGTCCCGCCGCCGAATCCGTCCTGCACGGCGTGGAGCGCCGAGATGCACGAGACGCCGACAGGCGCGAACGACTGGGATGCGAGTTCGATCTCGGCCGCTGGGAAGACCAGCCGGTCGTCGCTCAGGCGCGTCACGGTTCCCGTGGCGGCTCCCAGGACGAGGATCGTCTGGTCCGGAAGTTCCAGCGAGACGACTGCCGAGAAGGGCAGCTCGGCTGCACCTGCGGCAGCGCCGAGGGCCAGGGTAATCAAAGCAGTGAGCCAGGCCCTCATTCGAACTCCGCGGCCAGCTTGCCCCCATGGGCGAGCAGGTGTCGGTAGGCATCGGGGGTCGTGGGCCCGTAGCTGCGAAGGCTCGGAACACCGGCCTCGCCCGAGCTTCGAAGCTTGCTCAGGCTGTCTTCGGCGATCTCGCAGCGTTTCTCCTCGATGTCGAGCCCGTAGAGTCGCGCGGCGTTGCGTCCGAGGATGCGGGCCTTGTCCCGCTCGGTGAGCGGCGGGTATCCGAACTGCTCCTGCAGCGACTCGGGAATCTGCAGCGCCTTGAAGACGTTGATCTGCCAACTCGGGGAGCCCCACCAGACGGAGTCGGTGCCCCAGAGAATCCGCCACGAGCCGAGCGCTTTCATCAGAGAGCCGATCAGGTGCGCGGTGGCGGTGGGCGAGAAGACGGAGTTCGCAAAGGTGCTGCCGATCTCGGTGTAGAGATTCGGGCGCGGTCCCATCGACTCGATGTCCGAGAGAAAGCCGCTGATCCCGCGCGCGTCCGGGAAGTATCCCGAGTGGTAGACCGCGAAGTCGAGCTGCGGCCAGTCCCGCGTGGCCTTGGCGAGATCGCGAGTCGTTACGTATTGCTCGGCCATTCCGCCCAGCAAACCGGGGAAGCCCTTGTGGACGTTGACCAGCCCGAGGCCCAGCCGCACGGCCTCTTCGTACATCGGGTAGGCAATCGTCTCGTCGTCGAGCCACCAGTTGTTCGCGCCCGTGTAGCACTTGATGGCCTTGGCGCCGTTGTCGACGACCTGGTGCGCCATCGACGCGAGGGCTGTCGGGGCGGCCGGATTCGGGTGGTTGGGTTCGATCATCGCCTGGGAGATCGCGCGTTGGGAGCCCGCGATCTCGTTCACGAGGTCGCGGGTCTGCTTCATGGTCTCGACGGGCAGCGGTATGCCATCCGGGACGCCGCTCAGGACACCGACCGCAGTCTCGCTGTCGATGAACACCTCCTTGATGAAGTTCGTCTGCGACAGGAGCGCGGCCTTCTGGACATTGGTCAGTCCCTGCGGATCGAACGGGGCAAAGCGCAGGATTCCTCCCCAGAA
>JAYGDB010000098.1:0-2084 GCA_046583095.1 Myxococcota bacterium | reverse complement strand
TCTTCGAACGCCTTGGGCTGCTTCCCGACAGCCGACGACGGCACCAGGATCGGCGTCCGAAGGCCCGCGTCCCTCCAGGCCTCGAGCCCTTCGAGAACCTTCGTCGGCGGTCCGTAGAGCGTGGTGTCGTTCAGCCATGCCTCGGACATCAGCTCGGGCAACCGTTCGCGTTCGCCCTTCTCGAGCGCGGACTCGATGGCCTCCATCTCCTCCACGTAGCCGGCTTCCTTCCAGTAGTTCCGGTAGTTCGGCAGCGTCACGTAGCCCGACAGGGTGCGCCGGCACACCGCGGCCGCCGCCTCGAGGTCGTCGGAGATACACGTCGGGATCATGTCGCCGATGAAGAAGTCTGGATCGCTCCTCACTTCTGCCGGCAGCGCATCGAGTGAACGCTTGAGGTGGGAACGTGCGACGTTCGCGAACACGACGCCCTGACCCAGCTCACCCGCGAGGGCCACCATCTTCCGCCGCAGTCCGGCGATCACCAGGGGAGGCGCTTCGCCGGCACGCGGGACGGCCTGCAGATCCGTCACGAATTGCCGCATGTCCGCGAGCGGCTTGCCCGGCGTCACACCCAGGCGCCGGTTCATCGGCTCGTGGCTGACACCGACACCAAAGTGGAAGCGCCCGTCCGAGAGCTCATGGATCAGGGACGCCGCCACCGCGTACTCGGAGACGTGCCGGCTGTAGATGTTCACGATGGCGGTCCCGATCCAGATGCGCTCGGTGGTGAGGGCGATCGCTTCACACAGCCCGAGGCCGTCACCGAAGCTCGCGCAATAGATGCCGGAGAAGCCGCGCTCTTCGATCTCGGAAGCCAACTCGAGGGTCCACTTTCTGCGACCGGGAACCGCCGCCAAGGCCACGGCAGGGAGGGGTTCAGTCATCTCCCGATCTTATCGGCCTTCCCCGCGGCTCGCAGGGCCGGAAGAGTCGACTGAGTACCCTTCACCGACCCTTTCTGCGCATGCGGTAGAGGGTTCGCTCAGATCCCTCGATCGCGTCCCGGGCCAGGACGTCCCAGTGCTCGGCGAAGGCCGCCTCGAACCCTTCCCCCGTGTATTCCGGGAAGACGTCACGCCGCGTCGCGAGCAGTGTCTCCACCTTCGGATCGGCCTTCGGAACGAATTCGATCACCAACTCGTCGGCCATGTCGGCGAAGGTGGCGGCGATCTTGGGCAACGGCACGTTGTTCGAGATCGCCAGATGATGGACGAGGGCCAGAGCCAGGACCAGGTCGGGACGCGCGCGACTCCCGAGGGTGCCCCGCTCAGCGTTCGCCCAGCCTATCGCCGGAGATGGGTTCGTCAGGTCTAGAAGCAGGGGCAGGATGCGCTTCTCTCGGGTCTCGCGAACCCCGCGGTAGTTCTGCTCGACGCATGCCGGATCCACATCGAAGGAGATGACGTCGGCACCCGCGGATGCAGCGAGGCGGCTGTAGACCCCGACATTGGCGCCCAGGTCCCACAGTGTCGCGGGCGCGACCGCTGCCAGGTGCCCTTCGACGAGACGCTGCTTGCGAGCCAGGGCATCGGGCTCGTAGCTGTCGCCTTCCGTGTAGTCGGCCCACTCGCTGCCTTCGGGCTTCCAGTCGAGCTTCCGCACCACCGAGTGCAGTGACACCAGCAGGTTGTCGAAGGCCTGGCGCGAGAGCGGCCGCGCTTCGCGCGCGCCGCCGGACGCGGCGTGGCGGCGCTGGAAGCTCGCGTGCACTCGCAGGTGCATCAGCAGGCCTCCGCGCAGCCAGGCGCGCGCGGGCAACAGCGACGTCGCGAGATCGAGCGGGACTCCGTCGAGGTGGACACGCAGGAGCTGGGAGAGGCGCACGTCGCGAATCGCCATCAGCGCGAGGGGGGCCAGGAAGTGCTGACAGAACTGGCGGTACGCGACCCACGGCTCGCCTTCCCGGTAGCGCTCGAACGAGAGCGTATCGATGAAGAGCGGTTGTCCGGCGACGAACTGCACGTTGTAGGCGCTGGCGTCCTTGAGCGTCATGCCCGCCGCCAGCGCCGCCCGGGCGATGCGCAGGCTGAGCAGAGCCGCGTCCTTCAACTGCGAGAAGCACCACTCGTAGGGATACGAGA
>JAYGDB010000081.1:0-3170 GCA_046583095.1 Myxococcota bacterium | reverse complement strand
TGACGCCGTGAAGCGAGCGATCGCCTGGTTCGCGGAGAACCACGTCGCCGCGAACCTGCTGATGGTGATGCTGATCGCGGGTGGCCTCGTCGCGCTGCCCTTGATTCAGCAGAAGACGTTTCCGGATATCGACGTCGACATGGTCCAGATCGGGGTCCGCTACCTGGGTGCGGCGCCCGAGGAGGTGGAGGAAGGGGTCTGCATCCGAATCGAGGAGGAGATTCACGGCATCGAGGGGATCGAGGAGATCACCTCCTCCGCGGCCGAAGGCGCCTGTGGTGTCACCGCGGAGTTGATCGACGGCTATCCGGTCGACCGGGCTCTCAGCGAGATCAAGAACGCCGTCGATTCCATCTCGACGTTTCCGGCGGAGACCGAGAAGCCGGTCATCAACCACCTCGCGCTCATGCGGGACGCGGTGCAGGTCGCCGTCTCCGGCGACGCGTCGGAGGAGACCCTGAAGGTGCTGGGGGAGCGGCTGCGCGACGGCCTCGCGGCACTTCCGGGTATCACCCAGGTGGAGGTGACGAACGCCCGAAAGTACGAGGTCTCGATCGAGGTATCCGAGCAGGCACTTCGCCGCTACGGCCTCACCTTCGACGAGGTGGTTGCCAGCGTGCGCCGCGGCTCGCTCGACCGGCCGGGCGGCTCGATCAAGACGACGGCTGGAGAGGTACTGCTGCGCACGAAGGGCCAGGCTTACGTGGGCGAGGACTTCGAGAAACTCGTGATCCTCACCCGGGAGGACGGCACGCGGCTGCTGCTCGGCGAGGTGGCGAACGTCGTCGACGGCTTCGAGGACGAGGACAAGTACGCGATCTTCGACGGCAAGCCGGCCGTTCTCGTGAAGGTGTATCGGGTTGGAGACCAGAAGGTGCTCGACCTCGTGGAGCGGGCGAAGGCCTATGTCGAGGAGGCAAGCCTGCGACTGCCCGCCGGTGTCGAGGCCATCGTCTGGCAAGACGGCTCCCAGGCCCTGCGAGATCGGCTCGACATCCTGGTCCGCAACGGGCGGGCCGGCTTCATCCTCGTGTTCGTCGTGCTGGCGCTCTTCCTGCGTTTACGGCTCGCCGTCTGGGTCTCACTGGGCGTTCCACTCTCGTTCATGGGCGCCTTGGCGCTCTTCCCTCCGCTCGACATCTCGATCGACGTGATCTCGCTGTTCGCGTTCATCCTGGTGCTCGGGCTGTTGGTGGACGACGCGATCGTGGTCGGCGAGAACGTGCACCGACACCAGGAATCGAACGAAGTGCCTCTCCAGGCTGCGATCGCCGGCACGCAGGAGGTCGCGGTCCCGGTGATCTTCGGTGTTCTGACCACGGTTGTCGCCTTCGTTCCGATGATCCTCGCGCCGGGGACGATGGGCCAGATCTTCGGAACCATCGGCGTGGTCGTGATCTGTTGCCTCCTCTTCTCGCTGATTGAGTCGCAATTGGTGCTGCCCGCGCACCTCGGGCACATGAGGGTCGATGCAACGAAGGCAGTCCGCGCAGGCGGCTCGCAGTTGGCGGGAACCTGGATGCGCGTCCAGAACGTGTTCGCGACCAGCCTCGAGCGGATTGCGAAGAACTACTACGCGCCGGCTCTCCGAGGGGTGCTCGAGTGGCGCTACACGACGGTCGCGGTCGCGCTCGGCCTGCTGTTCCTGATCGTCTCGATCGTGGCGTCGGGGATCCTGAAGTTCTCCTTCTTCCCGTTCGTCGAAGCGGACTACGTGTCGGCGCGGCTCGCGATGCCACCCGGAAGCCCAGTCGCGGTGACCGAAGCCGCGGTTCGCGAGGTGGAGGCGGCGGCACGCCGCGTCAAGCTGCAGCTCGACCAGGAGTACTCGGTGGACGGCCGCTCGATCGTCAAGCACTTCCTTACGTCGGTCGGCGAACAGCCGTCGAGTCGCGGCAATCCGACCAGCCCGTCCCGCCCTCTGGCGTCTTCCCACCTGGGCGAAGTGACGATCGAGCTGGTGGGGGGCAATCAGCGCCCGCTGTCCGCGCGGGCGATCGTGCAACGCTGGCGCGATGAGACGCCTGCGATCCCCGACGTCCAGGAGCTGACGTTCACGGCGTCGCTCTTCTCCGCGGGCGATCCCATCAACGTGCAGCTGCACTCGCCCGACGTTGCGCAACTCGAGAGGGCGGCCGACCAGCTCAAGCAGCGCCTGGCGAAGTACCCCGGCGTATTCGATATCGGCGACTCCTTCGAGGGGGGCAAGGAGGAGATCCAGCTCGACATCCTGCCAGCCGCCCAGGCGCTCGGCCTCACGCTCGACGACCTCGCGAGCCAGGTGCGTCACGCGTTCTACGGCGTCGAGGCCCAACGCATCCAGCGCGGCCGCGATGATGTCCGCGTGATGATCCGCTATCCGGAGGCCGAGAGAAGGTCGCTGGCGGATCTCGACAACATGCGGATCCGAACACCGAGCGGTGGCGAGGTTCCTTTCTACGCCGTCGCCAAGGCGCGTGCGGGGATCGGCTACTCGACGATCAAGCGCGCCAACCGGCAACGTGCCATCAACGTCACCGCAGACGTCGATCTCGTCCAGGGAAACGCGAACGAGATCCTCGCCGACCTGCAGCGGGGTTTCCTGCGACAGCTCGTTCTCGATCACCCGGGCGTGCGGTACACCCTCGAAGGCGAACAGAAGGAGCAGGCCGAAGCGGCGTCGTCGCTCGTTCGGAACTACCTGATGGCACTGGTGCTGATCTATGCACTGCTCGCGGTGCCCCTGCGATCCTACAGCGAGCCCCTCCTGATCATGTCGGTGATTCCGTTCGGGGCGGTCGGCGCGATCCTGGGCCACCTGATGATGGGGATGAACCTCAGCATGATGTCGGTGTTCGGCATCGTCGCGTTGTCGGGTGTCGTGGTGAACTCGAGCCTGGTGCTCGTCCACTACATCGGGCAGAAGAGAGAGCAAGGAGAGGAGTTGTTCGAGGCCGTCAAGGCCGCGGGCACCGCGCGCTTCCGGCCGATCGTTCTCACGTCGATTACGACGTTCGCGGGTCTGACTCCGCTGCTTCTCGAGGGCAGCATGGGCTCGGCCTTCCTCAAGCCGATGGCCACGTCGCTGGGATTCGGCGTCGTTTTCGCCACCCTGGTCTCGCTCTTCCTGCTTCCGAGTGGTTACCTGATTCTGCAAGACCTGAGACGCATGGCCGTGAACCTCCGCTCGG
>JAYGDB010000074.1:0-4377 GCA_046583095.1 Myxococcota bacterium | reverse complement strand
CTCGCGCGACTCTACGCTCCGGTGCTCGCTATTGCGGGCCTGTATGCGTGGACGTCATTCGGCATGCCGGACGGAGGCTTGTGGATCAACGACAACGGCCTCAAGCTGATCCAGGTCGAAGCGCTGCTGCGCTCGGGCTTCGCGAGCTTCGCGATCGACTGGCCGGGTCGATCGATCGATCCGAGCCTCGCGTTCATGCCGATCACGCAGGGCTTCTTCGTGGTGCTCGATAGCGAGTTGTATGCCTCCTACTCCCCGGTGTTCGCGCTCCTCTCGGCACCGCTGTATGCGTTCCTTGGCGGCGTGGGCCTCTACCTGCTGCCCCTATTGGGGGCGATCGCCGTCCTGCCGGCCATTCGACACCTCGCGATCTTCGCGGAGACCGGAGTCGCTGGCGGCCCGGTCGCTGAGTCGCGCTCGGCGACACCCTGGATTGCCGTGCTGGTCACGGGGCTGGCAACACCGCTGTGGTTCTACAGCGCGACGTTCTGGGAACACGCACCGGCCGTCGCTCTCTCCAGCTGGAGCCTGGTTGCCTGCCTGCGCTTCGGCGCAGCTCCGACAATCCGAACCGGGGTCATCGCCGGTGCCCTCCTCGCTCTTCCGCTCTATTTCCGAAGCGACGCGTATCTGCTCTCGGCCATTGTCGGCCTCGTCGCGGCCTGGCGGGCACACGACCTGCGAGCGACCGCCTGGCTCGGCGGCGCTTTCGCGCTGTGCCTGGCTCCGCTTTGGATCTTCCACCTGGTGCTCTTCGGAGAACCCTTCGGTCCCCACATCACCAGCCAAGCCGGCGGAATCTCGGCCGCCGCCTATCTCTCGGAGCGTCCCACCACGATCCGGAACTTCCTCGTCAACTCGCACGGCAACCCGTGGTGGTCCGCCCTCGCGGCGGCGCCTTTCTGGCTGTGCGTGGCGGCCGGCGGCGGCCTGAGCCAGCGAGGATTCCGGATCGGCGTGCCCCTCGCGGCACTCGGAGGACTGCTGGCTGCCGCGATCGTACTGCAGGGGCATCTCACTGCGCCCAGGCCAATGAACTGGCTCCTCGCATCGAGCGGGCTGTTTGCGGCGTTTCCCCTCGCGATCCTGGCCCTCGTGCGACGCGCGACTCCCGCGGACCCCGCCGCAAGCGTACGCCGTAGCCTGATCTTCATCGTTCTTGCCGACGCGGTCCTGCTCGCCTGTCTGGCGCCTGTGATCAACTCGACCGGCATCCACTGGGGCAATCGCTTCCTGCTTCCGCTGTATCCCGTGCTGGCCGTACTCGCCTGCGTGAGCGCCGTCTCCTGGTGGCGGGCGTGTCGACCTGGGTCACTTCGGCTCGTCGGTTGCACGACGATCGCCGCGCTCCTGCTCGCCTCGCTGCTGCTGCAACTCCACTCCATTTCGCTTCTCGACAAGCGGCGGAGCTTCTCTCGTGACCTGCTCGAACGAGTCGTTGCCGCAGAGGCCGACCTCGTCATCACCGACAACTGGTTCCTGCCCATGGACCTGGCCCCAGTTTTTCTCGATACGCCGATCTTCTACGCAAGCGAGGCCCGTCGCCCAGAACTCCTGAGCCGTGCAAGCCGGTCGGGTATGCGCACGCTACTTGTAATCGATCGCCTGACGCCCGGCCGAGACCAGGACCTTCCGGCCGACGCAATCCGGATGCGCGACGACGCCACGCGCTTCTCGCCCGTCTCGCTTCGCACCCTCACCTTGGATGCGGCCTCCGCTGACTCGCAAGCACTCCCTCGACGGTGAACCCGCGCCCAGTCGCTGCCCGGTCAGCGTTCGCGGAGCCCTTGACACGCAATGCATAGCGGCGCTTCGGGTTGCACTTGGAGGCGGCGAGCGTCGATGGGCTCACCGCAGATCGCACAGTCGCCGTACTCCGCCTCTTCGATGCGCCGCAGAGCGGCGTCGACCTGCTCGCGGCGTCGCTTCGCCGCAGAGCGGTTCGCGGCGAGCATACTCTGCTGCTGCATGGCATCGACGCGGGAAAGCCGCCCGATCGGCTGGTCGAGATCGACGGGACGTGCAGCCTCGGCAGTGTCGCTGAGAAGCGCGTCCAGTTCGTCGCGCAACGCCTCGAGCCTGGCATGCAGTACCGCGATATCGCTGTCTGAGATGCCTGCCATCGCGAGCGAAGTCTACCTTGCCGGCGGCCCGGCTCCGCTCTCCGCATCGGGCGAGACGGCCCCTACCCCTTCACAGCAGTGGCCAGTCGTCACCTTCCCAAGGTATTCTCTTTGGATAGAATTCTTTGCGCTTGGCCCCCGCAGGCTCCGCATGAACGACCAGCGGGAACTCCCGGGTGCCGCGCGTAGTAGGAGGATCCAGATGAAGGAGTTCCAGAATCGCGTCGCGGTCGTGACGGGCGGTGCCAGCGGCGTCGGCAAGGCGCTCGCGAAGGCATTCCTGCGTGAGGGCATGAAGGTCGTCATCGCGGACGTCGAGGAGCCTGCGCTCAAGTTGGCCGCCGAAGAACTGGGCGGCGAGGTGATGGGGGTAGTCACCGATGTCTCGGATGCGGCCTCGGTCCAGGCCTTGGCCGACCGGGTTTTCGACACCCACGGGGCGTGCCACATCCTTTGCAACAACGCCGGGGTCGCCGCGCCGAATCTCGACCTCTGGGAGACGGAGCCCTCGGACTTCGCATGGGTCCACGGGGTCAACGTCCACGGCGTCGCGCACGGCGTGCAGGCCTTCGTGCCGCGCATGATCGAGTCGGGTGAAGAAGGGCTGGTCATCAACACCTCCTCGGGCGACGGCGGCATCTCTCCTCTTGCACAACAGGTGGTCTACGCGTCGAGCAAGGCCGCAGTATCGATCATGACGGAGTGCCTCGGGGCGCAGTTGATCGGCCGTGGCACGAAGCTGCGAGCCTCGATCTTCTATCCCTCGGGCGGGATGCTCGATACGGGAATCTGGACCACCAAGCGCAACCGGCCGAAGGAACTGGCCCGCAAGAGCCAGGTGGCAAGCGACCAGGAAACCACCTTCGAGGCCTTCATGGAGGGCGCCAAGAAGGCGGGCTTCGAGATGCCCGTACAGGATCTCGACGAACTCGCGGACTTCGTTCTCGCCGGCATTCGCAACGAGGATTTCGTGATCATGATCGGGCGTGAAACCATGGAAGCGCAACTCAATGAGCGGGCCGCCAAGCTCGCGAACGGCGAGTGTCCGATCGAGTTGCAACACATGGGTCTGTCCTGATACCCACTACCGTGTGCACCGAGAGGCTGTTCTGATGCCCGACAAACCCAACGTACTCATCATCAGCGCTGACTGTCACGCGGGTGGGCTTCCCGCGTCCTACAAGGACTACATGCCGGCGGAGTTCCACGAGGCCAGCGACGCGTGGTGGCTGTCGTTCGTCCGGGAGATGATCGGCCGCGCAGGCACCTTTTTCGATCAGGAAGCGGTCGAGGACTTCGTGGAACAGACCGGCGAAGCCGGTGCCGGGCGCATGCAGGCCATCTTGAATCCCCCGGGACCGCTCGACGACGATGCGCTGCGCGCGATGCTCGAGGACGAGAACAACCCGTTCGCGCCCAAGAGAGGTGAGTGGGATCCAGCGACCCGGCTGTCAGAACTCGAGCAGGACGGCATCGTGGGGGAGATCATCTTCCCGCAGATGGCGCCCTTCGGCGCCGGCCTGATGCAGTACCGCCACGCCGTCGATCCGCGGCAGAATCTGGAGGGCAACCGCGCCTACAACCGCTGGCTCGCCGATTTTTGCAACGCCAATCCGGGGCGCCGCGCGGGTGTTGGCATCCTCAACGTCGATGACATCGAGACCGCAGTGCAAGAGGTCCGTGACGCCAAGGAACTGGGGCTGTGGGGCGGAATCCTGCTTCCGACCAGCACCGGAGAGCAACCGTTCTACCACCACCCCTGCTACGAGCCGCTGTGGGCCGTGTGTGAGGAACTCGACATGCCGATCCACACCCACTCCGGCTGGTCACCCGACTACGGCGACGTGGAGGCTGCCACCGCGATGTACATCAGCGAGGTCGACATGTGGGCGCAACGGCCCTTCAAGGCCTTGCTGTGGTCCGGTGCGTTCGAGCGACATCCGAACCTCAAGCTCATCATGACGGAAACCGGCAGCGCTTGGATTCTCGAGACGCTCCGCGTGCTCGAATTCAAGGCCGACAACCCGCTCTTCAAGCACTTCACCAAGGACCTGTCACTCCGCCCCAGCGAGTACTTCCAGCGCCAGTGCTATATCGGCGCGTCTTTTCTGCCGGCCCACGAAGGCGCGGAGCGTCACCGGATCGGCGTCGACAAGCTCTTGTGGGGCTCCGACTATCCGCACATGGAAGGCACCTGGCCCAATACGATGGATTCGCTGCGAGCGACTTTCGGGAGCTACCCGGAGGACGAGAC
>JAYGDB010000040.1:0-2387 GCA_046583095.1 Myxococcota bacterium | reverse complement strand
GACGCGACGGATCGCAGCGGCGTCTTCCTGAACCAGTCGGCGTTGCGGGAACTGCTCGAGGTGCCCACGGGTGTGCACCAGATCATCGTCCGCCGGCCCGAAGAGGTGGATCTTGCACAGGCGGCGATACGCGTCTCCGCCCTCGCGCCAGATCTCGACGTGCAGACCTGGCGCCAGTTGATGCCCACGCTCTCCTCGCTGCTCGAGTCCAGCCGCAGTGCGATGGTCATGATGTCCTTCATCATGTACGTGGCAATCGGAATGCTGATCCTGAACGCGATGCTGATGGCGGTTTTCGAGCGCATCCGCGAACTCGGTGTGCTGAAGGCGCTCGGGGTCGGGCCGTTCGAGGTACTGCGGCTGATCCTGCTCGAATCGGGCATTCAGACGGCGCTCGCGATGATCGCGGGAACGATCTGTGCGATTCCCGTGGTCTGGTATCTCCGGGACACCGGGCTCGACCTGCAGTCCCTGGCGGGGGTGTCGGTCATGGGAATCGCGTTTGATCCGCACTGGCGAGCCGTCATCACCGTGGACGTGTTCACCTCTCCCGTCGTCATGCTCGCAATCGTCGTCGCGATTGCGGTCTTGTATCCTGCCATCAAGGCGTCGACGATTCGACCCGTCGAGGCGATGCACCACCACTGAGGGAGAAGCGTGGCGACCAGCACCGCGCAAATGGCATGGCGCAATCTCTGGCGGAATCGACGCCGGACGCTCGTGACCCTCTCGTCGATCGCCTTCGGCACGATGCTCGCGATCCTGTTCACGGGAATCGGTGACGAGAACTGGCGCCAGATGATCAATGTCGCCGCACGTCTCGGCGGTGGCCACGTCACGCTGCAGCATTCCGAGTATCTGGAGCTGCCGACCTTCAGCCGGACCGTGCAGGGAGTCTCCGGGCTTCGCACTCGCGCCCTCGAGGATCCGCAGGTCGAGCGAGCCATGTTTCGAATCACCGGCAACATCATGGTGGCGAGCCCAGAGCAGAGTCAGGGCGCCGGCTTTATCGCCTTCGATCCCGCCGCCGAAGACGTCGAAACGCTGTCACTCCTCGATGCGCTGCACGAGGGGGAGATGTTCGAGACTGCAGATAGCCGGGGCGTGGTCATCGGCGTCGGCCTGGCGAAGAAGTTGCGGGTTGGCCTGGGCCGGAAGGTCGTCTACACGCTCACTGACAGGAAGGGCGAGATCGTCCAGGAGGCGGCTCGGGTGATCGGCATCCTGAAAACGGGCGCTCCGAGCGTCGACGGCGGACTCTGCCTGCTGCCCCTCGAGCGCGTCCGCAAGCTCCTCGGCTACGCGGCGGACGAGAGCCTGCACGTGGCGCTCTTCCTTCGGGACCAACGCTCCGCGCAGGACGTCGCGGAGCGGTTGGCGGCGCTGGTGAGCCCTGCGGCCGCGGTTCCCTGGTACCAGAGCCAGCCCGAACTATCGGGCTTCATCGCGATGAAGGTGGTGGGTGCGTACGTGATGGAGCTGATCATCATGCTGCTGGTGGCCGCGGGCATATTCAACACGCTCTTCGTCAGCGTGATGGAGCGGGTTCGCGAGTTCGGGATCATGCTTGCAATCGGATTCTCGCCCGGCCGCCTCTTCCGGCTCGTCATGTTCGAGAGCTTGTGGCTCGCGCTCATCGGGCTGGTCCTGGGAGCCCTCCTCTGCGCATGGCCCTACTGGTACATGGCCGAGGTGGGCATCGACATGAGCACTGCGCTCGACGTCTCCAACCTGGAGGTGGCGGGTGTCGCCATGACATCGACCATCCGGGCGGGGATCTACCTGAATCACCTGGTCACGATCGTCCTCATCGCACTCGCCGCGACCCTGCTCTCCGGCGTGTATCCCGCCTGGAGCGCCGGGCGCATCGCTCCCGTGGAATCGATCCGGATCGTCTGATGTCTGCCAACTACGTCGTCGAGCTCGAGAACGTCACGAAACGCTACGCGCAGGGGTCCCTCGAGGTGATGGCGCTGCGAGGGCTCACGCTGCGCATCCAGTCTGGGGAGTTCACGACGCTGGTGGGACCCTCGGGCTCGGGGAAGACGACCGCGCTGAACCTGATCGGCGCTCTCGATCACCCCAGCAGTGGGAGCATCCGGGTCGAAGGGCAAGATCTCTCCGAGCTCGGCACGCGCCAGCTGTCGCGCCTGCGGCGGGACCGTCTCGGCTTCGTGTTCCAGGCCTACAACTTGATGCCCGTGCTATCCGCGTACGAGAACGCGGAGATCGTTCTCTCCCTCCAGGGTGTGGAACCCGCGAAGCGACGCGATCGCGTCATGAAGCTGCTCGCGGACGTGGGGCTCGAGGGTCTCGAGAACCGCCGGCCGCACGAACTTTCCGGCGGTCAGCAGCAGCGCGTCGCGATTGCGCGCGCGATCGCATCG
>JAYGDB010000036.1:0-21902 GCA_046583095.1 Myxococcota bacterium | reverse complement strand
GCCCGCCGCCAGCGCCGCCCGGGCGATGCGCAGGCTGAGCAGAGCCGCGTCCTTCAACTGCGAGAAGCACCACTCGTAGGGATACGAGACGAAGGGGACGGAGTCGGGAAGCAAGGTCCGGTAGTGGATCTCCGGCGCCGCGTTCGAGAGCGGGCCGTCCACCTGCGCGTGAGCGACGAGCCAGCCGCTCTGCGTGAGCTGCTCGTACAGCCCGGACGACAGCAGCAGCTCGAAGTCCTCCGCATAGCACTGGTTGACCTGCCGGTGGACGCGACCTTCGTAACGGAAGACGAAGCCGCTGGGATCTCGGAAGGAGGCTCCGAGGATATCGCTCATTGGCGAGGGCTGGCGTCCTCGTCGTCTTCCGATTCGGCAGGCCGGCCAAGGAAAACGCGGATCTGGCCCCAGTAGCGCCGCGCGACGACCGCCAGACCCGCGGCCGTTGCCACCAGCGCCTGCACGAGGAAGCTGCCGGACCCGGGATCGATATAGGCGAGCGGGAACTCCTGCATGGCCGTCATCGATTGTAACGCGAGTATGCTCCCGGAGCATGAGGGCCACCTCACAACGGAGCGCGGGCGACTGGGCACGGCTCCTGGGACTGGTTGTCATCTGGGGAACTGCGTTCCTCTTCATCGATCTGTCGGTCGAAACGATTCCGCCCGCAACGCTCGTCGCAGCGCGCGTCGGCATCGCTGCAATCGTGTTGCTCATCGCCGTGCGCTTTCGCGGGCTGGCGATGCCCGGGCCCGGCTCGCTCTGGCTGCACTTCCTGCTGCTGGCGTGCGTGGGCAACGCGATTCCCTTCTTCGCGATCAGCTGGGGACAACAGCGGGTGCCCAGCGGCCTCGCCGGCATCCTGATGGGCGTGATGCCGCTCACGACCCTGCTGCTCGCCCACTTCTTCGTGCCGGGCGAACGCATGACGAGCCGCCGAACGACCGGCTTCGTGATGGGCTTCGCCGGTGTCATCGTGCTGACGGGACCCGACGCACTCTCGCTCCTGGACAGCGCTCCGAGCGACATCGTCTTTCAGCTCGCGGTTCTCGCGGGGGCACTCTGCTACGCGATCAACACGATCCTGGCCGAGCGCATGCCGGCCACGCACCCGCTCGTCTCCGCGGCCTGCGTGATGTTGATGGCGACTGCGGTGATGCTGCCGGTTTCGTTCTGGGCCGATCGCCCCTGGCAGCTCACGCCGTCCGAGCTGTCGCTCGTGTCCGTGGTCTGGCTCGGCCTCGTTCCCACCGGCGTCGCCACCGTCCTCTACTTCAGAATCGTCTCGAGTGCGGGACCGACCTTCCTCTCGTTGATGAACTACCTGATTCCCGGTGTCGCGCTCGCAACCGGCGTCGCGGTCGGCGGCGAGTCCTTCGAGTGGCGCGTCCTCGGCGCGCTCGCGCTGATCCTCGCCGGACTCTTCACGAGCCAGACCGAGGCAACCCAAGCCTGACGCCCGCCCCGCGATACAATCCGGCTCGATGTCTGCCAGCCAAACGGTCGTCGTCGTGGGTGCCTCCCTGGCCGGGTTCCGCGGCATCGAGGCCCTGCGACGAGAAGGCCACGAGGGTCCGATCATCGCGATCGGTGCCGAACCGCACCTGCCCTATGACCGCCCGCCTCTCTCGAAGCAGTTCCTGAGAGGAGAGTCGGAAGAGGACCGGCTCTGGCTCGCGCGCGACGGAGTCGAGGATCTCGACGTCGATTGGCGCCTGGGGATCGCCGCGCACTCCCTCGACCCGACCGGACGTTGCGTCCGGCTCGAGAGCAACGAGCGGATTCGCTACGACAAGCTCCTCCTTGCGACCGGAACCGTCGCCCGACGCCTGCCCTTCGGAGACGATCTCGCGGGCATCCACCTGCTGCGCAGCCTCGACGACTCCCGCACGCTGCGCGCCGATCTCGAGACCGCTTCACAGGTACTGATCGTCGGGGCCGGCTTCATCGGGATGGAGGTGGCGGCGAGTTGCAGGCAGCGCGGCCTCGCCGTGACGGTCGTCGAGCCTCTCGAGCAGCCATTGATCCGCGGCCTCGGCGCGACCCTCGGTGCCTGGGTGGGCGATCGCCACCGGGACGAAGGAGTCGTGATCCGTTGCGGGTTGGGCGTCGAGGGATTCGAGGGCCGCGGACGCGTCGAACGCGTGAAGCTCACGGATGGAAGCACCGCCGAGGCGGACGTCGTCGTGGTGGGCGTCGGGGCCCGGCCCGCCACGGACTGGCTCGAAGGCTCGGGACTGGCCCTCGACGACGGCGTCGTCTGCGACGGTGCCGGTGCGACGAGCGTCCCGGGAATCTTCGCGGCAGGGGACGTGGCCCGTTGGCGGAGCCTACGGCTCGAGCACTGGACCAGCGCGGTCGAGCAAGGCACCCACGCCGCGACGCGACTCCTAAAGGGAGACGAGGTCGGCGACCTCCAGCATCTCCCCTACGTGTGGACCGACCAATTCGAGCTGAGACTCCAGATCGCCGGACACGTCGAACCGGGGGACGAGATGCACGTGTGCCACGGCTCTCTCGATCCGCAAGCAGACCCGCGCTTCATCGCGCTCTTCGGCCGCGGCGGGAGGCTCTCGGCTGCGGTCGGCAACAAGCGGCCACGCCAACTGATGGCCGTGCGGAAACTCCTGTCGGCAGGAGCGAGCTTCGAAGAGGCGATCGCGGCGAACGGCTGAGATCCCCGGCAGGTGCGAAAGCCAGTCTGGCGAGGCGAGGCAGCGTATCGTCCCTGCGGATCGACAGAGGATCCCTACACTCGACGTCTTCGCATGCGAGCGAAGCGTTCAACGGAGCAACCCATGAGCAGCGACTCCCTCGAGGACCTCAAGCGCCGCGTCTGCGACGCCGTCGACCAGCTGAGCGAGACCCTCCTGCATGTCTCCCACACCGTCCACGCCAACCCGGAACTCGCCTTCGAGGAGCACGAGGCCTGCAACCTGCTCGTCTCCACCCTCGAGGCCGCAGGGCTCGATGTGGAGCCCGGCGCGTACGGGCTCGAGACCGCCTTCGCTGCCGACTTCGGCGAGAAGCGAGAGGGCAACGCCTGCGTGGCCCTGGTCGCGGAGTACGATGCGCTGCCGGAAATCGGCCACGCCTGCGGCCACAACATCATCGCAACAGCGTCCGTCGGCGCCGGACTCGCCCTGCAGACCCTGGGAGATCGCCTTCCTGGACGTATCCGCATCCTCGGCACGCCCGCGGAAGAGCGCGGCGGAGGCAAGGAGCTGATGGCACGACAGGGCGCCTTCGAGGGCATCGACGCGGCGATGATGATCCACCCGGCCGGCGTCAACCTCGTCGATATGCCCTCGATCGCCGTGAGCGACGTCGAGGTGACCTACAAGGGTGTGGCTGCCCACGCATCGGCGATGCCCGAGCGCGGACGCAACGCCCTCGACGGCCTCGTGTTTGCCTACCAGGCGATCGGCGCACTCCGCCAGCACATCCGGCCCAGCGAACGCATCCACGGGATCATCACGGATGGCGGTCAGGCACCGAACATCGTTCCAGAGCGTGCGGTGGGACGCTTCTTCGTCCGGGCGCGAAACGCGAAAGAACTCGAGCCCCTGAAGGAGCGGGTCGTAGGCTGCTTCCGGGCAGGCGCCGAAGCAACCGGCACAGAGGTGCAGCTGGACTGGAGCCCAGTCGACTACCTCGCCATCCGCTTCAACGCGCCCCTCGCCGAGAGCTTCCAGAAGAACGCGGAGAGCCTGGGACGCGACTTCGTTCCCATCGACCAACTGTCTTCGCGATTCGCCGGCAGCACCGACATGGGAAACGTCAGCCACCGAGTCCCGTCGATTCACCCGATGATCGCCGCCGCTCCGCCGCACTGCACGATCCACAATGCCGAGTTCGCGGTGCACGCGGGTGCCGAGATCGGGGACGCGGCTGCCCTCGACGGCGCGAAGGCACTGGCGATGACGGCCCTCGATTTCCTGTCCGACCCCGATCTGCGCGAACGCAGCCGCAACATCTTCGAAGATTTCTCCGAGTAGCCCGCTCGCAGCATGCAGGCGATCCACGAGAGCGTATTCGTCGCACCCGGAGTCCAGGTCTACGGCCAAGTGACGATCGCCGAGGGGGCCTCCCTCTGGCCCAACGCGGTGATTCGCGCGGAGGCCCAGGAGGTCGTGATCGGGCGCTATTCGAACGTGCAGGACTTCGTGATGATCCACGTCGGCTTCGGCCACCCGACCCGGATCGGCGACTTCTGCTCGATCACCCACCACGCCACGCTGCACGGCGCCATCGTCGAGGACGCTTGCCTGGTCGGAATCAACGCAACTCTCATGGACGGCGCAGTCATCGGAGCGGGATCGATCGTGGCGGGCGGCGCCTTCGTGACCGAGGGCAGCGTGTTTCCGCCCGGCTCGATCATCGCGGGAATTCCGGCCAAACAGATCCGAGACCAGGACATGGCCCGGCCCAACCGGCTCAACGCCTGGCAGTACCACTGGAATGCCCTGGCCTACCAGCGCGGCGAGCAGCGTGCCTGGGTGGGACCCGAGTACGAGGCTTGGCTCGCCGAGATCCGCACCGCGATCGACTCGGACGCCGACCTCGAGCGCTGAACCGCGACCGGACCGGTCGTGCGGACACCGGGAACTCCTTGACTTCAGACGCGACAGCGGATAAAACTAGCGATAGTTAGTTTTCTAGAGGTTCCGGTGTCTCTCCCCACTCCGCACGCGGCCCCGGCCACCGCCGCCCCGACCCCTCGCCGGGGTGAGAAGGGACGCCGAACTGCGGAGAGAATCCTCGACGTCGCCGAGGAGGTGTTCGCCGAGAAGGGCTTCGAAGGCGCCACCCTGCGCGACGTCGCCGACCGGGTCGGCATCCGCATCCCCAGCCTCTACAACCACTTCGCCAGCAAGGACCGCCTCTACGCCGCAGTCCTCGAGCGCGGGATCGGCCCCGTCCTGCGGACCCTGGCCGCATCGGCAGTCGACGATCAGCAGAGCCGCTCACGCATCCTCGAGGACACACTCGCCGCGCTCGCCGAGCGCCCCAACCTGCCCCGCCTCGTGCTGCACGAGACCCTCGCGGGCGGACGCCACCTGCGCAAGATGCTCGAAGAGTGGCTGGGCCCGGTCCTGCGGCAAGCGCAGCAACTGGTCGAGAGCGGACCCGCGGCAGAGCGCTGGAAGCCCGAGCAACTGCCCCACCTGGTACTCGCCATGTACAACATCGTGGTCGGCTACTTCGCGGCGGCGCCGATCTACCGCGATCTCGACGGCACCGACCTGCTGTCGCCCGAGGCACTCCGCCGGCAGGCGGAGTTCATGCAGCGGCTGACCGAACTTCTGTTTTCACCGGACGCACTCGAAGACCCCCCCAGGAGATGACAACCGTGAACCTCGACATCGAATTCATGGCCGCCGACAGCTGGGACGACCAGATGCCCGAACGCATGCGCTGGTTGCGCGAGAACGACCCCATCTATTGGAGCGAGAAGGATCAGCTGTGGGTGATTTCGACGTTCGCGGACGTCACCTACGTCTCGAAGCACCAGGAGATCTTCACGTCCGCGCTGGGCGTTCGCCCGGCTCTGGACGCAAAACTCGGCCTGATCGACGAGGCAGAGCCGCGCCACGGACAGCTGCGCAAGCTGATCAATCGGGGATTCACACCCCAGATGGTCAAGAAGCTCGAGGTGGCCTTCCGGGAGATCACGAAGGAAGCCATCGATGCGGTCGCCGACAAGGGGGAGTGCGACTTCGTCACCGACATCGCCGTCCCGTTGCCCCTGCTCCTGATCGCAGAGATGATCGGCATCCGGAAGCAGGACCGGAAGCGCTTCCACGCCTGGTCGGATGCGATGATCGCGGGCGATGGCAACATGAACAATCCCGAGATCCTCGGGAAGGCCGGTGCCGCCTACGTCGAATACTCCCAATACGTCACTGAGATCATCGAGGAACGCCGCCGAGCGCCCCAGGACGACCTCGTCAGCATCCTGGTGGGCGCGAAGGACGAGGGCCTCCTGCAGACCTTCGAGGACTCGATGGCCGGAACGATTCCGGGCAGCGAGGCCAGCGCACTGGCGAACGACGAGTTGATCAAGCTGATGGTGCTGCTGCTGGTGGCCGGGAACGAGACGACTCGCAATGCGCTCGCGGGCGGCATGCAGCAGCTGATCGAGAACCCCGACCAGCGCCAGCGCCTGATCGACGACCCCTCGCTGATGCCGTCGGCCTGCGAGGAGATCGTGCGCCACGTCTCGCCGGTCCACTCCTTCGGCCGCACCGTCACCGAGGACACAGAGTTGCGCGGCGTGCCCATCAAGCAGGGCGAACAGGTGCTGGTCCTCTACCCGTCCGCGAACCACGACCCGGCGGAGTTCGAGAACCCGGACAGCTTCGACGTCGCGCGGAACCCCCACCACGTAGGCTTCGGGGTCGGGAGCCACTTCTGCCTGGGCGCGAACCTGGCCCGGATGGAGCTGCGTGTCGCCTTCAGCGAGCTCCTGGGTCGGCTGCCTGACATGCAGTACAGCGCCGGCGGCCCGGTCGTCGTGCCCTCTTCGCTGGTGCGCTCGTGCACCGAGATGAGGGTGAAGTTCACGCCCGAGAGCGGGTAGGGGAATCCGGTCCTGGCCAGGTAGCAATCGAACCGCCAGGCAACCTACCTGGGCGCGATCCCCCGGAACAGCAGATCGACGCCGGCGCGAATCGATCGCTGGCAGGCCTTCGCACTGACGAGGCCATTCGCCCAGGGGATCCTCGCTCCCTGGGTGATGTGGAAGAGAGCGGACGCCGCCTCGAGAACATTGATGTCGCGGACAAGGTCTTCTCGCTTGCGGCCCATTTGCAGGATCTCGGCGAGCAGCCCGATCGTGCGGTCGTTGAGAACCAGGGAGCGTCGCGCCACCGGCGCTTCGGGACGCGTACTCGCACGCAGTGCGATCATCGTGAGATCACGATCGGCGACCAACAGCTCCTGCTGCACGTCGAGAAAGTGGCGGACGCGCTCTCGGGCCGGGCGCATCCGATCGTCTTGTTCGCGAAACCGCTGCCAAGCCGTCTCCTGGATCGCCTCCAACTCGTCGATCAGCAGCTCTTCCTTGCTCTGCACGTGGCGATAGATGGAGCTGGCACCCATGTCCGCGCGCTTCGCGATCTCGCGCAGGGTGGCACCGTCGAAGCCCTTCTCGCGGAAGAGCTCCATCGCAGCAGCGCGGAGGCGCTCGCGGCTCTTCCGCCCGCGCACGAGTCGGCCATCGTCGTCTCGAAGGGAACTCTTCGCCTTCGAGGTCGTTGAGCGGGGAGGTCCAGCAGAAGCAGACATGCGCCCGAACAACCTCGCAAACTCCCCCGAAACTGCCACTGGGCCCCAAAACGCCGAAATCCCCAGGAGACCGACGCCCGCGGCTGGCCTCGGACGCGATCCAGCACCTGGATCCGGCCCTCCGAGGCACGAAGGCCCGGCCCCCCTGGTAGAGAGGTCGGGCCTTCTAGCGCCTAGGGCCCCTTCCCACGGGCCGCTCCTCGACGGGTGCCACAACCCAAGACCTGTGGCTCTGGCAAGGGCTGCGCAGGGAGACGTCCCAAGGCGTAAACGGCGCTTGTGTGGCCACTTTCACACGCAGTCCGGAACTCGTCAAGCAGAAACTGGTGACCGGGTGGGGCACTGCTCCGGGTCACTCTGAGCAGCTTTCCGGGGCGATAGCCGGCCTCGAGACTCACACAGCGTCTCCGGTCAGGACGTGTCCAGAAGATCGGAGGCTCCACTTCGGGGGAGACTTGTCGAGGCGACCCGGTGCATGCACCAGACGTGTGTCTCGAGAACCGTTAGCTCGAGCTGAACCTCGAAACCGACGCGCTGGTAGAAGGCGACGTTCTCCTCGCGATCTGTTTCGAGATAGCTCGGCAGGTGATCCCCCTCGACGGCTGCGAGCCAGTATTCGAGCAGCCCGAGGCCGACCCCGTGCCCCTGGTGGGACGGATCGACTCCCAGCAGCGAGAGATACCAGTGCGGCTCGACGGGATGAACCTCCATGAAGGCCCTGGAGACTTCACCCCAGCGCGTCGAGACCCGAACTCCCTGCCCCAGCAGAGAGCGCAACTGGTCGAACAAACCGCTTGGGGGACCCGGAAAGCGTCCCGGCGGCACGGCCACTAGCACCCCCGCAGGGCTTTCCCGACGCAGGCCCAGCAAGATCGTCGAACGGCCCATCGCGCTCCGAATGGCACCCCGCATCCCGTGAACGACCGAGCGCAACCGGCGTTCGGGACCGCCGCCGATCACCGCGCAGTTGAGGGGGTTGTCGCGAAACGCGCGAGCGAGGATCCCGACGGCCGTCTCCCGCACGGCCGGGATCAGCGGTTCGATGTGCAGGTCTGCGGACATTCGTCGATCAGGGTAGCCCCGCGGGTGGAGTCAAGCAGCCCGGCGGACAACTCGATACGGAGTCAGGAGAGTGGAGGAAACGCGCGTGGACAGCAGGAACGAAAAGTGCCGGGACGCCAGGCAGCAGGATCCGGATCTCTGCCGAGTCCACTACCGGGATTCGCTCGGCGACAAGAGCAGCATGGTCGTCGCAGATCGACGGGTCTGCATCGGTCGCGCTCCGCATTGCGACCTCGTGCTGGGAAACGAGAGCGTGTCGCGGGAGCATGCGGAGATCCGCAGAACAGACGACGGCTGGCTGATCCGCGACCTGGGCAGCAAGAACGGCCTGAAGATCAACAGCCGTTGCACGCGCCAGCGGCAACTCCGGGACGGCGACTGCATCGACATCGGCACTGCCCAGCTCTGGGTCGAGATTGGCCCCGCGAACCCCACCGGCGAGGCACGCGTGGTGTTCCAGCAGGAGGCGGCTGGACGCCCCGCCGAGGTACTCGACATGGGCCGCCTCGACTCGCTGTTGGCAGCGTCCCCAGGCCCGGGAGTCTCGGCCGCGCCCCCGGCTCCCGACCGCAGAGCCAGCCTGATGTCGAAGCCGCGCGAGGCCTCCGTAGCCGCGGACCCGCCGGTCTCGATGGAGGACTTCGCGGGCATGCTCAGCCTGCTCCGCGAGGCCGCCGAAGCGCTCCTCACCTGCGAGAGCCTGCAACAGACCCTCGAACGAATCCTCGAACTCGTCTTCGACAACCTCGCGGCAGAGCGCGGCGTGATCTGCCTCTACGACGAAGAGACGGACACGACGGAGCCCGAGGTCACGCGCACACGCCAGGGCGTTCCCGACGAGCCGATCGTCATCAGCACGAACATCGCGAACGACTGCATCAAGCAACGGCAGTCGCTGCTCGTGAGGGACGCGAACATCGACGCGCGCTTCGGCGGTGCCGACAGCATCATCGCCCTGTGCATCCACTCGGCGATGTGTGCGCCGCTCTACCGGGACGGCCGCGTCATCGGCTTCATCTACGTCGATCAGCAGAGCGAGCTGCACGCGTTCACGGCGGCTCAGCTGCAGACACTTTCGACCCTCGCGATCCTATCGGCCGTGGCGGTCGAGCAAGCGGCACTCCGAGACAACATCCGGCGTGAGCAGGAGATGCGCGCGCGCCTGTCGCGCTACAGCTCCCCCGCGGTCGTCGAGCGGATCATCCGGGATCCGGGCGTCGTCGAGCGGGACATGTCCGCGGAGGAGAGCGAGGTCACCGTCCTGTTTGCAGACATCACGAGATTCACGCCCCTCGCCGAGCGCCTGCCACCGCGCGAGGTCGTCGAAGTCCTGAACCAGATCTTCGAGCGGCTCACCGAAGAGGTCTTCGCCCTCGAGGGCACCCTCGACAAATTTCGCGGCGACGGCATGATGGCCTTCTTTGGCGCACCCCTCCCAATGGCCGACCACGCGGCGCGAGCCGTCGATTGCGCACTGCGAATGCAGCAGCGTCTCGCGGATCTCAACGCCGAGTCCACCTCGACGCGCGCCTTCGAAATGCGGATCGGAATCAACTCCGGCTCGGTGATCGTCGGCGACATTGGATCTCCCCAACGCAAGGACTACACGGTAATTGGCGACGTGGTGAACACGGCAAGCCGCCTCGAGTCGTCGATCGCAGAGCCGGGAGACGTCGTGATCGGCCACGCCACCTACGAGCGCGTCCGCGACCAGTTCGCGTGCGAGGCCCTCCCCGAGGTCTTCGTGAAAGGCAAGCAGCAACGCGTCCGCCCCTACCGGGCCATCCGCCGCACGCGCTGAGCCATCCCGGGCCGGCCTGTATTCGGCTCAACGGGGCGACTATATTCTCGCAGCATGAGCAACGAGACGAATGCCTCGATCGCCGAGCGCGGCGAATCCTACCTGGTGCAAAACTACCGGCCCCAGCCGATCGCACTCGTGCGCGGCCAGGGCTGCCAGGTCGAGGATGCCGACGGGAAGCGCTACCTCGACCTGATGGGCGGCATCGCGACGGCGGTGCTCGGCCACTGCCACCCGGCGCTCGTCCGGGCCCTGGATGAGCAGGCGCACAAGATCTGGCACGTTTCGAACCTCTACACCACCGCGCCGCAAACGGAGTTGGCCGAGCGCCTCGTTCGGCACTCGTTCGCGGATCGCGTGTTCTTCTGCAACTCCGGCGCCGAAGCCAACGAAGCCGCTCTGAAGTTGGCCCGCCGCTGGCACCGAGACCGCGACGACGATCGCTACGAGATCGTCGCCTTCGAGAACAGCTTCCACGGTCGCACCCTCTTCACGGTGAGTGCGACCGGCACCCCCGCCTATTGGCAGGGCTTCGAGCCCCTGGTGCCCGGCTTCCATCACGCCCCCTTCGGCGACCTCGCCGCCGTGGAGGCACTGCTCTCGGAGAGGACCGCAGCGATCCTGGTCGAGCCCGTGCAGGGGGAGGGCGGGGTTCGGCCCGCGCCCGAGGGATTCCTACGCGGCCTGCGGGAGCTGGCAGACCGCAACGGCTGCCTGCTGATCTTCGACGAGGTGCAGACGGGCATGGGCCGCACGGGGACGCTCTTCGCCCACGAGCAGCACGACGTCACGCCCGACGTCATGACCCTCGCGAAGGCCCTCGGCGGCGGAATCCCCATCGGCGCAATGTGCGCCACCGAACGCGTCGCGATTTCGCTCGTCCCGGGCACCCACGCTTCGACTTTCGGCGGCAATCCCCTGGCGGCAGCGTGTGCGTGCGCGGTGATGGACGTTTTGATCGAGGAGGGCGTGCTCGAGCACGGTCGGCAGATGGGAAGCTACCTCGGCGAGCAACTCGAGAAGCTCGCGGCGCGCCACGCCAGCCGCGTCGTCGAGGTGCGGGGGGTGGGACTCCTGCGCGCCGTCGAGCTGAAATCGCCTGCGGGCCCCCTGGTCGATCGTTGTCGCGAGGACGGAGTCCTGCTGATTACCGCCGGTGAGAAGAACTTGAGACTGGCGCCACCGCTGGTCATCGAGCAGTCGGAGTTGCAACACGGGCTCGACGTGCTCGACACGGCCCTCGCTGCCAACCCGGAGTGAGCCCGCCAGATCCGGTGTCGAGGAGGCTGCGACCCGCTCCCTGATCAGCGGGTTCGTGCGAGGGCGGAGCGCAGCCACAGCACCACCGCGCAGACCACGGCGGCCATGCCCACCAGCGTCGCACGCTCTCCGACCGCGTCACCCAGGAAGCCCACCGGCAGGCCGACGAGACCGAAGCCGCCGAACGCCATCATCGTGAGCGCCATGACGCGGCCGGCGAACAAGGGCTCCGTCTCGCGCATCACCATCGCCATCCCCAACGCCTGGAACCCGCCGCTGGTCGCGCCCAGCACGAGCATCGCGAGAATCGCGATCTCGAAGGTCGGGGCGAGCGCCAGCAGTAGGAGCGAAATTCCGAAGCCGAGTCCCAGCGCCGAGAAGATCGCGACACCCGACGCGGAGTCGGCCTTGCGGGCGACCAGCAGGCTCGTCACGAGGGCCGCAATGGCGGAGAGGCTGAAGAGCACCGAGACCGACTCCGCCCGGCGCCCGAGCGCGTTCTCGACCAGTCCCGGAAGCAGGGTCACGTGGGGGAAGCCGAGCATGATGACGAGCATGAAGAGGAGCACGAGCAGCCGCAGCCGCCGGTGATCGCGGACGTAGCGAAGTCCGACCACGATATCCTCGAGAACCTGCGTGTCCCTGACGTTCGATCGCGGGGGCGAGTGCGGCAGCGCGAGGACCGTCAGCAGCGAGATCGCATACAGCGATCCCATCACAAGATAGGCGCCGGTGGCGCCGGAGGCCGCCCAAGCCAGCATCACGCCCGCCAGCGCCGGACCGACGGCCCGCGACGCGTTATTCGCGACACCCGAGAGGGCCACCGCGTTGCCGCGCATCGCGTCCGGAACCAGCTCGACCACAAAGGCCTGCCGGGTCGGCCCCAAGAACGCAAACGTCACGCCCATCAGCATCGATCCGAGCGCGAGCCACGCCACCGTGATCGCGCCCGTCGCCATCACGGTGGCGAGGCCGAAGAAGACCCCGGTGGTGAGGAGCTGACAGCTCGCAATCACCCGCCGCTTCGGCAGTCGATCGGCCATCGCACCGCCGAGGGGGCCCAGCAGGCACATCGCGACTCCCTGGGCGAAGACCACGAAGCCGACCGCCGAGTTGCTTCCCGTGAGCTGGAATGCAACGACGCTCTGCACGACGGTCGACATGAAGAACGCCAGGAAGGCGAACAGCGTCCCGATCCACAGGACGCGAAAGTGGCGTACGCCAAGCGCCGCGAAGGTCTCCTGGAACCAGCTCGACCGCTCCTGTGCGGGAGCGCTAACGGCCCTTCCAGGCGGGCTTGCGCTTCTCCGCGAATGCCCTCGGTCCCTCGATGAAGTCGTCGCTCTTGACCATCTCGCGGATGCCGTCGTACTTGGCATCCATGGCCGCCTCGATCGTCCCGTACGCCATCCCCTGCATGGCCGCCTGCTTGCTGGCCCGCACGGAGAGGGGCGCGCACTCGCAGATCTGCTCGGCCCAGTGCCTGGCCGTCGCCATCAACTCCGCCGCCGGAACCACCTCGTTGACGAAGCCCAGCTCGTGTCCCTCCCGAGCCGAGACGCGGCGACCCGTGAGCATCATGCCCATCGCGTGCTTCATGCCGATCTGGCGCGGAAGCCTGTGAATACCACCGGCCAGGGCTGCGAGCCCCACCCGCGGCTCGGGGAGCGCGAACTTCGCGTCCTCGGAGGCGATAATCAGATCGCAAGCCAGGGCGATCTCGAAGCCGCCGCCCATCGCGACGCCATTCACCGCTGCAATCACGGGCTTGTCGCAGTCGTAGCGCGCCGTCAGCCCGCCGAAGCCGCGGGTCGGCACCTCCACGCCCTTCATCTTGCCCTCGGCCTGGAACTTCAGGTCGTTGCCCGCGCAGAAGCCGCGGCCCTCACCGGTGATGATGGCCACCCACAGCTCGGGATCGTCCGCGAACTCGTCGAAGATCTCTCCCAGCTCTGAGTTGGCCGGCGGATGCAGGGCGTTCAAGCGCTCCGGGCGGTTCAGGGTGACGGTCAGGATACGGCCGTCCTTCTCCACCTTGCAGTACTCGGGCATGTCGTTCTCCTGTCGTCCGCGCGGGCGCCTAGCTGCGGCGCTGGCGAACGGCTCCGGCGAGTTCGTCGAGCACGGGTACGGTTCGTTCCCATCCCATGCAGGCGTCGGTGATGCTCTTTCCGTAGACGAGCCCTTCGGCACCGGACTCCTGGGAATGCTCCTGGTTGCCGTCTTCGAGGAAGCTCTCGAGCATCACACCAAAGATCTCGCGGCTGCCTTCGGCGATCTGACCGGCCAGGTCGTGCGCCACCTCTGTCTGCACCTGGTGGCGCTTCCCACTATTCGCGTGGCTGCAGTCGACCATCACCTTGCGGGGCAGGCCGGCACCCTCGAGGGCGTCGGCCACGTCCTTCACCTGCTCCCGGCCGAAGTTCGGGCCGCTGTTGCCCCCGCGCAGGATCACGTGACAGTCGGAGTTTCCCAGGGTCGCCACGATGGCGGCGACGCTCTGCTTCGTCACCGACAGGAAGTGATGGGGGTTGGCGCTCGAGCGGATGGCGTCAATAGCGATCTGCACGCTGCCGTCGGTTCCGTTCTTGAAGCCGACCGGCATCGAGAGCCCGGATGCCAATTCGCGATGTACCTGGCTCTCGGAGGTGCGGGCGCCGATCGCGCCCCAGCAGATCAGGTCGGCGATGAACTGCGGCGTGATCGGGTCCAGAAACTCGGTTCCCGCCGACAGGTCGAGGGCGAGGATGTCGAGCAGGAAGCGGCGAGCGGCCCGCAGGCCCTCGTTGATCGCGAAGCTGCCATCGAGGTGGGGGTCGTTGATGAGCCCCTTCCACCCGATGGTGGTGCGGGGCTTCTCGAAGTAGACGCGCATTACGATGCAGAGATCGTCGCGATGCTGGTGGGCGACCTCGGCGAGGCGGCTCGCGTACTCGAGAGCCGCGCGCGGATCGTGGATCGAGCACGGACCGACGACCACCAAGAGCCGGTCGTCCTCGTTTTTCAGGATGCGCGTGACCTCTTCACGGCCCCGGACGACGACGGCCGTCTCCTCGTCGCTGGCGGCGTGCTCCTCCATGAGGATCGCCGGCGGCAACAGGGGTCGGAGATTCTGGATCCGAAGATCATCTGTGCGCTGGGCCATGAGCAAGATCCTCGCCCCACGCCACGCCGGGCACGAGGATCCGCGATCTTACTCCCCCGCGATGCGAGATGCCTGTCGCCGGCTCAGTACCGCGACCAGTAGAGGGCCCCCTTGTAGGCCGACCAGATACAGAAGGCGTGGACCAGGAACCCCGGAAGCAGCACTGCCGAGTACGCCAGGCAGGTGCCGAGGAACCACAGGGCACCCGCGAGCAGGCGCCCCGCGTAGATCTGGCCAAGGCCGGGGGCCAACACCGAGAGCACGGCCGCGATCCCGGGACTCGGAGCCCGGTCGGCACTGAAGTATCGGTCGATCTCAGGATCCATCTCGTAGGTCATGGACATCTGGCTCCCTTCTCCTCGGGCATCTGCTCCGCTGGTTCGAGGTAAGAGCAAAGCGCGTGCCGACTCCGAGACCCTCTCAGGACGCCCGCGGACTGCGCCGCTGCAGTGCTGCCGCGACGCTGCAGCCGTGGCACTGCAGCTTCGACCCCATGGGGCGCTTTGCGGGCCTCGAGGCTGTCCGCGACACTCCGCGCTTCTGATGCCCAGGCCCTGCTCCCTCCCGCTCGCCGCGGCCGCCTTGATCGCGGCCGCGGGCCTCTCCTGCGTGCAGGCAGCCCCCCGGAGCGGCTCGAACGAGGCGAAGACACAGCCGACGCGGCTGTCGCCTCTCGGCCCGGCCCGTCAACTCACCTTCGAGGGACACCGTACGGGCGAGGGCTACTTCAACCGAGGCGGCACGAAGCTGGTCTTTCAGAGCGAGCGCGAGCCGGGGAATCCCTTCTTCCAGATCTACCTGATGGATCTCGCGTCCGGCCGCGTACAGCGCGCGTCGCCGGGCATCGGCAAGACCACCTGCGGCTGGATCCATCCCAGCGACACCCGACTGCTCTTCTCGTCGACGCACCTCGACCCCGAGAGCACGAACCTCCAGGGCCAGGAGTTGGAACGGCGCGAGAGCGGTGAGGAGCGTCGCTACCAGTGGGACTACGACTCCCACTACGACATCTTCAGCCGGCGCCTACCCCTCGGCCACGACCGCCCGCTTCGGCTGACCTCGTCGCCCGGCTACGACGCCGAGGCGTCCTGGTCTCCCGACGGCCGGCAGATCGTCTTCGCGTCGAACCGTCACGTCTACGCTCCCAACGGGGACTTCTCTGCCGCGCTGTCGGACGAGCAGCGCAAGCACGCCGAGTCGGATCTCTCGCGCTTCATCGACATCTACATCATGGACGCCCGGGGCGGCTCGGTGCGACGCCTGACCGACACCGTCGGCTACGACGGGGGGCCGTTCTTCAGCCCGGACGGGAAGCGCATCGTCTTCCGCCGCTTCAGCGAAGACCACGCACGGGCCGAGATCTTCAGCATGGCCAAGGACGGAAGCGACGTCCGCCAGCTCACCCACCTGGGGGCGCTCTCCTGGGCTCCCTTCTACCACCCGTCCGGCGACTATCTGATCTTCTCGACCAACGTCCACGGCTTCGGCGACTTCGATCTCTACATCGTGCAGGCGAACGGAGGCAGGGCACCCGTTCGCATCACCGAGCAGGACGGATTCGACAGCCTGCCCGTCTTTTCTCCGGACGGGAGCGAACTGGTCTTCACCCGCAAGCCTCTGAACGGGCGCTCGCAGCTGTACCGCGGCGCGTGGAACGACGACCTGGCGCGCCGGCGTCTCGGGCTTCCGTCCCGGAGCTTCCACGGGGCCGGCCCCCTGCTTGCCGTCCCCGCGAGACTCTCGAGCGCGATCGAGCCCGCCGAATTGCGTCAACTCGTCGAGGACCTCAGCTCCGATGCGACGGAAGGTCGGCTCACGGGAAGCGCCGGCGAGCGCATCGCCACCGGCTACGTCGCCCGAGTACTGCGGTCACGGGGGCTCGAGCCCGCGGGCGACGACGGCACCTACTTCCAGGAGTTTGGCTTCACGGCCGGTGTCTCGCTCGGTGAGCAGAACGCCCTCGGTACGGGAGACGGCAACGGCCTTGTCCTGGACACGGACTGGAGGCCCCTGAGCTTCTCGCGCGTCGGCGAGGTGCCTGCGTCCGAGATCGTGTTCGCGGGCTACGGAATCGTCGCGCCCGACGAGGACGGGCTCGGCAGCATCGACGACTACACGCACCTCGACGTCAGCGACCGCTGGGTACTCGTGCTGCGATACCTGCCCGAAGGCCTCGACGAAGAGCAGCGGCGCCGCCTCAACCGTCACAGCAGCCTTCGCTACAAGGCCAGGGTCGCTCGCGACAAGGGTGCGCGCGGCATTCTCTTCGTCACCGGCCCGCGCTCGAAGCTGCGGAAGCAGCTGGTGCCGCTGCGCTTCGACGCCTCCCAGACCGGAACCAGCATCACCGCAGTAAGCTTGAGCGATGCTGCCGCCGACGCGCTGATCCGCCGGGGTTCTCGTCATACGCTCGTCGACTTGCAGGCCGGTCTCGATCGCAAGATCCAGATGCCGGGCTTCGTCCTCGAGGGCCTGCGGCTGGGCGGACGAATCGACATTCACCAGCAGCGCCAGAAGGGACGCAACGTGCTCGCACGGCTGCCGGCCTCGAACCCCAGGCCGGCACCCGTGATCCTGATCGGCGCCCATATCGACCACGTCGGACACGGCGAAGGCAGCAACTCACTCGCCCGCGGCGAAGAGCGAGGCACGATCCACCGCGGGGCAGACGACAACGCTTCGGGCGTCGCGGCGTTGATCGAGATCGCCGACTACCTCGCGGCCGAGCAAGCTGGGGGTCGGCTCGAGACGAGCCGAGACGTGGTCTTCGCGGCCTGGTCGGGCGAAGAACTCGGACTGCTCGGCTCGACGGCCTTCGCAGAGCGCGAGCGAGTGCGCCTGGGCCCGGGGCACGACCAGGATCTGTCTGCCGGCATCGCCGCCTATCTCAACATGGACATGGTCGGGCGCCTACGCGAGAAGTTGTCGCTGCTGGGCGTCGACTCGAGCCCGGTGTGGCGACGGCGCATCGAGCAACGGAACGTTGCGATCGGGCTCCCCATCCAGCCGCTCGGCGAGAGCTACCTGCCGACAGACGCCACCACCTTCTATCTGCGGAGGGTACCGGTCCTGAGCGCATTCACCGGCTCGCACGAGGACTACCACACGCCGCGGGATGTACCCGACCGTCTCAACTACGAGTCGCTCGCAAAGATCGCACGGCTGGTCGCCGGCATCGCGGGCGATCTTGCGGCAGACGAAGACGCGCCGCTGTACGTGGCCACGAAGAACCCCGCCGCAGGGCTGCCCCGTGCGGGGCTGCGAGTCTACCTGGGCACGATCCCCGACTACACGAACAGCGAGGGCACGCCGGGCCTCAAGCTCTCGGGCGTCGCCGCCGGGGGCCCCGCCGACAGGGCCGGGCTGCACGCGGGAGACGTGGTGATCGAAGTCGACGGTCGCCCGGTCGAGAACATCTACGACTACACGTACTCGCTCGACGGCCTGAAGGTGGGCGTACCGGCGGAAATCGTCGTGCGCCGCGGCAAGTCGCGGACGGCCGTCATGCTCACTCCGACTTCGCGAGACTGACGATGGCCGAACTCTCGCCGCCCAATCCCGCCCGCGAACGATTCGCCGAGATCGCCCAGAGGGCCGACGAGGAGATCGACCTCGGCGAGGCCGCGTTGTGGCTCGCCGCCGAGGCGTTTCCGGGTCTGCCGGTCGACGCCTATCTGGCGAAGCTCGACCGGATCGCCGACGGCGTCCTGCCAGCGCTGCAGGGGGTCGGGCTCCTCGAGCAGCAGGTCGAGGCCCTGAATCGCGAGATCTTCGGAGCCTACGGGTTCCACGGCGCGCGCGACGACTATTACGACCCACGCAACAGCTTCATCAACGAGGTGCTCGACCGGAAGACGGGGATTCCGATCTCACTCAGCGTGGTGTACATCGAGGTCGCCCGAAGGGTCGGGCTCGATGCGGCGGGCATGAACTTCCCCGGCCACTTCCTCGCACGCGTCGGCGATGATCCGATCATCGTGGACGCCTTCGAGGGGCGGATCACCACGGCCCGGGAGTGCAAGACCCGACTCACCGCCGCGCTCGGCGCGGACGCGGAGCTCACGCCCGAGTTGCTCGCGCCCGCGGGCAACAAGTCGATCCTTCTCCGTATGCTCTCGAACCTGAAATCGATCTACGCCTCACGACGAGAATTCGAGGCGGCGCTCGCCTGCTGCGATCGGTGCCTGCTCCTGGTACCGGACTCCCCCTCCGAACTGCGCGACCGGGGGCTGATCTACCACGGCCTGGATTGCGCCCGTCCCGCGTTGATGGATCTCGAGCGCTATCTCGAGCTCGATCCCGAGGGCGAGGGGGCAGCCGCCATTCGCGAACTCGTGGAACAGCTGCACCAGCAGGTGCCTTCGATCCACTAGACGGGATTGCCTCGCGAAGCTCAGCAGATCCGGCCTACCTACACGCGCAGGATCGCCAGGGCGGCTAAGCTGACGTCATGACGGCCAAGAAAACCGCCAAGAAAGCACCCGCGGCCAAGAAAGCACCCGCGAAAAAGGCCCCGGCGAAGAAGTCCGGGTTCTCCTCCCTCGACGTCAACATGGGTCAAGTCTTCGCCCTGCGCCCTCGCATCGAGACCTCGTTCCGACCCGACGACTTCCGCACCGCCAAGTATCACCTCGAGGAGGAGTCGTTCAAGGACGCCAACGAAGCGGCACGCGCGGTCGCCTTGAAAGCCCTCGAACTCACCCACGGTGACGTGATCCCCGGCCGGAAGAAGAACCGCAGGCGCTTCTAGGCCCGCGACCCAGGCCCCGCCGCGAGCTAGTCCGCGTAGCCGAGCGCCTTCAACTCCTGGAGAGTCGCGTCGTCGATCATCGCGGGCTCCGGCTTGGCGAGAAGCTTTGCGCGCGCGCGATGCTCGGCGACCCGCTCTGCCAGATGCGCGCGATGCCTGTCGCACTCGGCGGGTTGCTGAGCGCAGCGGTTCGTGCGCTCGCGGGGATCTGCAACGAGGTCGTAGAGCTCTTCATTCCCCTGGCCGGACCGGATGTACTTCCAGCCCGGGCCGCGCAGCGCGAGGTCGCCCTTGCGCAGGCTCGCCTCGCCGAGGTACGCCCGCTCGGGCGCTTCGTCGCCGCCGGCTCCCGGCCGCAGGCTGCGTCCCTGCAAGCCGTCGGGCGCGGGAATCTCGAGCCAGTCGAGCAGGCTCGGTAGCACGTCCACCAAGCCCACCGTTTCATCGACCACGACACCCCGCGCTTCGCCCGGGACCCGGACGATCAGCGGCACCTTCAGCATCTCTTCGTAGTAAGAGAAGCTGTGTTCGAACCGCCCGTGCTCGAAGAACTCCTCGCCGTGGTCCGACGTGAGCACGACGATCGTCTCGTCGTACAGCCCCCGCTCCCGGAGACCGTCGATCAACTCGCCCACCCAGTGATCCACGTAGGCGATGCCGCGATCGTAGAGCGCTACCAACTGCTGCACATCCCGGGCTCGCACGCGCGTCCCGGGGCGCGTGAACTGGCTCAGGTTTTCCTGCGAGCCGTCGATGGGACCGCGATAGCCCGGATCGAAGTCCGACTTCAAGAAGCGAAGTCGCTCCTCTGCAACCGCCTCGCGGTAGTACGGCATACGCTCGGGATCCAGCTTCCGGTGGGCGCCGCGCCGGATCTCGATCGGCGTGTAGGGGGCGTGCACCTCTATTACGTGGAGATAGAGGAGGAAGCGCTTCGGCTGCTTCGCGTCGAGCCACGCGAAGGCGTCCTCGAGATCGAAGCGGATTCCGGGCGTGGCGTTCTGCCGGTAGGTCTCGAAGCCCTGCGCCAGCCCAAAGACCCCGGTTGGATAGCTGCCCTGCACGGCCCCCCAGGTCGCGAACCCAGCGTCACGCAGGATCTCCGCCAGGGTGAGGTGCGCGTCGTGCAGCTTCGAGAAGGCACGAAACTCCCGGGGCTGAAAATACCAAGTCATGTCTTCGAGATCGCTCTCCGAGGTCGCGCGGTGGACGGACGGATACAGGGACGTCATCAACGTCGCCAGGGAGGGCAACGTCCAAGGCGCGGGACTCGTCGCATCCGCAAAGCGCAGCGCGTCGGCCGCGAATGCGTCGATGCGCGGCGACGTCGGCCGCTCGTACCCGTACACGCCCAGGTGGTCAGCCCGCAGGGTGTCGACGACAACCAGCACCACGTTGCGCGGCGGGACAGCCGGCGAGCAGGCCAACAGGCCCAGCGAGAGGTAGGCGAGAGAAATCGTCTTCATCGGCGTACGTGGCGTGTCTCGACCGCCGGCTCGGGAAGGAATCGAACCCCGACCGGCTGCCGCGAAGATAGCGAGGATGGCGGGCCTGCGGCCTGATGCGACCCCGGCCGACTCCTCACTCCTGACCAGAGCGGTACTGCGAGCTGACCGGGCCACTCGCTAGCGACCGAAAACAGCGACTTTGCGGATGTCCTACACGGCACGAAACGGCAGCAGGCCGCACCCGAGCGAGACACCGTGGCTTCGCCACCGCGACCCGCTCGCAAGAAAGGCGAGCTCCCGAAACGTAGTTGAGGCTGTCGTTGCGTCTCGAGCAGATCTCTCAACGGATTCGACGGTTTCCCTGTTATAATTGCAGGTAGCGGATTCGGGGTTTGTTCTTGCTTCGCTGTTTGGTACGTCGCTGTTGTTGGTGGTGCGCATGGCTCGCGAAACATCGAATTTGAGTTCGGTAGAATGCTGATCCGAGTCGGATGCCGTTCTCTACTGTTGCTTGCCCTCTTGCTCTCGAGTTCGCTGGGTAATGCGCAGAGTTCCTTCGTCGCGTTCGAGAGTGGTCATGTACGTCCCATCACTCTGTCGCCAGATGGCTCGCACCTATTTGCGGTCAACACCGCGGACAATTCGCTCGAAATTTTCGACGTCGGCGCAGGCGGCCTGACCTTCGCGATTTCGGTGCCGGTGGGCATGGAACCCGTCGCGGTGGCTGCTCGGAACAACGACGAAGTCTGGGTCGTGAACCATCTCTCCGACAGCATCAGTATCGTCGATCTTTCGGGCTCGGTGCCGATCGTGACTCGCACGCTGCTGGTCGGCGACGAGCCGCGGGACATCGTGTTCGCGGGTCCGGGCGGGAACCGAGCGTTCATCACCACGGCCCACCGGGGTCAGCATCGTACCCACGCCTCCATTTCGGGGGTCTTCGGCGGCGGCAATCCCGCCGATCCGCGCTTCGCAACGCCGGGAATCGATCGCGCCGACGTCTGGGTTTTCGACGGGACGAACCTGGGGAACACGATCGGCGGGACGCCGATCGACGTGCTGACATTCTTTTCCGACACGCCGCGAGCACTGGCGACCGACGGGACGACGGTCTACGTCGCAGCTTTCATGTCTGGCAACCAGACCACG
>JAYGDB010000143.1:0-70607 GCA_046583095.1 Myxococcota bacterium | reverse complement strand
ATCGCGCCATGGGCGCTACTTCGAGGCCCGAATCGCTGCCTGAACGCGGATTCTGCCGGCTTCCCATCCACCTCGACGGACTCTCGTTGTAAGCTGCGCCTAATGCAGAGCGCGCTTCGACCGTCCGCCTTTCTCGTCGCCGCGCTGCTCCTGGGTTGTGGAGCGCCCGAGCTCCAGCTGGGGGGTCCGATCGCAGGATGGCCCGCCTACGGGGGCGACGCCCACGGCTCGCGGCACTCGCCGCTGACCCAGATCGACCGCGACAATGTGGCCGATCTGGAGATTGCGTGGAGCTACCGCTCCGGTGACTTTGACGACGGGACCGGCGGCGCGAAGATGCCGAGCGCCCTCCAGGTGACGCCGATCCTGGTGGGCGAGAACCTGGTCTTTTGTACGCCCTTCAACCGCGTGATCTCCCTCGACGCCGAGACCGGCGAGGAGCGCTGGGCCTACGACCCGCGGGTCGATCACACGGGCATGTACATCATCAATTGCCGCGGGGTCTCCGTGTGGCGCGACGTCCGCGCGGCACCGGACGCGACCTGCGCGACCCGCATCTTCACGGGCACGCTCGACGCGCGCCTGATTGCGCTCGATGCCGAGACGGGGCTCCCCTGCGCGGGCTTCGGCGCTGCGGGCGCGGTCGACCTGCGCGGCGGCGTGGGCGAGGCGCGGCCGGGCGAGTACGGGGTGACCTCGGCGCCGCTCGTGATCGGCGACCGCGTCGTCACCGGGACGATGATCCTCGACAACCGGCGGGTCGACATGCCGGGGGGTGTGGTGCGCGCCTTCGACGCACGCTCCGGCGCGCAGCTCTGGGCCTGGGACCCGGTGCCGGAAGACGCGCCGCCTCCGCCTGCGGGGGTGCGCTACCGCCGCGGTACCACCAACGCCTGGACGACGCTCTCGGGCGACCCCGCGCTGTCGCTCGTGTTCGTTCCCACGGGCAACACGTCGCCCGATTTCTACGGAGGAGATCGCGACGGCCTCGACGAGTACTCGAGCTCCCTCGTGGCGCTCGATGCCAATACCGGCGAGGTCGCCTGGCACTTCCAGACCGTGCACCACGATGTCTGGGACTACGACGTGGCCTCGCAGCCGCTGCTCTTCGACTTCCCGCGCGAGGGCGAGATCGTGCCCGCCGTGGTGCAGGCCACCAAGATGGGCCATCTCTTCTTCCTCGATCGCCGCACCGGTGAGCCGCTTTTCCCGGTCGAGGAGCGGGCGGTGCCCCAGGGCCCGGTCGCGGGTGAGTACCTGTCGCCCACGCAGCCCTTTCCGACGCGACCGCCGCCCCTCCACCCGGCGCAGCTGCGTCCGGAAGACGCCTGGGGTCCGACGCCGTGGCACCGCTCGGAGTGCCGAAAGAAGATCGAGTCGCTGCGCTCGGAGGGGATCTTCACACCGCCTTCGCTGCAGGGGACCGTGCAGTTTCCGGGCTACATCGGGGGTTTCAACTGGGGGAGCCTCTCGATCGACGAGGGCCGGGGTATCCTCGTCGCGAACAGCACACAGGCGGCCGGCTTGATCCGGTTGATTCCCCGCCCCGAGTGGAACGAGATGTTTCCGGACGCTCCTCCCGACTTCGGCTACGAGCCCCAGGACGGGACGCCGTACGGCGTGCAGCGCGACGTTCTCTTCTCGAGTTCGGGTGCGCCCTGCAATCCGCCGCCCTGGGGAAAGCTCTTCGGCATCGACGTGGCGACGGGCAGCATCCGTTGGGAGCGGCCGCTGGGAACCGCGCGCGACCTAGCGCCTTTCCCGATCTGGCTCTTCATCCCCAACGGCGTGCCGAACCTGGGTGGTCCCGTGACGACTGCGAGCGGACTCAGCTTCATCGGGGCGACCACGGATCACTTCCTGCGCGCGTTCGACACCGACAGCGGCGAAGAGCTCTGGCGCGGACGGCTTCCCACCGGCGCGCAGGCCACGCCGATGACGTATCGCCTGCGCGAGGACGGACGGCAGTTCGTGGTGATCGCCGCCGGCGGTCACGGACTCTTCGGGGTGCCGGCGGGCGACTCACTCGTCGCCTTCGCGCTTCCTATCCCCTAGGACGCGAACCGGCAGCCGATCTTCGTGCCGATTTCACAGCTCTCGGATCAACTCGATCGCGTCCAGGTCGAGGATCGCGCTGCAAGATCGCTTCAGGCCGGCCACGACGACGTCTTCAGACTGGAACTTGCTCGGTGCGGTCACGATGCCCGCCGTCCAGGCATAGACACTCTGCAACCGGTACTGCCGCCACGCCGTGTCGAAGCTCAACGAGACACCCAGGTCGCGGAGTGTCGCCAGGTAGTGCCGGATCAGCTCTTCCTGGTGTGCGAGACGTAGCTTCTCGCTCGTCGAGTTGATCAAGAAGTAGGCGACATCCCGCATGCCCTGGCCCAGCTGGGTGACCTGCCAGTCCAGCAGGCCCGCATGGCCGTCTTGAAAGTACATGTTTCCGAGATGGGCATCCCCGTGCAACAGGGTCCGGGGCTCCTGTGCCCACTGTTCTTCGAGGCGGCGATAGTTTTTCATCAGATGCGGAATGACTTCGCGAATCGGGTCGGGCAAGACGTGGCCGAATTTCTTGAAGGCAATCGGAACGCTCAAGTTCCGCACCAGGTTCAACAGCCGGAAGTCCCGATTCGTCTCGAAGCGGTTGACCCATGCCAGGTCGGTGTCGAATCGTTCGCTCTGCCAGAATCGTGCGTGCAGTTGTGCGAGGGTGGTGAGGATGCGCGTCGCTTCTTCGCGAGAGCACCGCTTGGCGAGGTCAGTGAAATCGCAGCCCTTGTCGGTCAGGTCTTCGAGCAGTATCGCGTAGCTGCTGGAGTTGCCCTCGCAGTAGTAGACCCCGGGTGTTCTGACCGGCGCGGCCGGTCGGATGTGCCGGTAGAACGCGACTTCGTTGCCGCCGAGCTCGAACAGCGCGCCGAAGAGTGCCGATCCGAAGCCGGGCGGCGTGGACTTGATGAACAGGGAAGGGGGCCCGGGCGGCGTCTCGAGATGCCCCGCGTAACGAATCATCAGGCGCGATCGAGTGGCAGTGCCGGTGTGAGCCTCTTCGACGGTCGCGCTGTCGATCAGTCGAGGGTCGAGATCCAGATGTTCGGCAAGCCATTCGACGGAGGTGAACTTGCGCAGTCGATTCGACGGCTTGCTGAACCCCTGTCGCAGCAGCAGTTGGAGGCTCACGAGGAGGAGCCGGGGCAACAGGAGCAGGACATCCCGAACGATCGCGAAGTACGCTGGCTTCATCGTGGGCAGTTCCCGAAGGGCTGGGGATGGCGGCGCTACGCGGCCTCGTGGGGCCGGACTCGCGCTCCGGGGCGATCCCAGAAGCTTGCGGACACGGTATCAGTGGTGACCTGCAAGGCAACACGGCGCCGAAAGAGACGGCCCGCATGATCCGGAGAGCCTTCTATGCTTCGAGCCCACGAGCGACCCGAAGCTCTACGCGTGGTGCGCGGAGAACCTCAGACGCTCATGAGAATCTCGAGTGGGTGGTAAGGTCCGGACTGGGAGGAAGCCTCGATGTCGGAAGCACAGAAGAGGGTGGGCGGTTGCATCGTTCCGAGCTTCCGGTACCGCGATGCGCCGGCCGCGATCAAGTGGCTCTGCCAGGCCTTCGGATTCGAAGAGCAACTCGTGGTACCGGGCGAGAACGGCACGATCGTGCACTGCCAGTTGCTCCTCGGGAGCGACATGATCATGCTCGGCTCTGCGAATTCCCACGGTGGCAACGCTTACGATGAGGCCGTGAGACCCCCGTCGGACCTCGGCGGACGCGTCTCTGGGGGCAGCTACATCATCGTCGAGGATGCGGACGCCCACCACGCGCGTGCGGTGGAGGCTGGTGCCGAGATCCTGATGGAACTCGAGGACGCGGGCCATGGCGGCCGGGGCTATAGCTGCCGCGATCCCGAAGGCCACGTCTGGAGCTTCGGCACCTACGACCCCCGGCTGAGCGGCTGAAACCTGCCGGTTATCGCGCGTGCTGCGGAGGCGCGCGTCAGGCCGCGGCGCGGGGCGCCCAGTCGTTGCCTCGCCGCTTCCAGGGGTTGTCGCCCTCACGCGCGGGAATCGCCACACGGGCCGTGCAGACGGTGGTGATGCGCCCGCCGCTGACGAGTTCGAGGTCGGCCTCGACCCAGGAGCATCCCGTGTCGTCGACGTCGACGCTCTTCACCGTGCCGCTGAAGACCATCGTCTCACCCGGGAAGACGGAGTCCTGCATGCGAAAGCGGATCCAGCCCACCCGGCCGTAGGGACCGGTCCAGTCGGTGATGTAGCGCTCGAACCAAGCTGCGAGATTCGGGGTGTTCATGAAGATGTCGCGCACACCGTTGTTCTCGGTCGCGAATTTGTGGTCGTGGTGTTGGGGTCGCCAGTCGCGGCTCGCCATGGCACCCAGCACCACGGTGACGGGTGAGACGTCCTTCGAGAGTTCGGGGAGCTCGTCGCCGGGCTTCACCTGGTCCGCGGTCAGGATCTGGTAGGTCATCACGAATCCCTCCGGTAGCCGTAGCCCGTGTAGCTCTCGGTGCCCACCCACTCACCGCGCTGGTTGACGTACTCGACGTCGATGTCCCAGAAGCGCCCGGTGCCGAGCTTCGTCTTCTTCTCTGCGCTCACCGTTCGAAGCACCTGCCAGGTGGAGAGCCGGTCGCCGGGTCGCACCGGCTCGCCGAAGGTGATCGTGTTGTCGCTCATCACGGCCTCCGGCAGCCCGAAGGTTTCCTTCAGGTCGAAGTGCACCTGGAGGGGCATCACCTGCTCGCTGCGATTCGGCGCCCAGAAGTGCGGACGGAACCAGGCCGAGATCATCGCCGGCGGTGCGATCACGCCGTCCGTGATCTCGTTCGCCGCCTTCTCTTCCCAGTAGATCGGGTTGCCGTTCTCGACGGAGGCACAGGTCGTGAAGATGTAGCCCTGCTCGACGTCGAATTCGCCCTCGAGCGGGTAGAGCTTCTGGCCGATCCACTCCTGGACTTCGGCCGGCAGGTCGGACATGGGTGAACTCCTTCCTCGCTTCAGGCGACGACGCCGTCGGCGCGCAGTTCCTCGATCTCTCGTGCGGAAAGGCCCGCTTCCCGCAGCAGTTCGTCGGTGTCGGTCTCGGACGCGACGAGCGCGTCGACCGGCCCGTCGGGCTGCTTCATGCCCGCGAGCACCGGCGCGAGTTGTCGGAAGCTCGCGTTCTCGGGGTGGGTCGCCTCGCAGAAGGCGCCGCGGCCCTGGAGGTGCGTGTCGGCGGCCAATTCGGCAATCGTGTAGACGGGGGCCACGCAGGTGTCGTTGGGCGAGAGGTCCGCGACCCACTCGTCCCGGGTTCGCTTCGCGAACGCCGCGCGGAAGGCGGCGCGGATGTCCTCCTGGACTTCATCGTCGAGTTGGCGCTCGAGCCAGTCCTCGCAGTCGAGCGCCTTGCAGAGGTTCGCGTAGAAGCGCGGCTCGATGGCACCCACCGCGAGCCACTTGCCGTCGGCCGCCTCGTAGGTGTCGTAGCACGCGTAGCGGCCGGTCAGGATGTCGTGGCCCGGGCCGGGTTCGGCACCCGTCGCCAGGTGCTGGTCGATGTTCAGCGCCATCAGCGAAAGGACGCCCTCGGTCACGGAGACGTCCAGGTACTCGCCCTCGCCGGTCTTTGCGCGTCGCAGCAGCGCCGCCAGGATCGCCAGGGCCGCGTGCATGCCGCCGGCCGCGCTGTCGGCCACGGTGGCGCCGGGGAGCGGGGGCCCGCCGTCGGCGCGTCGGTTGGACGTGTGCAGGAACCCGCCCACGGCCAGGTAGTTGATGTCGTGCCCCGCCCACGCCGACATGGGGCCGCTCTGTCCGTAGCCGCTGGTCGAGCAATAGACGATGCGCGGGTTCAAGGCGTGCAAGTCGTCGTAGCCCAGGCCCAGGCGCTTCGCGCTGCCGGGCCGCAGGCTTTCGATCACCACGTCCGCCTTTTCGACGAGTCTCAGGAAGGCGGCCTTTCCGGCCGGCGCCTTGAGGTCGATGCGCACGCGCTGCATCCAACGAGAGCCCGAATACGCGTGGTAGTGCGGCTCTACCTGCACGCCTGCCTTGCGGGGAGGCGTGCCCACCTTCACGACCCGCGCCCCGTAGTCCGCGAGGATGCGCGAGCAACGCGCCGCGGGCCCGACCGAGGCCAGGTCGAGCACGGTCACGCCGTCGAGGGCAGGGGGAATCGACATGCTGCGTCCCGGCTGGCAGGTGCCTCAGGAATCGAGGACATCCGCCGCGACGAGTTCCTCCAGGTAAGGTGTGTCCCACCACGAGAGTTGCAGGTGCTTGGCGCGCCGGAAGAACATCTGCTGGTCGTACTCGATCGTGAATGCGACGCCGCCCCAGATCTGCGCACAAACCCGCGTCGTCTCGCGGTACGTTTCGCAGCAGAAGAGCTTCGCCATTGGCGCCAGCCGGGCGATCGATCGACCCTGCGCGCGATTCCACGCGGCCTCGTGCACGAGCACACGGCCGCCTTCGATGTGGGTCGAGGCGTCGGCCATGTAGTGCGCGAGCGCTTGGAAGGCGCCGAGCGGCTTGTCGAACTGCACGCGCTCGTTCGCGTACTCGACGGTCTCCATCAGGCAGCGGTCGGCCCCGCCAATCGCCTGTGCGGCGATCAGGATGATGCCGTCGAGCATCACCTTGTTCCACGTCTTCCAGCCCGACCCCGGCTCTCCGATCCGGTCGCTCGCGGTCACGCGAACCCCTTCGAAATCGATGCGGTAGTGCGGTTCGCGCCCCTGCGACTTGAAGAAGGTGGACGTGACCCCCTCGGCGTCGGGATCGACGAGCAGCAGCTCGACTCCGGCGTCCGAACGGGCGAGCACCAGCAGGCGATCTGCCGCGCTCGCGTAGGGGACCGAGCGCTTCACGCCGTTCAACACGTAGTCGTCCCCATCGCGCTTCGCCTCGAGTTGGACGCCGAGTTCGCCCTGGCCGTGATCCGGCTCGTACCAGGCCGGTGTCAGGATCGCGGAGCCGTCGGCGAGCTTCGGCAGCCACTCGTCCTTCTGCACGTCACTGCCGGCCTCCATCAGGACGCCGGCGGCCATCACACAGCTCACGAAGTGGGGGACCGGCGCCATCGCTCGCCCGAGCTCCTCGTAGACGTGCGCTGCTTCGAGCACACCCAGGCCGCCGCCCCCGTAGCTCTCGGGAATCAGCAGCCCATTGAGGCCGAGTTCTCCCATCTGCTTCCAGAGTTCGTCGGGATAGCCCTTCGGGTCGTCTTCCACGCTGCGGACGACATCGACCGTGCAATGCTCCTCGAGCATTCCACGCGTCATGTCGATGATCATCTGCTGCTCTTCGCTGAGATCGAGATCCATCGGGTCCTCTAGAAGTTTTTCGGCAGTCCGAGGTGGCGCCGGGCGATGATGTTCTTCTGGATCTCCGAGGCCCCGCCGCCGACCGTCTCGTTCATGGTCGCGCGATAGGCGCCCTCGAAGCGACCGAGAAGGGGTGCTTCTTCTTGCCCCTCCATGATCGTCCCCTCGTGGCCCGTGATGTCCAACGCGTCCTTGCAGACGCGCTGCGAAAGCGTGGTGGTGAAGAGCTTGTACTGCGACGACTGGATCGACGGCGGCTTGCCACCGTCCTTCGCAGCGCACAGGAAGCGCGTGCTCAACCCCTTCGCGACGGCCGTGTCGGTCACGATGTGCGCGATCGTGCGGCGTACGTTCGGGTCGTCCTTGAGCGGCTTGTCGTCGCGCTTCGTCTGCTTCACCCAGTCGACGAGCACCTCGGTGCGACCCGCGATCGGAGAGAGCGTGAACATCGTGAAGCGCTCGAGATCGAGCGCCTCGGAGATCATCTGAAAGCCGCGCCCGCGCTTGCCAACCAGGTAGTCGTCCGGAACGAAGACATCCTCGAAGAAGACCTGGTTGGTGGTGTCCTTGCCGATGGTGGGCAGGCTCTGTATTTCGAGCCCCGGGTGATCCATCGGGATCAGGAAGAGCGAGATGCCGTCGTGCTTGGGCTTGTCGGGGTCGGTGCGCGCGCCCAGCCAGTACCAGTCGGCAAAGTGCGCCGAGGTGGTCCACATCTTCTGGCCGTTGAGCTTCCAGCCGCCCTCGACCTTCTCGGCCTTGAGCTGCATGTTGGCCGCGTCCGAGCCGGCCTGGGGCTCGCTGTAGCCCACTGCGAACTCGACCTCGGCCGTCAGGATCTGCGGCAGGAATTCCTGCTTGAGCTTCTCGCTGCCGTGGCGGATCAGCGTCTTGCCGATGATGCCCACGCCCTTGCCGATCTGCGGAGCGGCGTGCCGGGCGAGCGCCTCGGTCAGGATGAACTCGTATACGCCCTCGATCTCCTGCCCGCCGTACTCCTTGGGCCAGGACATCCCGAGCCAACCCTGCGCGGCGAGCTTCTTCATGAACGCCCGGCGCTCCGGCGTATCCGAGAGCTGGCTGAAATTCTCGCGGTGGTGGTCCATCACGACGGGATCGTGGTTCTCGACGAGCCACTGCTCGACCTCGTCGGCGAATTTCTGCTCTTCCGGCGAGAAGTCGAAGTCCACGGCGTCACCTCTTCGGATAGAAATACGAGACGGAGCGTATAGTAATGCGCCGGTGCTTGTCAAAGAGGTCCAGGAGCCCCTCCGGAACAGCCCTGGGCGCTCTCGATCGTCGCTCAGGCTCCGCCGTCGGCGGCGAGAAATTCGGCGATCACCTCGTGGACGTAGTCGCAATCCTCGCGGGTCAACGTCGGGTGACAGGGGAGCATCACGCCTTGCTCCATGATGCGGTCGCAGTTGGCGAGCCCATCCGGGTGCACGCGGTAGGACTTTCCGTCCATCATCGGGTGGCGTGTGATGTTGCCCGAGAAGATTACGCGGCACATGATGCCCGCGTCCTCGAGGGTCCGTTGGAAGTGGCGGCGCCCCAGGCCCGTCTCCGGGCGGATCTGGATCGGATAGCAGAGCCAGGTCGTCTCCGTATCCGGAAGAATGCTGGGCAGGACGAGCTTCTCCTCGTGCCCGCGGAGGAACTCCGTGTGCCAGCGGAAGCGCTCCTCGCGCAGCTTCCAGAGCCTGTCGATCTTGTTCATCTGCTCGATGCCGAATGCGGCGCCACACTCGGAGGGGATGAAGCCGTAGGCTTCCTCTTCGAAGATGAAGAGCCCGTCGTACTCGATGCCGTCGAGATCCTCGAGAAAGCGGCCGTCGCTGTCTTGCTGGCGGCTTCCGTAGAGAAACTTCTCCGACGAGCGACCCCAGGCACGCAGAGCCAGGGCGCGGTCGAGCAGGGCGTCGTCGTCGAAGAACACCATGCCGCCCGTCCCGAGTGCGGTGATGATGTGGTGGGGCGAGAAGCTCGTGATCGAGATATCGGCACGGGCAGCGGTGTGGCTCCCGCGCAGCCTTCCACCCAGGGTGTCGGCACTGTCGTGAATGACGAAGAGTCCGCGGCGCTCGGCGATGGCGCGCACCTCGTCCCAATCGCAGATGCCGCCCATCAGGTCGGGGATCAGGATCGCCCGCGTCTGCTCGCCGATCGCGTCCTCGATCCGATCGACCTGTGCCTGGTAGTCGTCGATCCCCACGTCGAGAAAGACCGGAGTGCAGTCGACGTGGTAGATCGCCGCCACGTCCGAAGAGAAGGTGAGGGCGGGCGTAATGACTTCCGATCCGGGGGGAAGGTTGGCGAGCCGCATCGCCAACATCAGCGCCGAAGAGCCCGAGTTCACCATCACGCCGTGTTGCTTGCCCATGTACGCGGCGACGCGCTGCTCGAACTCGACCACCTTCTTGCCAGGCAGCAGGCCGATGGGATCGTGCAACTGGGCCAGCACCGCGTCGATCTCCGCCTGGTCGTACATCGCGCCGCCGTAGCGGACGATCCGTTCTTCGCGGGGCATCGATTCTGCTCCTCGGTGTTGGAAGCCCGGTTCGGCTCCTACTGGGCAATGCTATTCCAATTTGCACGTTGGCCGAACCCCTGCCACGCGCATTGCAGCAGTAAATCGGTTTATAATCGCGGCCGGGAACTCTGCTCGAAAAGTCCCTCGGACAGGAAGAGAAATCCATGAATTTCGACGCTGACCCGGCCACAGTCCCTCGGCTTCGAACGCCATTGTCGAATCCAGCGCGATACGCTCGATCGCATCGCGTGCCGCGGCCGCGTCCCAAGAGACATCCCGGAGCGCTTCGTGTCGATCGCTTTCGAACAACACGCGTCAGTCTCTTGCGGTCGTATTCGCTGCCCGTTCGCGCTTCGTCTGGCGGTGAGCGCGTAGGAGCAGGGCGCCCGGTAATGCAATCGCCAGAGCCTGCACGAGGCCCATGGGCCAGCCGGTCCCATTGGGGCTGGCCTCGCTCCAGATCAGATGGCTCAGTGAAACGTAGAAGACGTAGCCGGCAGCGCACGGAAGGATCCAGGGGCGCCGAAACCAGAACCCCCAGGCGCCGACGAGAAAGATGGCCCAGTGAATCGGAGCTGTAGCCAACGCGGACGTTCCTCGAAGCTCGAATCCCAGCCAGACCTCGACGTCGCGAGTTTCGGCGAAGAAGAGGTCGCGGGGAACGAGAAACAGCACGGTTGCGACGCAGAACACGGCCAGCGCGCTCATCCACCAAGGTCTCGGCGAATCCTCGATCGTCGGCGATGTGTCGCTCACGTCACCTTGGCCGGCCAGCGCTCTAGGGAGTCCAACAGTGCCTCTGATGCTCGGTCTCGCGCCCGAGGTGGATGCCGTCAGGCTACCAAAGCCCGATTCGAACGCGCTTTGGACGCGAGTTGCAGCACCCGCTCGGACAGAATCGCCAGTCTCGGCGGTGGCCGCGCTAGCATCCGAGCTACGGGAGACCGCGCCAATGGCCCACCGACCGTCCAGCGGCTGCGGAGGCAGGACCTCATCGGATCTCCGTAGGCCCCTGTTCTTGCTGCTGGGGTTCGTCGCGGTGTTCGGGCTCGTGAGCCCAGCGGGATCTGCCACGGTCGAGCAGGTGCATCTCTCCGAGATGCTCTCGCGCTGCGAGTTGATCTTCGAGGGACGCGTCGTCGGGCACTCGACCGAGGAGATCGCTTCCGGGTTCCGCACCTGGGTCGAGTTCGAAGTGGTCGAGGTCGTCAAGGGACCGCCCGTCGGCCGCACGTTGTCGCTCGCCTTCCTGGGTGGGCAACTCAACGGATTGGTCGATCGGGTTGCCGGGCTACGGGTTCCCGAGGTGGGAGAGCACGGGATCTACTTCGTCGAGAGCCTGCAGCGCTTCCAGGTGAACCCGCTGTTTGGCTGGGACCAGGGACGTCTGCGGATCCTGATCGGTGCAGACGGCCGGGAGCGGGTGGTGTCGGCACGCGGCCGTCCGGTCGTGGGCCTGCGTCCCGAGCGGCTCGGCGCCAAGCGCCACGCGATCGGTACTGGATCCGGGCCGGCCGAGGGCGTGCAGGTCGACGAAGCCGCGTCTCTCGAGGGAGCGCTGACGAAGGCCAGCGTGAAGGCGGCGCTGGTCCGGGCGCTGCTCTCGTCGCCGGGCGGCGAAGTCGGGAAGTGATGCCCTCACGCCGAATCGTTCTCGTAACCGCCACTCTTCTACTCTGGGCGGGGGCGAGCGCGGCCTTCGAAGCCTCTGGAGTGCGCTGGGTGGATGGCGCATTCGAAATGCAGGCCGACATCGTCCACCCCTCGACCGGATCGATCTCGATGTCGGGCATGTCCTGGAACACCGCATTCGCCGGGGCCGCGGCAGAGTGGAATACATCCTCGGGCGGACTTGTCGATATCACGGTGAACGAGGGTGTCTTCGAGGACCCGTGCGGGCCCAACAACGGCATCCACGGAGTCGATTTCCGCACCGACATCTGCGGGGAAACGGACTTCGGCAGCACGACGATCGCCGTTGCGCGCACGACCTTCACAATCGGAGGGCTCGTCGTCCACGCAAACATCGTCTTCGATCAGAACGAGGACTTCGACATCTTCACCGGGCCCCTTACGGGCGCGACGGCCGACTTCCGGCGGGTCGCGGTGCACGAGATCGGGCACCTGCTGGGGCTCAACCACTCGTTGGTATCGCCGGCCATCATGGAGTCCATTACGAGCGACGTCGAGGTCCCGCAGGCAGATGACCTCGCCGGCATATCGTTTGTCCATGACCCGGTCTGCCCACGGTTCTCCTCGAGCACGGGGGCTCCCATCAGCGGTCGGCTCGCCGCGAGCGACTGTTTCGATACCGAAGTGGGCCTGCCCCAGCCGACAACCGGCGTGACGACGGAGCCGGACGCGTTCGTCGATCTGTATCGGGTGGAGTCGGCGGGCGCGCCGCTGAGCTTCACGTTGTCATCCCCCGGTTCTCTCGCGGACGGCTTCAACCCGGTGCTGATGCTCGTGGACGATTCGCTCAGCACCGAGGTCGAGTCGAACTTCACGACCCCGATGATGACCAGCCTGGATCTGACCCCCGCTGCTGGAAATTACGTCCTGGTCGTCCGGGGTGTCTTCGAGGGCGCGGGGGGTGCGTACACGCTTACGGGTGTCCCCGCCGTCCCCGAACCGACGTCGAGCGCCCTGGGCGCAGCCGCTCTCGCCACGCTCGGCGGCTTGGCGCGGGCGCGTCGGAAATAGGGCGCGCTATCAACGAGGGCGCTTGTTCGGGTACACTCTGCAATTGAGAGCGCCTAGCAAGCCCGGCGCAAAGGGAGCGGAGAGCGATGACTGCACAGCGACCGGTAATCATCTCGTGCGACGGTCACGCGACGGGGCGACCCGAGGACTACATCCCCTACGTCGAACCCGCCTATCGCGCGAAGTACGAGGAGTTCGTTCTCGAACTCGAGAAACGGAAAGAGGCGGCTGTAAAGGCTCGAGAGGAAGATCGCTCGTTGTTCTCCAAGGAAGGCAGTGACGCGTTTGCGATGGAGACCGGCGCCGGACGCGACGGCGAGTGGAATTCGTCGGTGCGCACGGAGGTGCTCGAGGGGGAAGGTGTCGTCGGCGAGGTGCTGTTCCCGAACGGTGGCGTGCCCTTCGGAGGCTTTGGCGAGTCCGCGAAGCACGAGTTGCGAGGTGTTGGCAATCGCGCGTACGACCGCTGGCTGCTCGACTTCGCGAACGATCTGCCCGGACGCCGCGCCGCGCTCGCGATGCTGACCGTGCACGATCTCGACGCGACGGTCGAGGAGATCCGCTGGGCCGCCGAGCACGGCATGAAGGGCGTGATCATCCCGACGGTGCCGGGCGAAGGGCTCCCGCCCTACTACGACACCTGTTACGACGTACTCTGGGCAGCGTGCCAGGACCACGAGATGCCGGTGCACATCCACGGCGGCGGCGGTACGCCGAACTACGGCAATTACGGTGTCACCAGCATGCTGATGTATGCGACCGAGGCCACCTACTTCTCTCACCGCAACCTGTGGATCCTGATGTGGGGCGGTGTCTTCGAACGCTTCCCCCGGATGAAAGTGGTCTTCACCGAAACGCGTAGCGACTGGGTGCCGAGCGCGCTGATGCTGCTCGACGGTATTCACGCGGCCCGCTTCTTCAGCCATATCAAGGACCTCGTGAAGCTGAAGCCGAGCGAGTACTTCGAGCGGCAGTGCACCATCGCTGCGTCGTTCATGGCCCCCCACGAGTCGGCGTTGCGCCACGAAATCGGTCTCGGCAATCTGATGTGGGGCGCCGACTACCCCCACCTCGAGGGAACCTGGCCGCGCACCCGCAAGTCGCTCGCCCGCTGCTTCAACGGCATCCCGATCGACGAAGTGCGGACGATCCTGACCGACAACCCGGCCGAGCTCTACGGTTTCGACATCGATGCGCTCCAGCCGATCGCCGATCGTGTCTGCCCGAGCGTCGAGGAACTCGTCGGCGCTGCCTGATCCTGAAGCTTGGAAACGGCCGAAGGGCACCTACCCCAAGGAGACCCTCGATGCGACTGCGAAGCTTTGGAGAGAAGATCGCCCACATCGATCTGGCCACGGGCCAGTGGGAGATGAGGGCGGCACCGGAGGATTGGGTCCGCAAGTACATTGGTGCCCGCGGTCTCGGTGTGCGGTACGTGCTCGAAAACGGCCCCGAGGTCGAACCCCTCTCCGGCGATAACGTGCTGTGTTTCATGAACGGGCCGCTGACGGGTTCTGAAGTGAGCATGAGTGGACGTTGGGCCTGCGTCACCAAGTCTCCTCTCACCCATACCGTGACCGACAGCCACCAGGGCGGTTGGACGGCGGCGCGGGCGCGCTGGGCGGGCTTCGACGGTCTCGTCTTCGAGGGGCGCTCCGAGCGTCCCGTCTACGCCTTCATCGAAGACGGCGAGATCTCCCTGCGTGACGCGAGCGAGACCTGGGGCAAGGGGATTCACGAAACAGTGGCCTTCTTCAAGCAGCGCTACGGCGCCAAGAACCTCGCGGTGAATGCCATCGGTCCTGCCGGAGAAAATCTCGTGCGTTTCGCGGCTTGGCTGAACGACGACGACCGCGCATTCGGCCGCGGCGGCACGGGTGCCGTCGGCGGCGCCAAGAACTTGAAGGCGATCGTCATTCGGGCGGGTCTCCAGAAGAGCGAAGACCCCGACAAGGATGCGTGGAGGGCCGTGAGGCGCCACGTCCTCGATAACATCCGCGACGAGGCGAACATCACGAGTCCGAAGAAGGGCGGGCTTTCGGTCTACGGCACCAACGTGATCATGAATATCACGAATTCGATCGGGGCCCTCGGTGCGCGCAACAGCCAGCTCACCTCCTTTGGCGACCGCGCCGAGAAGATCAGCGGTGAGTACGTGGAGCAGAACCTGCTCGTCGACGATCCGACCTGCCACGCGTGTCCGGTCGCGTGCAAGAAGGAAGTCGAGATCAAGCAGGGTCCCTGGGCGGGTCTTCGCATGGAGAGTCTCGAGTACGAACCGGCCTGGAGCCTCGGTGCCAACTGCGACAATGACGACGTTGCGTCGGTGGCGAAGATGATCGACCAGTGCAACGACCTCGGGATGGATGCGATCGAACTGGGAAACGCGCTCTCCGTGTGGATGGAGGCGACCGAGCAAGGCTGGGTGCCCGAAGGGGAGGGCCTTGCCTGGGGGGACGCCGAGGCCATGGTGGCACTCACCGAAAAAATCGCCCTGCGACAGGGTGCGGGGAAGCTGCTCGCTGAGGGCCCCGCGCGCGCAGCGGAAGCCCTGGGTCACCCGGAAATCGCGATGGCGGTCAAGGGACAGGCGGTTCCCGCCTACGACCCGCGAGGCATGAAGGGGATGGGGCTCGGCTATGCGACGAGCAACCGCGGAGCCTGCCACCTGCGCGGCTACGTGGCTGCCGCCGAACTGGGCGTCGTTCCGATCGACGCCGACCCGCTCGCCTGGGAGGGCAAGGGAGAACTGGTGAAGACCTTCCAGGATCTCCACGCCTTCTCGGACAGCCTCGACCTGTGTAAGTTCAGCGCCTTTGCAGAGGGCGCGGAGGAATACGCACAGCAGTACGCAGTGGCCATGGGGATCTCGTTCGGGGCCGAGGACGTGATGTTGGCGGGCGAGCGGATCTACAACCTCGAGCGCTACTTCAACAACCGAGCGGGGTTCGGAAAGGGCTCGGACACGCTTCCGCGGCGCTTCACCGAAGAGGCCTCGACCCAGCCCGGTTCGCTCGGCCACGTCTCCGAGCTGGCCCCGATGCTGGACGAGTACTACGCGGCCCGGGGCTGGGACGATGGCGTGGTTCCCGACGCGAAACTCGAGGAACTCGGGATTCTCTAGGCATGCGGGTTTCGTTTCACGCCACGTTGCGTCCGATCGTCGGAGGGCGATCGGTAGAGGTGTCGCTCTGCGAGGGCGCGGTGGTTCAGGACCTGGTGGATCACCTCGCCGACCGGTGGCCGGATCTGCGCGAACATCTCTTCGACGAGGACGGATCGCTCTCCCGTCGGGTCAACATCCTTGTCGATGGGCGCAACGCCCGCTGGCTCGACGGCTTGTCGACGCCCGTGGGCCCCGAGCAGAAGGTCGATGTCTTCCCGCCCGTGGCGGGTGGCTGAGAGAGGGCCTGGGCGCGATCCGCCGCCACGGGCTCGCTGCCGATCTACGACTCGGTCAGCGTTTTCTGCTCGTTCCAGCTGTCGAGAGTTTCTGAAATTTCCTCGCGCACCTGCGCCAGCAGGGCCGATCGGTCCTCGTCCGGGCTGCGCGCGATCGGGTCGCCGAAACGAACCCGGATCTCGGTCCCGAACGGGACGGGAAACAAGTTGAAGCGCAGCAGGCGCCAGGATCCATCGATGACAGCCGGGACGACGGGCATGTCGGGTGCTGCCTCCAGCAGCGCGAACGTGCCGGCGCGCTTGAAGGGCCCGAGATTGCCCTGGCGCGCACGGGTGCCTTCGGGATACAGAACGGCTGAGACGCCGCGCCGCGCGGCGGTGACCCCGAGTTCGCGAATCGCCTCGGTGGCTTGTGAGCGGTCGCCTCTCTCGATCAGCGCATTGCCCCCGCGTCGCAAGTTATAGGAGATGCTCGGAATCCAACGCGCGAGTTCTCGTTTGGCGACGTACTTGGGATAGTTCGTGAAGAGTTCGGCCCCCAGGATGGGGATGTCGAACAGGCTCTGGTGATTGGCGAGGATCAGGTACGACTCGTGTGGCAGCACCAACGGCGACCGTTCGATCGAGATGCGCGCGCCGGTCAGTCGAAAGGCCCACACGAGCGCCACTTGGAGTGCGCCCGCGACGATCTCCTGCGGCCGTGGCCCGAACAGCCGGGCTACGCGCTGGGGCCAGTCGAAGGCGAGCAAGACCAGGCCGAAACAGGCCAGGAACGGAATGGTGACGACCCAGTCGATCAATCGTTTACGCATGGCGGTCGTTTGGCACGTCGATTCTTCCAACACGGGCGAAGGCCTGCATGCAGTACTCCTGTGCGTCGAATGGCAGGAGTGTACAGAGCGATCCCGGGGCTGGCCCGAGCCGTGGGGCAGAGATTTCCCGCTAGGCTCCGGAAATGGCAACGGCATCGGATGTGGCGGCAGCCGGGCGCAGCGGCTGAGAGGCGAGCGGCCTAGGCCAGCTCGAGGCCTTCCAGATCACCCTGGTCGCGCCACTCCCTCAGAACCTTGAAGAACTGCTGGGCATTGCCGGGAAAATTTCCGCCGAACCAGCCCGGTCCTGCTCCCGGCTTGCCCTCGTTGTTGTAGTAGCCCGGGGTGCAGTCCACGCCGAAACCCCCCGTCGGAGCGCCGGAGCCGAAGATCTGCTTCACCCAATCCGCCTCGGCTTGCTCCGAGGTTTCGACGGTCCGAACGGCGTGGTTCAACGCATGCGCGATGATGTACGCGATGTGTTGGCTCTGCTCGGTGTACAACTCGGTGAAGTTCGGAGTGATCCCGGATTGCATCCCGCCCATCAGGAAGCAGTTGGGAAAGCCGCGACTGAGCAGGCCCTGGAAGGTAGAAACCTGCTTCGCCCATTTCGAAGTCAGGCTCAGGCCCTCCCGCCCGATGATCTCGCAGCCGGCGCGGCGGGCGTAGTCCGTTCCGACCTCGAAGCCGGTGGCGTAGATCAGGCAGTCCACCTCGTACTCTTTGCCGTCTACCACGATCGCCCGCTCGCTAATTCGCTCCACGCCCTTTCCCTGGGTATCGACGAGAGTCACGTTGGGGCGGCCGAAGGCGGGCAGGTAGTCGTCGTGGAAGCAGGGTCGCTTGCAGAACTGCCGGTAGTAGGGCTTCAGGGCTTCGGCGGTTTCTGGATCGCTCACGAGCGAGTCCACGCGAGCCCGGATCTGCTCCATCTTCTGGAAGTCCGCGAGCTCTACCTTGGCTGCGATTTCTTCCGGAGAGGCGCCCAGGTCGCCGCCGTCGGCCAGGCCGGACAGGTTCCGGATGATGTCCGTCCAGCCGTCGCTGACCAGGTCCTCGTCCTGGAAGCCGCCCGACACCAGGATGCTGAAGTTGTCGATCCGATGCTTCTGCCAGCCGGGTTCCAGGCTCTCGGCCCACTCCGGGTCAGTCGGGCGATTGCCGCGCACGTCGATCGACGACGGCGTGCGCTGAAAGACGTAGAGATGCTCGGCCGCCTCTCCCAAATGAGGGATGCACTGCACCGCGGTCGCTCCGGTGCCGATCACGCCGACCCGCTTGTCGCGAAGGCCGCTCAGGTTGCCCTGCGAATCGCCGCCCGTATAGTCGTAATCCCACCGGCTGGTGTGAAACGCGTGCCCCTCGAAGGTTTCGATGCCCGGGATGCCGGGCAACTTGGGACGGCTCAGCGGCCCCATTGCCATGCAGACGAAGCGGGCCGTGATGTGGTCGCCGCGGTTGGTGGAGAGCGTCCAGCGAGCGGCTTTCTCGTTCCAGCGGATCTCCGTTACCTGCGTCTCGAAGCAGGCACCCTCGTAGAGGTCGTAGTGCTTGGCGATGGCCTGGCTGTGTGCGTGGATCTCTGCCCGGTAGGCGTATTTCTCCTTCGGGACGTAGTTCAACTCTTCGAGCAAGGGCAGGTAGATGTAGGACTCGATGTCACACTGCGCGCCGGGGTAGCGGTTCCAGTACCAGGTGCCGCCGAAGTCAGCGCCCATCTCGATCATGCGAAGGCTCTCGATCCCCGCGGCGCGCAGCCGCGCACCCACCAGCAGGCCACTGAAGCCTCCCCCGACCACCGCGACCTCGATGTCATCGGTCAGCGGTGCCCGCGTGGAGCCCGACTCCGTCGCGGGGTCATCCAGGTATCGGGCGAAGTCGCCGGCGACCTCCAGGTACTGGTCGTTGCCGTCCGTGCGGAGTCGCTTGTTCCGTTCCTGCGCGTACTTCTCGCGTAATGCGTCGGGATCGAACCCCAGGCCCTCAGGCTTCGGCGGCGCGGCTGAATCGAGTGCCATCTACGGTTCCTCCAGAATCCGACGGTCGTGACCTTCCCGCAATCTGGCTCGGGACTGCATGGGGCACGACAGGGCGGTCAGGTGTTCGTTTGCCAGTCCGCGACCAGGCCCTCGATCGTCACGTCGGCGACGACCTTCATGTCTTCGTCGAGAATCTCGTAGAGGAGGCCGTCGGTGCAGTGATTTCCGAAGAAGGCAACGCCACCGTCTTCTCCTCCTCGCTCGAGATGCGGCAGCCCATCGCCCACGGTCAGCGCGTAGTCCCCGGCGAGTCGCACCTTGTAGTCGCCGCGCGTGCCGTCCGGATGGATGTCCCAGAGATGCTGCTCGCCCTCGAGCACCAGGACGGTCGTGGTCGAGGCGTGTCGGTGGATCGGGCAGTGGCCGCCGTCCCCCTGCCAGCGCACCAGCATGTCCAGGGTGCCGGCAGCGATGTCGTAGCCGAGGATCGTGTAGTCGTGGCGGACCTTGTAGGAGGTCTCGGGCCCGCCCGTCACCTCTCGCCACTTGTAGCGACTCGCATCGAAGGAACTCTGTGTCATTGCGGACTCTCGATAGTTGGCCCTTCGACAACTAGCAGCCTTCGACCCCGGGTGTCGACCCGTTGCCGGGGTGTTGGCTATCGCGGCCGGTGCCGAGAATCCGTTCCGTCCGGGTGATACACTCTCGTTGGCTCTCGAGGCTGCGGTCGGCTTCGACGGCCTGGGTGTCTCCCGCCCGCGAGGTTCCCTTCATGGATCTCCCCCACGAGTTCGCGTGGTCGGCGTCACGCGCATCCAACTTCGCCGAATGCCGTCGCCGCCACTACTACAGCTACTACGGCGGCTGGCTCGGCTGGAAGCCGGAATCGGAGCCGGCGCGTCGGAAGATCTACCAACTCGGCAAGCTCCAGCGGATGCCGATGGCGGCCGGCAGCGCGGTGCACGAGAGCTTGTCCGCCTACTTTCAAGCAAAGCCGGATCACGTGGCCGATGTCAAGGAGACGACCGACTGGGCGCTCGGCCAGTTGCGAGAGAGCTTCCGGGAATCCCAGAGCGGGAAGTGGCGCCAATCGCTCTCGAAGTTCACCTACCTGGCCGAGCACTACTACGGCGAGGACTCGGTGAGCGATCGGGCCGCCGCGGCCAGCTACGGCAAGCACTACGTCGAGAGGATCGAGCGCTGCGTGCAGGGCTTCTTCACGTTGCGAGATCTGGCGTGGGTACGCGAAGCGTCGCCGGACGACTACGTATTCGTCGAGACCTCGGAGAACAAGTTCGGCTCCTTCAAGCTTCACGACCTCAAGGTCTTCGGTACGCCCGACTTCGCGCTGCGCGACGGCGACGGGAACGTTCACCTCTACGACTGGAAGACGGGCCGTCCAACCGAGGACGACGCATTCCAGCTGCACGTTTATGCGATCTTCGCCCGCGAGGAGTGGGGAGTGCCGCTCGAGCGCTTCACCGGCTACGACGTCTACCTGGACGGCGGGGCCGTGGTGCGCTGCGAGATTACGCCCGAGTCACTCTCCGCAGCCGAAACTCGCATCCAGTCCTCCGCGGACGCCATGCGTGAACTGCACTTCGATGCCGGCCGTGGGATGGGCGACGCCGAGGCCTTCCCGCTGATTCCCCTCGACAGTCCCGCCGCGCGCACCTGCGCGAGCTGCAACTTCCGGGAGCTCTGCGGTCGCTGAGGGGCGCGGGTGAAGCGTCGATCTCGGCATCCAGAATCCGCGAGTCGTCTGCCCCGATCGATCTAGGGCTCGCGGCGGAGCGGTTCCAGTTCTTCGCCCGCGGCGAGGCGGCGCTCGATTTCGGCCACGGTCTGCTCGAGGGCGATGAAGCGCTCGGGTGTGCTCGGGTGGGATGCCATGAAGCCGCCCTGGATCGACGAGGGGTGCTCGACCGCCATGCGCCGCCACAGCATCGGTGCTCCCGAGATCGGGTAGCCGGATCGCGCGGCGAGGTATGCGCCCATGTAATCGGATTCGGCCTCGAAGCCCTTCGAAGCAAGGGTCGCGCCAAGGGCCGCTCCCAGGGCCTCGCCCGTGCGGCCCGTATCGACTCCGGCGGCCGCCGCGCCGGCATCCACCAGCAGGCCGAGCAAGCGCCCCAGCACGTAGTTGCCCTGCTGCTTCTGGACGTGCTCCAGCACGTTGTGGGCCATTTCGTGGCCGACGACCAGCGCCAACTCGTCTTCGCTCTCGACGAACTTGATCATGCCGCTGGAGATGACCACCCGCCGCCCGTCGGCGAACGCGTTGACGGAGTCACTCGTCTGCATCAGCACCGGAAAGCTACAGGCGCTGACCGGCTCGACCACTACGGTCGCGCCGGCCTGGCTGCCGGAGAGTTCCAGTTTCAGCGGGCCGCCTGCGGCGTCGGCGATCGCCAACTCGACCTCGGTGAAGTTGGAGACCGGTCGGCCGTTGACCCGGGCCACCTGCCAGCCCTGCTGGAGGCCCGCCCGGTCGGCGGGCGAGCCGGGGTCGATCAGTTCCACGGTCGGTTCGTCCGAGATCCCCAGTACCGATGCGATGGCCTCTCGAAAGTCTTCCCGGATGTCGGACAGACTGAGCAAGCGCAGCCCGTAGTAGGGGCCGACCTGCTCGCCGCATAGATCGACCCCGCCGATGCGCAGCCGGGCCGCGACTCCGGCGAGCCTCACGCGTCGCGCGTGATAGAGCTCGATCGCCAGTTCCCGCTGGCGCCTGGCCTCCTCGGCCACCGCCGCATTGGAAACCGTCGGTACCTGCAATACCGGCATGCAGGCGAGGGTCGCCAGCAACAGCGCGCCCGCCGCAGCGGCGCCCTGGAGCCCCAGTTGCCCGGTCATCGACATGCCGCAGTACTACTCCAGGTCCCCCGGGCGTTTCAAGACGGCAGTCCCGAAATGCGTCTGCCGTGCCGTTCTGGCATCCGCCGATTCCCTGGCTCTGCGATTGGGCTTACAGGTGCGCGGCCCGAGTTGGGATAGAATCAGCGCATGACCTACGCGGCCCATCGAAAGATCATCGACGCCGACAGCCACATCATCGAGCTCGACGATTTCATCTACGCGGCGGCCGAACCCGCGGAGCGGGCCGTGATTCCGCCGATGGACAGCCAGACCGAACTGCCGGTCAGCCAGGCAGGGCTCGCGCGCGGGCGGGAGCTCTTCGCCAAGCGTCACGCCGACCCCGCGGTGATGGCGAAGTTCGAGGAGAAGCTCCTCGACAACAGCAAGAGCGGCTGGAACCGGATTGGCGCCTTCGACCCGACGGAAAGATCTCACTGTCTCGACCTGTTGGGCTTCGAGCTTCAACTGATCCTCCCGACCTTCGCGTTCCACCAGGTCGCGCACAGCGAAGACCCGGAGATCCTCCGAGCGGGTTCGCGCGCGCTGAACCGGGCAATGGGCCGGTTCTGCGCGCAGGATGTGCGCATGAAGGCAGTCGGCTATGTGCCCCTGTCGCTCGGACCCGAGGAGGCGGGTCGGATCCTGGACGAGGGCTTCGCGGCCGGCTGCTACACGTTCATGGTCGACACCAACCAGCCCGACAACGACGCACGCTCGTTCACACACCCAGATTACGACGCGGTGTGGTCGCGCTTCGAGGCCGCGGGCGTGCCCTTCGTCGTCCACGTCGCCGTCAACGGCGAGTACCGCGCGGTTTCGCCCAGTTTCCGGAACAACGGCCGACAGGCGCGAGAGTTGGGCGGCGACGCGCCTGCGGGCGAGCTTGGCCTCCTGACGATCGGAAACAGCGCGCAGATCTTCCTGGCTGCGATGATCTTCGACGGGGTCTTCGAGCGGCACCCGGGCTTGCGAGGCGTCTCGATGGAGCACGCCGCCTTCTGGCTGCCTTCCTGGCTGAAGGGGCTGGACTACACGGGCAGGCTATTCCGCGGCCGCACGCAGGGCGAGCGGCCGTCGGACTGCGTACGCCGGCACCTGAAGTTCTCTCCGTTCGCGGGCGAGCCGGTGGGTTGGATCATCGAGAACGTCGGCCCAGAACTGCTCGTGTTCGGTTCGGACTACCCCCATCCCGAGGGCACCTCAGACCCGATCGCGAAGTTCGAAGCGAGCATGACGAACTGCGATCCGGCCACGCTGGACGCGTTCTTCCACGGCAACATGGAAGCGCTGATGGGGATCCAGCTCTCGAGCTGAGGTTGCTGTAGGCGCCTAGACTCTGGGAGTCCAACCGCTGGAGATCCGGATGCAATCCTGGCTTCGACTTCCCCTCATCTTGCACCTGGTTGCCTTCGGGCTCCCGGCTTCTCTCGCACAGGCCGAGGTCGACGACTTCCCGCCCGAACTCGACGACCTGCGGATGAACGAGGTCCAGTTGATCGGCAGCCACAACTCCTATCACATCCAGCCGGATGCCGTGCTGGACAGCGTGATGGTCCTTGTTTTGGCTGATGCACCGGTCGCGTTGGATGGCCTTTGCCCGGGGGAGACCGTGGCGGACAACTGCGTCCAGCGGTTGCGCTACACGCACCCCAGCCTCGATGTGCAACTCGGCGAGATGGGGATCCGCCAGTTCGAACTCGACGTATTCGCAGAGCCCCTCGGTTTCGGGATGCAGGAGAATCTCTACCAGTACCCATTTGGGTGGCACTTTTTCCTCCCCGAGTACCCGGCTCTCCCCGGTATGCCCTTCGATCCCGCGCTCGCGGAAGACGGATTCAAGGTCTTTCACGTCCAGGACATCGACTTCCGCAGCACCTGCTACACGCTCGTCGCGTGCCTCACGACGATCCGTGATTGGTCGCTCGCCAATCCTCGCCACATCCCCATCCTGGTGCTGATCGAGGTCAAGGACGATCTGCTGCCCGAAGTGGTCGTGGAAACGCCCCCAATCGGCGTCATCCCTTGGGCGGTTCCCGAGCCCTTCAGCGCTCGGATGTTCGGCCTCCTCGAGGCGGAAATCCGCAGCGTGTTCGGCGAGGATCATCTGCTGACACCCGATGACGTCCGCGGCGGGTACGAAACTCTTCGCGAAGCGGTGCTGAGCGAGGGCTGGCCAACTCTTCTGGAGGCGAGCGGCAAGGTCTACTTCGCTCTCGATAACGGGGGCAGCTACCTCGCCACCTACCTGTCGCCGCGCCCGTCGCTCGCAGGTGCTGTGATGTTCACCAGTTCACCGCCCGAAGCCGCGGAAGCCGCTTTCATGAAGCGCAACGATCCGTATGATCCGGAGATCCCGGGCCTCGTGGCCGACGGCTTTCTCGTGCGCACCCGGGCCGATGTCGAAACCCAGGAGGCCATCGCGAACGACACGGCACGGCGCGACCAGGCCTTCGCGAGCGGCGCGCACTTCGTGAGTACCGACTACCGGGATCCCGACCTCCTCCTTTCGCCCTACCAGGTGGCCTTTGAGGGCGACACGACGTTTCGCTGCAATCCGATCAACACGATGGAGGGTTGCAGCTTCGCGGTACCCGAACCGCAGCTCGCGCTGCTCGAGGGGGTCGCCCTGCTGGCACTCGCCTGGGTGAGGCAGAGGTCTCGGACCGCCGCCCGGCTCGGCGCTGCCGGCTAGCTCCCAGGTCGCGAGCGTACCCGGGAGGACACGCGCAAGGCGGGTTTTCCTTGATCGGGGTGGTCCGAACTGATACCCGTCGGGTATGCCGACTCGTGGCATCGCGAGCCTGTTCGCACTCGTTTCGCTGATCCTCGCCGCCTCCGCGATTGCAGCGGAGGTTCCGGAAGACTCGCTCGTCGGCGAACTCGAGATGCTCCGCTTCTCGAATCAACTGAATCGAGTCGCGGTCGACGTGGCACCCGAGGATCACAGGGACTTCTTGCTGTGGCTCGACACGGGGGCGAGCAGCTCGGTACTGACGCCGGCAGCGGCCCGCGCCAACGGCGTGAACGTGCGAAGGACCAAGAGCAGCCCCTACATCCGGAAGACGAGCCTCGGCAAGGATCTCCAGTTCTGGGTCGACACCAGTCGATCCGATCACTCGTCCTCCGCGGGATGGGACTACGGACTTCTCGGTGGCCGCTACCTGTCGAAGTTCGTCGTCGAGCTGGACTTCGACGCCGGAGTCGTCCGCTTCTACGACGCCAAGCGCTTCGAGGTACCCGCGACGGTGTCCGGCGAGGACGAAGTCGTTCTCCCGATGCGAGTCACCGGAAACCGCCCATTCATCCAGGTCGACCTCGGCGGCAAGAAGCCGCTCCAGGTGCTGCTGGACACGGGTGATCCGGCGGGCCTGAGCGTATCGGCCAAGGCGCTCAAGAAGATCGGCATTCGGTACAACGGCCTGCCCAAGGGCCGGACTGTAGGAACCACCGTCGGAGAGACATCGATGCTGTTCAAGGAGCGGCAGCGGCTCCGCATAGGGCCCTTCGATCTCGGCGAGGTGCCGATGGAGGTTGCGCCGCGCGGAACCTACAACCTCGGTGGCAATACCGACTCCGCGATCGGCTATGACCTCATGTCGCAGTTCAAGCTGCGTCTCGACTATCAGCGTGGCCGGATCTGGCTCAAGCGCCGCGCCGGGGTCCCCGTGACGTTCTTGGGAACCGACATCGCGATCGGGCAGCAGACGGGCGCCTACATGGCCTCGGCGCCAAGCGCGGTATTCGTCCAGTTCGTGCGCAGCGGCAGTCCCGCGTGGAAGTACGGGTTGCGTGCGGGCGACTACTTCGATCAGCAGGCCCTTTTCCCGCAGCTTACGCACGCCCGAACCGTGGCGACGGCGATCCGCGAGGGGCGCGAGTTGTACGGCTCGCGTCGCGTCGGGCGTGACGAGATCATCGAGGTCGCGTACCCCGGCGGAGAGAACGCGATTCCCGCCGCCGGGGCATACACCGACGAAGACGACTGAGAAGACGACTCGCGCAAGCAGCAGTCGATGCCAGGTGCCGGATCGGTCGCGCGCGAGGTGATGTCCACGCGGAAACCGTCTCCATCGGGGTGAAAACCCTCTGGAAGCCCGCGCTCGACCTGGCAGGTCTGTGAGCGGTTGCAAAGATTTTGTGATGCCTGCGGAGGGTGGTTGCGAGGCCGCCTACGCCCGAACAAAATTGAAGTCCTGTCATAGTCCTGTTACCCAGGAGTTCGCCGTGCCCCTCAGGATCGCCTCAGCTGCCGCAGCCCACGCTCCCTTCACAGCACCCGCTGAACTGCCCGCTCGAGCGTCGTTGCAGCAACGGAGGTGGGTCTCATGATGCTCCCCTGGACATTCTCTACTGCTCTGGCCATCACACTGCTGGTGGGACTGACGACCTACATCAATATTCGTCGGCCCCCCGGCCCCCTGGCGCGCGGGCTTGGACTGCTCTTCGGGTCGGCACTGGTCTTCTCGGTGGGCGACCTGATCGCCAACCAGTGGTGGGAAGACGAGTACGCGTTGGTCCGATGGATCGGGATGATCCTGCTCTACACGGGCTTGCTGGCAATCGCCCCGGCCTGGTGGCTGTTCACACGCAAGTTCTCGGAGTATGTCGGCGAGGAGAAGGTCGCGCCCAAATTCGAGCTGAAGTACCTGGCTGCTCTCAATTTGCTGCTCTGGATCGGTCTCGTCACGAATCCCTGGCACGGTCAATTCCTGACGGAGATCCACCCGAGTTCGCGAAGCAGCTATGGCCCACTCTGGTATGCCACGGCCATCCCCAACTACACAGTCATCCTGGTGGCCATGTGGCATCACTGGAGGGCGAGCCTGCGCGCCGCCGACCCCGAACTTCGCTCCCAGTTCCGTTACCTTGTCGGCGCCGCGGCGATTCCAATGGCGCTCAACGTGGTCTACGTGGCGAACCCGGAGCCCTTTACCTACGACCCCACGGCGCTCGGCTTCGCGATTAGCTGTGCGCTGTTCCTGTACGCCGTGGAGCGGCGCAATCTCTTCGGATTGGAACGGGTCTCACTTCCTCGGATCCTGAACCACGACGCGGATGCCATCCTGATCGTCAGCCTCCATCACCGGTTTCAGTGGGCCAATCCGGCTGCGCATGCGCTCTTCGGCCCGGGACAGATCGTAAGGGGTGAGGCAGTCGAGGATCTGCTCGCGCAGACCGTGCCGACCTTCTCGCTCTCCGATGTGTCGAGAGAATCATCGAGCATCGACTTCGAAGAGCATCGTTTCGTGTCTTCGCTCGAAGAGGTGAAGTGGGTCGTAATCGAGGTTACCCCGGTCAACCACGGGCCACTGTCAGGACCAGCAGGCCTGTGTCTGCGCTTGCGTGATCAAACCGCGCTTCGAGCCAAGACGCGCGAGGTAGAGCAAAAAATATTGCTTATCGATGGCTTGAGTGAAGCAGTCGGAGAGGGCATCGTCATCTTCGACTCGAACGGCAGGTTTCGCCACGTCAACCGGGCCTTCTTCAGGCTCTTCAACGTGTCCGAGGAGGCGCAGCGTGCCGGGCCAAAGGCGGTTGCGGAGGCGGTCGAGAAGATGCTCAAGCAGGGTGGGCCGAAGGTAAGAGCGTTCATGGAGGGATTGAACCACCGTTCCGCCGGGGAATTCGATAAGGACCACTCCGGAGCTGGCGACTTCGGCCTGGCCGATGGTCGCATACTCAAGATAGAGAGCTTTCCGATCGAGACGAATCAGGGCTTCAGGGGCCGTGCCTGGCGATTTACCGACGTCACGAACGAACGCAACGAGACGCGGGCGATGCTCCAAGCCCAGAAGCTCGAGGGGCTCGGACACATGGCCGGCAACATCGCGCACGACTTCAACAACATACTGGTGGCGATCCTGGGCAATGCAGAGCTTGCGCGCGAGGAGTTGGACCCGGATTCTCCCGCGCGCCCCCCCTTGGCGGAAGTCGAGTCCGCTGCCGTGCGTGCCAGCGAACTCACGGGACAGCTTCTCGCGTACGCCGGCAAGATCGTCGTCGCGCAGGAGGATCTCGATCTCTCGTCATTGGTACTGGAAGCGACCCAGTTGATCTCGGTTGCGATTCCGAAGAACATCGAGAAAATCTTCGATTTGGATCAAGATCTACCGCTCGTGCGTGGCGGTGCTGCAGAGCTTCGGCAGGTCGTGATGAACCTGTTGAGTAATGCAGCCGACGCCATCCAAGATGATGACTGGGGGACCATCACGATCGAGACAGGGCTGGGAGAGCCAAGGCGGCTGCCCGATGCGGATGCGTTCTTCGAGCATGGTCAGGCCCAGCAGCCGACCGTCTATCTGAGTGTCAGGGACAACGGATGCGGGATGGACCAGGGCACTCTCGAGAAGATCTTCGAACCCTTCTTCTCTACGAAATTCACGCAGGGGGGGCACGGGTTGGGGTTGGCCGCGACTCGAGGGATCCTCGACAAACACAAGGGATCCCTGCTGAGAATCGAGACGAAAATGAACGAGGGGACCACGTTCAGCGTGATGCTTCCCGTCGGGCAGACTGCAGGCAAGGCGTCTGCCCCGTCGGCGCCCGAGGATGTGCGGCACAGCTTCTCGGGGTACAGGGTGCTGGTGATCGACGACGAGGCGGCGATTCGTTCGCTCTTGACCAAGCGTCTCCAGGCGGCGGACTTCGAAGTGGAGACGGCTGAAGATGGAGAAGCAGGATTGGAGTTGCTGGAGAAAGCCAATCCCAGCGTCGATCTCGTGATCCTCGATCTCACCATGCCGGGCCTCAGCGGAATCGAAACGCACGCTCGCATGCGGCATGATTATCCCGAGCTTCCGATTCTGCTCTCGAGCGGACACCCACCCGAGGAAGCGCTCCCGGCGATTCGGAATGGACACGAGAGGCACGGCCACAGTGCCTACATACAGAAGCCGTACCGGAGTGCCGCTCTCCTCGAAAAGATCGGACATCTCCTTGCCGATCGGCCCGGCGCGGCGATGGATTCTTCAGTGTCGTGACGTCAGGCGTTCGAGAGCGGCATTCGTCTCGCGGATCAGCGCCTGCACGATCTCGCGGCTGGGCAGCACCTCTCGGATGATGCCGGCCGACTGTCCGGCAGCCAGTGCGCCGGTCTCGACCTTGCCTTCGAAGCGGCCCGTGGTGTAGGGGTCCTCGCCGAGCCACTCGGCGATCACGCCGAACTGCTTCGGGAACGGCTGGATGCGAGCCTGGAGATCCGGGTCCTCCCAGGCCTGGGTGGTCTGGTTCTGGATCATGCGGCAGGGTTTGCCCGAGAAGCAGCGGGTGCGGATGGTTCCTTCGTCGTCGATCTCGGTGATCCGTTGCTTGTACTTCTCGTGGCCGTGGGCTTCCTCGCTGGCAACGAATCGGGTTCCCATCCAAACGCCTACGCCGCCCATGGCAAGGACGCCGGCGATGCCGCGACCGTCGCCGATGCCGCCGGCGGCCATGACGGGTACATCCACGGCGTCGAGCACGGCGGGGAGCAATGACAGGGTTCCGACCCGGCCGGTGTGTCCGCCGCCGTCGTAGCCCTGGGCCACGACGATATCGACGCCGCTGGCTTCGACCCGGCGTGCGTTCTTCGTATTGCCGACGAGCGCGATCACGGTCATGCCGAGGTCGTGGGCCTGGCCGACTACCGGTCCGGGATCACCCAGGCCGCTCGCGAGCACCGGCACCTTCTCTTCGAAGACGACATCGATGTGGGCCTGGACGCTGTGGGCGAGTTGGCCCGTGACCACGTCCGCCGCCGGATTGCGGCTCGTCGCGAACAGGACGTCCACACCGAACGGACGATCCGTCTGCTCGCGCACCTTGCGGATCTCGGCGCGTAGCTCGTCGGGTGAGAGCGAGGCAGACCCGATCATCCCGAGTCCGCCCGCCTGCGAGACGGCGGCGGCGAGTTCGCTCCGGGCGATGAAGCCCATCCCGGCCTGGATGATCGGGTACTCGATGCCGAGGATCTCGCACACAGGCGTCTGGAGTGCCGGGTGAGTCATGGATCGTCTCCTGGTGGACCCGCGAAGCGGGGGAGTCGGGCGGCTCCGGGTGATTGGGGGGCTGCGCGGCTCAGCCGCTGTCCCGTTCATGGCGGGCCTTGCGCCTCCGCAGGCCCCGGTAGGCCTCTGCGGCACTGCGTCCCTGGTAGATCACCGCGTGCATCTCTTCCGCAATCGGCATCTCGAGGTCGTATTGCCTCGCGAGTTCGATCACCACCGCACAGGTGTTCACGCCTTCGGCGACCATGTTCATCTCGGTGGTGATCTCCTCGATCTTGCGTCCCCTGCCGAGCTGCTCTCCGACCTGGCGATTGCGGCTGTGGGGACTCATGCAGGTGGCGAGCAGGTCGCCGATCCCGGCGAGGCCCGCGAAGGTCGCGGCCTCGCCACCCATGGCCACGCCGAGCCTCGTCAACTCCGCGAGTCCGCGTGTGACCACCATGGCCCGGGTGTTGTCGCCGACCATGAGCGCCTCGGCCATGCCGGTTGCGATCGCGACGACGTTCTTGAGCGCGCCGCCGAGCTCGCAGCCAATCACGTCGTGGTTGGTGTAAACGCGGAAGAGTCCGCCCGCGAACACGGTCTGGAGCGCTTCCGCGACGACCAGGTCTTGCATCCCGATCACGCTGGCCGCGGCTTGTCCGCCGACGATCTCCTTGGCGAGATTCGGGCCGGTGAGCACTCCCGCCGGATGTCCAGGCATCAGCTCCTCGACGATCTGGGTCATTCGGAGCATCGAACCTTGCTCGAGTCCCTTCGTCAGGCTGACGACCGGCACCCACGGACGAACGAAAGGGGCAGCCTGCTCGAGAGTCTTCCGGAAGCCGTGAGAAGGGACGGCCATGACGAGGACATCCGCCCGCTCGGCGGCTTCCTTGAGATCGGAGGTTGCCTCGAGGCCTCGTGGCAGGTCGAGGTCGGGCAGGTAAGCCCGGTTGGTTCGATCTTCCGAGATCTCCTTTGCGACCTCCGGACGCCGGGCCCAGAGGATCGTGGGACCGTTGATCGCGCACTGGGCGGCCATCGTCGTGCCCCAGGATCCCGCGCCAATCACTGCGACTCGCATGCTCTGCCTCCTGCGGAGAGTCCGCGGGAGACAGCCTACTCGAAGGCGGTCCGGCGTGAACGGGTGCTCGCGAGAGCCTCTTCAGGCTGAGTCGCGGCTCTCCAGCTCGACCGGAAAGCGCTCGTAATAGAAGGAGAAGCGTTCTCGCAGCGCTCGAGGCTCGATTCCGAAGTCGCCCTCGAGGTCGTAGACGATGCGCCCGTGCTTACCGCGGGGGTTGCCGGCCATGTAACGGTCGAGCTCGCCGCGTGCGCCGTCGGTCATCGGAAGCTCGGCCAGGTCGTAGATGCGCTCGACCATCGCGATGTCGTCCCGCATGAACTCGTGAAACAGGACGTCGATGCTCTGGGATTCCGGGATCAGCTGACGGTCTTCGACGCAGCGCCGCAGCAGGTGTTCGATCCGGTCGATCCAGTAGTCGGCGATGCGCTTCAGGTCGGGCGTCTGCGACCGCATGCGATCGCCGTACGAGAGCATGGTGATCGCCGAGGTCACCACCGACACGGGATCACGGTGCGTAAAGGCGATGGTCGCGTCGGGGAAGGTCTCGATCAGGGGACCGAGCTGCTCGAGGTGCTGGGGTGATTTCAGGATCCAGCGATCCGGCCCTCGCTGGTACTGGAGCACTTGCAGGGCACGCTTCATGTAGGCGTAGTGGGGCCGCTGGTCGTGGGCGAGGTAGTAGTCGCGCCAGCGCGGCACGTAGGTGACCCACTCGATCATGTAGGCCGAGAAGTCCGGCCCCATCAACTCGATCTCCTCGTGCACGTGCTCGGGCGACATGTCGTGCATGTTCTTGAGCAGGGGCATGAGCTGCACCTGCATCTCGTAGCCCTTTCGGCAACGGGCGAGCCGCGGGTCGATGCCGTCTCCGCCAGCGGTCTCGCCGTGCACCGGAACCGGTTCGAGGCTTTCCCAGTAGGGCATGGAGCGCAGCCGGGAGTCGGCGGCAATCAGGTTCAAGAGGTGGGTCGTGCCCGAGCGCGGCAGGCCGACGACGATGATCGGCTGCTTGATCTCTATGTCGTGGACGCCCGGATTGCGGGTCACGAAGTCCTCGATACGAAGACGTGCGACCGCGTAGCGCAGGCAGTCCCGGAACGCGCCCACTCGGCCGACTGCGCTGAGGTTGTCGTCTTCGTTGAAGCTCTGGAGCCACACCGCCAGGCGCTCGCGGAAATCGTCGGGGCCGAAATCCGAGAGTCCCGTCTGCTCTCGGGCGGCGTCGAGGATGCCATCCATCGTCAGGTCGACGGGGCTCTGCTCGGCGCCGTCGCGCGCGGCTTGTTGCAGCGGCGAGAGGGTCGGCGCGGCCAAGTCGTCGATCCGGATCTCCTCGGGGAGGCTCGACATGCGTTCTTCTCCGCGGCGGGACGGGTTCGAAAGCCCGAGACGACGCAATCCTACGTCATTCGGAGTCCGCCCGCGGACTCGGCTCCGGGTATCATCGAGCCAAGGAGGAGATCAGCCGATGGGACGATTCACGCACGACGAGCTTCTCGAGGCCTACGAGTCTTACAAACAGACGCGGGAGCGCATCGACGCGGGCGAACTGTGGTGGGACCAGATGCGAGACCACTTTACCGAGGACGCGGTCTTCGTGGATCCCGCCTGGGGTCGCGTGGATGGGATCGACAACATCGTGAAGTTTCTCCAGGACAGCATGAGAGGACTGGAGGCCTGGAAGTTTCCGCTGGAATGGATGGCCGTCGATGGGGATTACCTCCTCACCGGCTGGCAAAATCGGCTGCCTGGCCGGCGCCCGGATGGCACGTACTACCAGGCGCCCGGGATGTCGCGTCTCCATTACGTCGGTGACGGCAAGTTCGACTACGAGCAGGATCTCATCAACATGATCCACATGCTCGAGGTCATGAAGGAGAGCGGCTGGAAGCCGGGTGAGGGGTTCCAGAATCCGCCTCGGGATCGCGTCCGCCTCTGTGATTGGAAGCCTTGAAGCGGCTCAGTCGTCGAGGGCGAGCGCTTCGACGTCGGCGGCGTGCTCTTGCATGGGGTCGATCTGCAAGTATTCGCTCAGCCAGCGCACCCCGAGGTAGAAGGGCAGGGTGTCGAGGAGCGCCACCACGAGCTTGAAGACATAGGCCGAGCCGATGAAGACCCAGAGCTGCGGCCAGATGGCCAGGTTCTCGTCGATCGGGAGACCCCGCGCCCAGTAGTGGGTGATCGTGATGACCGCGAACGTGTCCACGAACTGGCTGACGACCGTCGAGCCGTTGTTGCGCAGCCACAGGTGGCGTCCGCGGGTGAGTTGCTTCCAGAAGTGGAACAGGGTGACGTCACACATCTGTGCGGCCTGGTAGGCGATCATCGAGGCGACCACGGCGCCCATCGTCAGCATCCGGACGCGGTAGAAGGGATAGTCGTAGGCGTCCAACGGCGGCAGGCCCGTGCTGGGGTCGATCAGGGGATCGGGGGGCAGGACGCCGCCGAGCCACAAGAACGCAACGACCCAGAGGTTCAGCCCGAGTCCCACCCACACGACGAAACCCGCCCGCTTCCTACCGTACAACTCGCCGATGAAGTCGGTGCAGAGGAACGTGATCGGGTAGGGGAGTACGCCGATAGCCAGGGCCATCGGGATCCTCAATCCGAAGATCTCGAAGGACAGGTCGATGAAACGCGACACCCCGAGGATGTTCAGCATCGTCATCGAACCGAGGAACAGGCCCGCCAGCACCAGGAAGACCCGCTCCCGGCGTGCGTGGATCTCTGAGGCTTCGATGGGATGCAAGTCACTCACGGGCGCCGAGCATAGCGTGGAAGAGTTGCCACCCAGGCGTGTCCGGACGAGAATCCACGCATGTCGTGCCGCTTCCCGCTCGTTGCCCTCGGACTCGTGGTGGTGACGGCGAGTTTCGGCTGCGCGAGCAAGTCGTCCCGGCCTCGCGAATCGATCCCGTCGGCGCTGTCGGCGATCGATGCTCTGATCGAGGCGCACCCGGTCGACACCACGCAGCCGGATTGGAAGCTGAGGGTGCCGCGCCCTGCGCCCGTCGCGTTTCCGCCGGACAGCAAGTACTACTGGATGCTGTTCACCAGCGAGGGCCGCATGAAGATCGAACTGCTGCCACGCTTCGCACCGCGGCACGTGGGCACGACCCTCTACCTGACGCGCCTGGGCTTCTACGACGGGCTGCTCTTCCACCGGATTATTCCGGGCTTCATGGCTCAGGGTGGCGACCCGATCGGCACCGGGACCGGCGGCCCGGGCTTTCGCTACGCGGGCGAGTTCGCCCGCAAGGCCCCAGGGCATAGCGAGCGAGGTTTCGTCAGCAGTGCGAACGCCGGACCCCGCACCGATGGCAGCCAGTTCTTCATCCTCTTCAAGGCGGCCGAGCATCTGGACGGCAAGCACACGGTCTTCGGAAAGGTCGTCGAGGGTTTCGGGACCTTGCGCCTGATGGAGGGAGTGGGAGCCAAGGACGGAAAGCCTCGATGGCCCGTCATCATCGAGCGGGCCGAGATCCGGGAGGAGCCCGCGGGCGCATCGCGGTAGCACCGAGGGCCTTGGCGCTCTGGATTGCGCTGCTATCCGGGAAGCCAGATCGAGCGCAGGGCGTGAGCCGGGACCTCGAGCGCGATCGCAGTGTCTCCGACGATCTCGAGTGCCTCGTTCACTTCCGGCTCTACGCGTGTCTCGTCGAGCCGGACGCACCTCGCGCCGCGACAGGAGCTTCCGAAAGAGAGAAGCGCCTTTCGGTCGCGGTCCGTCGGGTTCAGGACGCGCAGCACGCTTCCGTCGCCGGACTCGGCGGGCTTCCACGCCGACAGGACCAGTTCGCGCGGGGCCAGTTCGAGGAGTGGCGTCGCTGCGGGCCACAGGGGTTCGTCGCCCGCCGCGACGGCCGACAGTCCGAGCTCCGCGTCGCGCGCCTGGCCCGGGGCTAGCTCGGGGTCGCCGACTCCGAGGGAGAGTCGCAGCCGCAGCGGGCCCAGACACTGGGCGCCCGGAGTGACGAGCGCGGGACCGGCATCTCCCGGTCGTGTCGCGAGATCCGGACGTGAGAGCCAGCCCGTCGCGCGCAGCAGGGTCAGGGCGAGCGCACCTTCGGGCGTGATCTCCGCCTCGTTGAGCCCGGGGGCGAAGACGTTGAGACCGTCTTTCGCCGCCCAGGCGAGCATCGGAAACGTGTCTGGGGCGGGGTGGATCCAGTCGCTGTCATCGGGCCGCCCGCACTGCCTCGGCGTTGCGTCGAAGGTGGTGCCGGCCCGGCCCGAGCCGGATCGGCTGCCAGTGGGGAACAGGATTCGCAGCCGGTGATCCCGTGCCCGATTCTCGATGCGCAGATCGAGGTCGACGCGCGGCACGCCGGCTGCGACGCGCGCCTCGATGCGAACCGGGAGGCTGACAGTCGTGTTTGCTCGGGTTCGGCGGTCCTCGCTGAGTCCTTCCGGAACGATCAGGCTGCGCTCGATCACGAGTCGCTCGATCCCGGCCGGATGTCGGAAGCGTGTGATGCGAGGTGCTTCCTCTCCTGGCTCGGGGGCTTCGGAGGTGGCCGGCACCGGGTCGTAGTCGTAGGTGTCGCCGCGATCACCCGTGTCTTCGAGAGCTGCGAGGCCTGAGAAGGAGCGTCCGTCGGCCTCGAGGGTCAGGGTTCCGTCGTCGGCGGCGAGCAGTCGAAGACTCTCGTTGCCGATCTCGCGGCCGTCATCCTCTTGTTCGGGCCAGGCGTCGGAGCGGGCGAGCTCGAAGCGGCTCCAGCCGAAGCCGGGGACGTCGCGTGCGATGAACTCGATGTCGTAGACGGGCTGGTCGGGAGCCAGCAGCGGACGCACGTTGCCCTCGTCGCGAATCAAGCGGGCCGGATCGCCGTTCATCGTGAAGCCCTGCGCCTGGTGGTTCTTCGAGAGAAGCGGGTTCACGCCTTGGGCGCTGTTCGAGGGAAAGCCGTCGAGGGGAAGCCGCACGACTTCGGTTCGCGGGTGGGGCGATGGGTTGAATACCGCGATGGAAACGCTGCGCCTGCGACGACCCGTATCGAGATCGCGTGTGCGGATCTGGCGATCGGCGCCGAGTCCGGCGATCCGCTCGAGCGAACGCTGGGTGGTCTCTCGGGCAAGTTCTTCGGCGACGTCGTAGCGCGCCAGCATCTGGTCGTGCACTGCGTCCTGGGAGCAGCCGCAGATCGAGTCGTGGGCCTGGTTGGCGAGCAGTTCCCGCCAGGCGATCCGTAGGGAGGCCTGCTCGGGCGGCGTTCCGAGATGTTGCCCGATCACACTCCACGGCTCGGCCCACCCCTCGAGCGTGCTCTCGCACAGGCGGTTGCGAAGCTTGAGATAGGTGCGGGTCGACCAGACGCCCGGAAGCAGGTTCGCGACGCGGCCTCCGCACAGCTCCCCCTCGAAGCGCGCGTGCGGCCCGTCGCCCACGGACACGTCACGGCTGTAGTCGCCGAGCAGGCCGCGCTGCACCACCCAGCCCGTCTGCTTGGCGAGCGCTTCGCTCACCTCGCGGGTGTTCGTGTCCGGGAGCATGTGGTCGACGCCGTTCATCAGCAGCACGCAGTCCCGGGGCGCCCGTTCCGCAAGGCTCTCGCTGACTTTCTGCAGTCGCTCGGCGGCCTCGCCGACGTCGTCCGGAAGACCGTTTGCGTTGAAGTAGCCCTGGCCGAGATGGCAGGCGATGACCTCACTGCCGTCCGGAGCCAGCCAACGGTACTCGGCGGGAAGCTCGGCAATCTCGTTCCCGTTGCCGCGCCAATAGATGAAGGGGCCCAGGCCGAAGCCGGCGAAGATCTGGGGGAACTGGGCGGGGTGTCCGAACGAGTCCGGCGTATACGCGACGCTCTCACAGCGGCCGTACGCGCTGGCGACCCGCCGGCCTTCGAGCAGGTTTCGAACATGAGCCTCGCCCGAGGGCAGGAAGGAGTCTGGCTGCACGTACCAGGGGCCGATGGCGATCCGGCCGGCATCGACGGCCGCGGCAAGCTCGTCCCGCCGCTCCGGACGAACGGCCAGGTAGTCCTCGAGCACGATCGTCTGGCCGTCGAGCTGGAAGTGGAAGCCGGAATCGTCTCGGACGAGATCCAGCACCCGGTCGACGGTGTCGACCAGCCTCGCCCGAAAGGACTGGAAGGTCCGGTACCACTCCCGGTCCCAGTGGGTGTGGGAGACCATCACGCAGTGCATTCGTCCTCCGGGTTCCGGATTGCGGGGTGTGTGGGCGCTCTAGGTCGCGTCGCCAAGATCAAGTGGGTTCGCGGTAGTCGGGGTAGCGCTTTCTCTGCGTCTTCTGCTTGCGGATTTCTTCGATGCCCTTGAGGACGTCTCGACGGCTGACCTGGCCCACCAGTTCGCCGCTCGGATCGACCACGGGGAAGCGGCGCACGGGCTTGTCTCGAAAGTACATCGCCAGGGTGTAGATGTCCGTGTCGGGGCTGATCGTCTCGAACTCGGTCGACATGTACTCGGAGACCGAGGCGATGTGATCTTCGGTGTGGAACTGATCGGAGGCGAGGACGCCGAGGCAATCGAGCTCCGAGAGCACCCCGACCATCTTCCGATCGCGGTCCAGCACCGGGGCCCCCGAGATGCTCCGGGAGACCAGCTTGCGGATGGCGTCGTAGATGCTGGTCTCGGGGGTCAGAGTGATGAGCGACTGCGTCATCACATCACGGGCCGTCAGAACGTGGTGAGGGTCGGTCATGCTGTCTCCTGTCCGCTCCTTGCCCTCCCACCTCCCAATGTACGTCTTCGACGCGACCCCGGCCAAGACGAAGTTTTGAAACGGCCCGTGCGTCCTCTCGGAATCTCGATTCTCGCTGCGGAGATGCGTTGTCGGATTGCCGGGGTGCGCCTACTCTCTGGCGGCCGCCTGCGGGCCCCCACGCGCTTCGACGCGCGCGACCGGTGTGCGACAGAATCGAGTTCGCGCGGCCGTCCGGACGAGAGTCTCCACCACAAACTCGAAGAGAGAAGTCGAGAAACAATTCAGATGGCTCTTCACAAGATCCACAAGGGACTCGACCTTCCGATCGAGGGCGCGCCGATCCAGGTCGTGCGGGAGGAGGTTCGGCCCCAGCGCATCGCCTTGATGGCCGACGATTTCCCGGGCATGAAGCCGGGCATGCGCGTCAAGGAGGGCGAGAACGTCAAGCGCGGCCAGGTGCTCTTCGAGGACCGCAAGAACCCCGGGGTCCTGCACACCGCCGCCGGAGCCGGCCGAGTGATCGGCGTGAACCGCGGCGCCCGACGCGTGCTGCAATCGATCGTGATCGATCTCTCGCCGGCCGAACGTTCCGGCGAGGTCGTGGATTCAGAGGTCGTCTCGTTCGAGAGCTATACGGGCAAGCCGGCCGAGAGCCTCTCCGCAGACGAGGTCCGGGCGTTGCTGATCGAGTCCGGCGAGTGGACGGCGCTCCGCACCCGTCCCTACAGCAAGGTGCCCGCAGTCGATGCGGAGGCCGCCGCCTTGTTCGTGACGGCCATGGACACGAACCCGCTGGCGCCGCTGCCCGAGATCGTGCTCGCCGGACGCGAGGCGGACTTCGACCGCGGCCTTCACGTGCTGTCGAAGTTGACGCCGGGCGTCACCTACCTGTGCGTTGGCCCGGACTCGGGGATCGAGAGGGCCCTCACGGCGCCCGTCCAGGTCGAGCACTTCGCTGGCCCTCATCCGTCCGGAACCGTCGGTCTCCACATCCACACCCTCGAGCCGGTGAGTCGCGGCAAGAGCGTCTGGCACGTCGGCTATCCGGACGTCATCGCGATCGGTGCGCTCTTCGCCACCGGGAAGCTCGACGTCGAGCGCATCGCGGCCGTCGGGGGTCCTCCCGTCTCGGATCCCCGTCTCGTCCGGACCCGTCGCGGCGCGGAGACCCAGGACGTGGTGGGCGAGGACTGGAGTGGCGAGGAGGAGGTCCGGCTGATCGCCGGCTCGGTTCTCTCCGGCAAGAAGGCGATGGGCGATGTCTTCGGTTTTCTCGGCCGCTACGACCGCCAGTTGAGCGTGCTGCGAGAAGGACGGGAGCGGACCTTGCTCGGCTGGCTCACGCCGGGACTCGGGGCGTTCTCGGTCTTCCCCATCTATCTCTCGAAGCTCTTCTCGAACAAGCGCTTCGCCTTCTCGACGGCGACGAACGGGTCGCCCCGGACGATGGTGCCGATCGGCATGTACGAGGAGATCATGCCCCTCGATATCCTGCCGACCTTCTTGCTGCGATCCCTGATCGTGGCAGACACGGAGCAGGCCGAGAAGCTCGGGGCCCTCGAACTCGACGAGGAAGACCTTGCTCTCTGTACCTTCGTGTGCCCGGGCAAGACGAACTACGGCCCGATCCTGCGCGCGAATCTCGAGATCCTGGAAAACGAGGGCTGATGGATCCGATCCGCGAAGCGCTCGACAAGCTCAAGCCTCTGTTCGAAGAAGGCGGGAGGTTCGAGAAGTTCTACGCCCTCTACGAGATGCAGGACACCATCCTCTACACGCCCGGGGAGGTGACGCAGACGGCCGCCCACGTGCGCGACGGGATGGATCTGAAGCGGATGATGTTCAGCGTCGTCATCGCGCTCGTGCCCTGCATCCTGTGGGCGATGTACAACTCGGGCTACCAGGCCCAGTTCGCGATCGCGAGCGGCGCGGTCCCGCTCGACTCCTGGCAGACGTGGCTGCTCACCCAGGCCGGTTTCTCGTTCACGAACACCCACCCGCTGCTCTGCTTCATCCACGGCGCCCTCTACTACCTGCCGGTCCTGATTACGACGATGCTGGCCGGCGGAGCCGTCGAAATGACTTCGGCCGTGATCCGGGGCCACGAGATCAACGAGGGCTTCCTCGTGAGCGGCATGCTGCTGCCCCTCACGCTGCCGCCCACGATTCCGCTCTGGATGGTCGTCCTGGGCATCGTCTTCGGGATCGTCTTTGGCAAAGAGGTGTTCGGGGGCACCGGGATGAACTTCCTGAATCCCGCGCTCGTCGGCCGTGCCTTTCTCTTCTTCGCCTACCCGGCCTTCATGAGCGGAGACGCGCCCTGGATCGCCGCCGACTTCAGCGGCGTCGACTCGTTCGCCGGTGCTACCTGGCTCGCGCAGGCTGCGGTCACGCCCGGCGTACTGGATGCCGCGAGTTGGTCGCAGGCGTTCTTCGGGCGCATCGCGGGCTCGATGGGCGAGACCTCGGCGTTGGCGTGCCTGCTCGGTGCTGCGTTCCTGCTCGTCACGCGCATCGCTTCGTGGCGAACCATGGCGGGGGTTACCCTGGGAACCGTCGCGATGGTCTTGCTGCTGAATCTTGCGGGCTCCGACACGAATCCGTTCTTCGCGGTTCCGTTCTACTGGCACTTCGTGTTGGGCGGCTGGGCGTTCGGGATGGTGTTCATGGCAACCGACCCGGTGTCGTCGGCCTTCTCGAACCCCGGCAAGTGGGGCTACGGGATCGGGATCGGCGTGATGTGCATCCTGATCCGCGTCGTGAACCCGGCCTATCCTGAGGGAATGATGCTGTCGATTCTCTTCATGAACATGTTCGCGCCGCTCATCGACCACTTCGTCGTGCAGTCGAACATCCGCAGGAGAGAGGCGCGCTGTGCAGCATAGTACCAGCTACATCGTGCTCTTCGCGGTTGCCGTCTGCGCGGTCTGCTCGGTCCTCGTTTCCGGCGCCTCGGTCCTGCTCAGGGATCGGCAGGCGGAGAACATTGCTCTCGATCGCCAGAAGAAGGTGCTCGTGGTGGCCGGCTTGATGGAGGAGGGGGAGAGCATCACGCGTGAAGATGCACAGCTGCGCTTCGACGAGAACATCGTTGCCGCGGTGGTGGATCTGGCGAGCGGCGCAGTCCTCGAGGGCGTCGATACCGTGCACTTCGATCAGCGCAGAGCCGCAAAGGATCCGGCGACCAGTCGCGAAGCCCCGCCGAACGCCGCGAAGGTGCGGCGGCTTCCGACTCACGGCATGGTGTACCGCGTCGTGCAGGACGGCGAGTTCAAGGCCGTGATCGTGCCGATTTCGGGCCAGGGCCTGTGGTCGACGCTCTACGGCTACATCGCGCTGGCTGCGGATACCCAGACCGTCGTCGGGATCACCTTCTACGAGCACAAGGAGACTCCCGGGCTCGGGGGTGAGATCGACAATCCCCGTTGGAAGAGGCTCTGGAAGGGGCGCAAGGTCTACGACGGCCGAGGTCGCCCGCTGATCAACGTGAAAAAGGGAGTGGCGGGCCCGCCCGAGACGGATCCGTACAATGTGGACGGCCTGTCCGGGGCCACGATCACCAGCCGGGGAGTGGGCAACCTCGTGCGCTTCTGGCTGGGGGAAGACGGGTTTGGACCGTATCTCACGGCGGCTCGAATGGGAGGAAGTACCTGATGGCTGCAGTCGATCGCGAAGCGCTTCTCGACCCCCTCTTCAACAACAATCCGATTGCGTTGCAGGTGCTCGGGATCTGCTCCGCGCTGGCCGTGACGACGAAGATGTCGACGTCGATGGTGATGAGCCTGGCGGTGATCTTCGTGCTGCTCGGATCGAACGTGGCCGTGAGCCTGATCCGAAATCGTGTCCCCTCGAGCATCCGGATCATCGTGCAACTCACGATCATCGCGTCCCTCGTGATCATCACCGACCAGATCCTGCAGGCCTACGTGTTCGACATCAGCAAGGAGTTGACGGTCTTCGTCGGCCTGATCATCACGAACTGCATCATCATGGGTCGCGCCGAGGCCTTCGCGATGCAGAATTCGGTGAAGAGATCGGCGTTGGATGCGCTTGGCAATGGCTTCGGCTACGCGATCGTCCTGATGGCCGTGGCTTTCATGCGCGAACTCTTCGGGAGCGGAAAGCTCTTCGGAGTTACGATCTTGAGCCCCGTGACCGAAGGGGGTTGGTACCAGCCGAACGGCCTGATGGCCTTGTCCCCGGCGGCATTCTTGCTGATCGGCGGCTTCATCTGGGTGGTTCGCAGCTGGAAGCCCGAGCAAGTGGAGGAGGAGTTCCATGTTGGAGCACTACTTGAGCTTGGTAACGAAGGCGGTCTTCGTTGAGAACATGGCTCTGGCCTTCTTCCTGGGCATGTGCTCCTTCCTGGCATGCTCGAAGAAGGTGGAGACGGCAATCGGGCTCGGCGGCGCGGTCATCTTCGTGCTGGCCGTCACGACGCCGCTCAACCAGTTTCTGAATGTGACCTTCCTGCAGGAGGGCAGCCTGGCCTGGGCCGGGCTGCCGGACGTGGACGTGGAGTTCCTGGGCTACCTCGTGTTGATCGGCACCATCGCAGCCACGGTGCAGATCGTCGAGATGGTCCTCGATCGCTACTCGCCGGCCCTCTACAACGCGCTGGGTGTCTTTCTGCCGCTGATTGCCGTTAATTGCGCGATCCTCGGCGCGTCGCTCTTCATGCAGCAGCGTGACTACAGCCTGGGTGAGGCCACCGTCTTCGGACTGGGCTCGGGGATCGGCTGGGCGCTCGCGATCGCCGCGCTGGCCGCGATCCGCGAGAAGTTGCGCTACAGCAACGTGCCGCCTCCGCTTCGCGGGTTGGGGGCCACCTTCATCATCGTCGGGCTGATGTCGGTCGGGTTCATGGCGTTCTCCGGAATTCAGCTCTAGGCCGTGGAGATCCAGTTCCCATGATGGACGTGGCTTTCGGTGTCATCGGCTTCACGCTGACGATTCTCGTGCTGGTGGCGATCCTGCTGGTCGCCAAGAGCCGCCTGGTAGCGAGTGGCGCCGTCGAGATCGCGATCAACGACGATCCCGACCACACGCTGACCGCCTACGGCGGTGGCACCTTGCTGGGCACCCTGGCCGACAACCAGATCTTCATTCCCTCCGCCTGCGGCGGGCAGGGCACCTGTGGGGTCTGCCTGGTCAAGGTTCACGAGGGCGGCGGCGCGATCCTGCCGACAGAGCTCGGGCACATCTCGCGTGGCGAAGCGCGCGAGGGCTGTCGCCTCTCGTGCCAGGTGAAGGTCAAAGAGGACATGCGGATCGAGATCCCGCCGGAGGTCTTCAGCGTTCGCAAGTGGGCCTGCCGGGTCCGGTCGAACCACAACGTCGCCACTTTCATCAAGGAGCTGGTGCTCGAGCTGCCCGAGGGCGAGGAGGTGCCGTTTCGTGCGGGCGGCTACATCCAGATCGAGTGCCCGCCTCACGAGATCGCCTACAAGGACTTCGACGTCGAGGAGGAGTATCGGGAGGACTGGGATCGCTTCGACCAGTGGAAATTCGTCTCCAAGGTCACCGAGTCCGTCGAGCGCGCCTATTCGATGGCGAACTACCCCGAAGAGAAGGGCATCATCTTGCTGAATATCCGGGTGGCCTCGCCGCCTCCGCGCCAGCCGGACGTGCCGCCGGGGATCATGACCTCCTACCTCTTCGGTCTGAAGCCCGGTGACGAGGTGGTGATCTCGGGTCCGTACGGAGAGTTTTTCGCGAAGCCGACCGACAACGAGATGGTCTTCATCGGCGGAGGCGCCGGGATGGCGCCGATGCGCTCCCACATCTTTGATCAGTTCCGGCGCCTGCTCACGAACCGGAAGGTGAGCTTCTGGTACGGCGCGCGCAGCCTCCGCGAGGCGTTCTACATCGACCACTTCGACACCATCGCTGCGGAGAACGAGAACTTCGAGTGGCACCTGGCTCTGTCGGAGCCTCTCGAGGAAGACGGCTGGGACGGCTACACGGGGTTCATCCACCAGGTGCTCCACGACAACTACCTGAAGGATCACGAGTCCCCTGAAGACTGCGAATACTACATCTGTGGGCCGCCGATGATGAACAACGCGGTGATCCAGATGTTGACCGACCTGGGAGTCGAGCCGGAGAACATCGCGTTCGACGACTTCGGCTGATCGCGGCGAGAAGATGTCATCCCCGCTCGTAAAGGGCGGACTCACGACGCGTGCGAAGGTGCTGCTCGTGATCGCGGTGGTGGTGTTGACGGCGGCCTCGCTGCACCGTCTGTACTGGGCCGACCTGCCGGGCCCGATCTTCGAGTTCTCGGGCCCGACGATGGGAACGACCTTCCTCGTGAAGGTTGCTGCCGAAGATCTCTCCCAGGAGGAGCACGCCGAAATCGCGCGGGTGATTCGCGAGCGACTTGTTGCGGTGAACGCCGGCATGTCCAACTGGGATCCGGGTTCGGAGATCTCACGTTTCAACCGCCACGCTTCGACCGAGCCGTTTCGGGCCTCCCGCGAACTCTTGAAAGTGGTCGGCGCCTCGCTCGAGGTGAGCGAGGCATCCGGCGGCGCCTTCGATATCACGATCCGTCCGCTCGTGCAGGCATGGGGGTTCGGTGACGGCGCGCGGATCTCCCGGGAGCCGACTCCGGCGGAGCTCAGGCTCCTCCGCGAGCGAGTCGGCTGGCAGCGGATTCGGCTGCAGGGAGGCGCTCTCGTGAAGTCCGACCCCCGGCTGGAGTGTGATGTGTCCGCCATCGCGAAGGGCTACGGGGTGGACGCCGTGTCGGAAGATCTGGTTCGCCTGGGTTACCCCGAGCACCTGGTCGAGATCGGGGGCGAACTGCGCGGACGGGGCCGAAAGCTCGACGGATCGCCCTGGCGCGTCGCCATCGAGGTCCCTGAGCGCGAGGGCCAGCGGAGGGTCCACGACGTCGTTCCGCTGGTGGAATCGGGGATGGCGACGTCCGGGGACTACCGCAACTACTACGAGCAGGACGGGCTGCGGATCTCCCACACGATCGATCCGCGTGATGGCCGTCCGATTGGCCACGCCCTTGCGTCCGTGACAGTTCTTGCCGACGAGGCCATGCGGGCCGACGCCTGGGCGACGGCCTTGAACGTGCTGGGCCCCGAGGCGGGTTACGCGCTCGCCGAGGAGCGCGCGCTGGCTGCCTACTTCATCATCCGCGAGAAGGACGGTACCTTCGGCAATCGGGAGACCCCGGCATTCACCGTCCTCAGGACACGACCCTGATGCAGACCTTCATCGCCACGTTCCTCGTCTTCATCGCCGTAATGGCCGCGATGGCGATCGGCGTGATGGTCCACGGCAGGCGCCTCCAGGGCTCCTGCGGTGGCACCGGCGGCGACTGTCCCTGCGACGAGGCTGCTCAGCGGGAGTGCGAGCTCAAGCGCCTCGCGGCCCAGCAGCAAGACGGGGCGGGCTGATCAGGGCCCCGTGTAGGCGACTGCATCGATCTCCACGGCGGCGCCCAGGGCGAGTCCCGAGCAGCCCACAGTGATGCGTGCCGGCGGCGAGGCGCCGATCACCTCGAGATAGGCCTCGTTCATGTCCCGGAAGGTCGTCATGTCCGTCAGGAAGACGTTGATCTTCACGAGGTGCTCGAGGCCCGCGCCACAGCCCTCGAGGATCGTCTCGATGTTGCGAAGGGTCTGGGTGGTCTCGGGGCCTGTGCCGCCGTCCACCAGTTCGAAGCTCCCGGTCTTCGTTCCGAGGGTGCCGGAGACGTAGATGAATTCGCCCGCCACGCTGGCGTGGCAGAAGGCGGGTAGCTTTCCGACACCATCGACGGTGACCTTGCGTGCGCTCACGTTGCTTCCTCCCCGCTCGCGCGGTCTGTCTCGAAGTCCGGCACGGGCTGTCCGGTCAACCAGGCCTCGACGATGCGATTCACTTCTTCCGGGGCCTCCTGGTTGACCCAGTGGGACGTGGGCAGGTAGCGAAGCGTGAAGTCCTCGACGAGCTCTTCGGTTCCGTAGGTGAGTTCCTTCCCGAGTGCCTTGTCGTTCTCGCCCCAGACCATCAGGGTCGGGATATCGAGCTTTCCCTCGCCCAGGAAGCGATCGCCGAGATCCCCGCGTCCGCGCACCGCCGCTCGGTACCAGTTGAGCATGGCTGTCGCGGCGCCTGGCTGCAGGGCGTTCTCGCGATAGACCTCGAGCACCTCCTGGGGGAAGAGATCCGGCCGGCCGCTGCCCTGGGCGAAGACAGTCGCGACGAGTTGGGCATTGTTGCGGGTGAGCAACCACTCGGGCAACCCGGGAATCTGGAAGAAGAGTATGTACAAGGAGCGAATTCGCTGCCGCCAGTTGCCGCGCAGGTTCTCCGCGAATTTCTGCGGGTGCGGCAGGTTCATCACGACGAGTCGCTCGATCTGCGGGCGGGCATGGGTGAGCGCGGCCGCCCAGGCGACGGCGCCTCCCCAATCGTGGCCGAAGAGGGTGACGTGCTCGGCTCCCGAGGCGTCGATCAGGACGCCGACGTCGTCGACGAGATGTGCGAGCGAGTAGTCGGCGACTTCCGGCGGCCGGTGGCTCAGCCCGTACCCTCGTTGGTTGGGCGCCCACACCCGGTAGCCCAGGCCTGCCAGCATCGGCAGCTGGTGGCGCCAGGAGATCGCGTGCTCGGGAAAGCCGTGCAGCAGCAGGGCGAGTCGCTTGCTGGAGTCGTCGCCGGCGGTGTGTACCTCGAAGCGGCGCCCTCCGGCGTCGATGAATCGCTTTTGGGCTTCGTGTGTCTCGAGCAGGGGGGCCATGGCTGGATTCTAGGCGGGGTTCGCCCGGAGCGCGTGGCCGCTGGAGCCCGCCCTCCGGCGAGGAGGTGCCATAATCCCCGGGCATGTTCCTCGGCATCGATCTCGGAACGTCGGGCGTCAAGGCGATCGTCCTCGACGAGGCCGACCAGATCGTCGACCAGGCGAGCGCGCCGCTCGTCGTGAGCCGTCCTCGACCCCTGTGGTCGGAGCAGGATCCCGCGGCCTGGTGGACAGCGACGTGCGCGGCCGTCGATGCGCTGCGGGATCGCTCGCCCGACGCGGTCGCGGCGGTGCGCGGCATCGGCCTGTCGGGCCAGATGCACGGTGCAACGCTGCTCGACGCCTCGGACGAGGTGCTGCGGCCGGCGATCTTGTGGAACGACGGGCGCAGCGCAGCCGCCTGCGAAGAGCTCGAGCGGCGCGTGCCGTCGGTTCGCGAGACGACCGGCAATCTCGTGATGCCCGGCTTCACGGCCCCGAAGCTGTTGTGGTTGGCCGAGCACGAGCCGGAGGTTGCACAGCGGGTCCATCGGGTGCTGCTGCCGAAGGACTTCCTGCGTCTGCGCCTCACGGGCGAGCACGCATCGGAAATGTCGGACGCCTCGGGAACCCTGTGGCTCGACGTAGGCCGGAGGAGGTGGTCGCCGGATCTCGTCGAGGCGACCGGGCTCTCGCTCTCCGCGATGCCGCGTCTCGTCGAAGGCAGCGAGGCGACCGGAGAGCTCCTCCCCGAGTTCGCGACACGCTGGGGAATGGGCCCACGCGTCGTCGTGGCGGGCGGCGCGGGGGATCAGGCGGCGGGGGCCGTCGGGGCGGGCATCATCAGCGCGGCGCAGGGCTTCCTGGCCCTGGGGACGTCCGGGGTGTACTTCGTTGCGGGGGATCACTTCGCGCCGAATCCAGAGCGAGCCGTTCACGCATTCTGTCACTGCTTGCCCGAACGCTGGCACCAGATGTCGGTGATTCTCAGCGCTGCGAGCTGTCTCACGTGGGTGACCCGGCTCGTCGGCGCGGCGAACGAGCCGGCCGCACTCGCGCTGGCTCAGTCGGCCCTCGACGAAGCGGGCTTCTCGAATGCGGTGCCGTGCTTCCTCCCGTATCTCTCGGGGGAGCGCACGCCGCACAACGATCCCCACGCGCGCGGCGTCTTCTTCGGTATGACGCACGACACCGGTCCTGGACAGCTGGTGCTCGCGGTGCTCGAGGGTGTCTCGTTCGCACTCGCCGACGGGCAGGACGCACTCCTCGCCTCGGGCGCTCCGATCGAAAGCGTCGCGCTGATCGGGGGTGGCGCGCAGAGCGAGCTGTGGGCGCGGATCCTGGCGTCTGCTCTCGGCCGCCCCCTCACGCGGTCTGCCGGCGCCGAGGTGGGACCGGCTCTCGGCGCCGCCCGCCTGGGTCGCCTTTCGGTGACCCGCGAGGCACCCGAGGACGTCTGCACGCAGCCGCCCGTGGATCGTGTCCTGGAAGTGGAGCCCGGACTACGAGACGCGTTGGGTCCGCGCCGGGAAGAGTTCGGCCGGCTGTATCGCTCTCTGCGTGAGCGGTTTGCCGGCTGAACTCGCCTCGCTCGAGCGAGCCGCATCGCCTACGGTCGTCCGTGCGATCATCCTCCGCCTGGGAGAAGACTCTTGACTGCACCTCTGGCCGGAATCCGTGTCGTGGAGATCGCGAGCTTCGTCGCCGCGCCGGCGGGTGGGGCACTGCTCGCCGATCTCGGAGCGGACGTCGTGAAGGTGGAGGTGCCGCGGGGTGAGGTCTACCGCTACTCGACGCCTCGCACCGGGGGTTACAAGAGCGACTTCTCCGAAGCGCCGCACTTCCAGATGGACAACCGGGGCAAGCGGTCGCTGGCTCTCGACATCACGAAGGAAGCGGCGCGAGATGCGTTGATGCGCGTCATCGATGGCGCCGACGTCGTTCTGACGAACATGCTCCCGCATCGGCAGAAGAAGTACGGGATCGACGCCGAGAGCCTGCGCGCGCAACGATCCGCGCTGATCTTCGCCAGCATGAGCGGATATGGTCCAGCCGGCCCCGAGGCCAACCAGCCGGCCTTCGACTACACGGCCTACTGGGCTCGCACCGGCTTCATGGACACGATGCGTGACAAAGGCGTACCCCCGTCCTTCTTGCGACCCGGTGTCGGGGATCACGCGGCCGCCCTGGCTCTCGTCACGGGGATTCTCTCGGCGCTGCGCGTGAGGGATCAGACCGGGGAAGGGCAGGTGATCGACGTCAACCTGATGCACATCGGCTTCTACATCCAGGGCAACGATGCTTCGAACACGCTCGTAACCGGGCAGTCGCCGCCGAATCACGATCGCGAGCGCCCGCGGAATCCGCTCTGGAATCACTATCAGACGAAGGACGGGCGCTGGCTCTTCCTCGTGATGATCGAGTCGGGTCGCTACTGGCCCGAGTTGTGCCATGCCCTCGATCTCGACGAACTGCTCGAGGACGAGCGGTTCGAGGGCCCGATCGAGCGCTACCGCAACTCGGAGGTGCTCACCGCGCGACTCGCGACGCGGATCGCGGAGCGAACCCTCGCGGAGTGGGAGAGGCACCTGGCGGGGTACACGATCATCTGTGCTCCGATGCAGACCCTCGCCGAGGCCATCTCCGATCCCCAGGTGCGGGAGGCCGGGGTCGTCCAGACCACCGAGCATCCCACTGCCGGCGAGTTCCTGTCGGTGGCGCCGCCGCTCCGGATGTCGGGATTCGAGCTTCGGAGCCGGCGTCCCGCACCCGGCTTGGGTGAGGACTCGAAGCAGGTCCTCGCGGAAGCCGGCCTGACACCGGAAGAGATCGAGAAGGCCCTCGACGCCGGCTAGGAGTCTGTCGCACGACCCTTGCTAGAGCGTGAGAACCGTACGGACTCCCCGGCCCGCTTCGAGATCTTCCATGGCGTGGTTGATCTCTTCGAGAGGGCGGCGGTTGCTGATGAGGACGTCGAGATCGAGCTGCCCGGTCTGCCACAGGGAGACGAGTCGCGGGATCTCGAGGAGCGAGTTCGAACTGCCGAGCAGGCAGCCGAGCAGCTTCTTCTCTCCGGCTCCGAAGAGCGCGGCGGGAGCGAGGGTGATCGCCTGATCGATTGGCGGAGCTCCGACGCAGACCGTCGTGCCGCCGGAACGAGTCGCGAAGACCCCGACGTTGACGAGCGCCGCGACGCCTGCGCACTCGAACGCGTAGTCGACTCCCACGCCGCCCGTGAGATCGCGCGCCGCAGTGACCACGTCGTCGCTGGTCGGATCCAGCAGATCCGTGGCACCGAGCTGCTGGGCGACCGCGCGACGTTCCAGGATCGGGTCCGAGACGATGATGCGGGCGGCTCCTGCGAGCCGCGCGCCCTGGACCACCGAGATCCCGATGCCGCCGAGGCCCATGACGAGAACTGTGGCCCCGGTCTCGACCTGCGCGGTATTCAGCACCGCGCCCACGCCCGTCTGGACCGCGCATCCGATCACGCATGCCACGTCGAGGGGGACGTCTTCCGAGATCTTGACGGCACCCGTCTCCGACGTGACGACGTACTCCGCGAAGGCCGCAACTCCGAGGCCGCGCTTCACGGGCTCACCCTTGCGTGACAGAGGCGTGGTTCCGTCGAGCAGTGTGTTGGCGAACAGGGCGCCGGTGTTCACGCAGGTTCCGGGTTCTCCCCGGATGCAGCCGTAGCAGCGCCCGCAAGGAGGGCAGGGTGTCAGCACGACCGCGTCGCCCGGAGCCAGCATCGTGACGCCTTCGCCCACGGACTCGACGGTCCCGGTCGCCTCGTGGCCGAGCACCACCGGCGGTTCGACGGGAAAGCTGCCGTTCACGATGCTCAGGTCCGAGTGGCACACGCCGCAGTGCGATACCGCGATCCGGACCTGTCCGGGGCCCGGTTCGGCGATGTCGACGTCGTTTGTCACGACCAGGGGTTGACCCACGGTTTCCAGAACGGCGGCGCGCATGGCGACTCCTCGGTTGGGGCGGGGTAGTCTAGGGCCTTGTAAGCGAGACGGCCGCGCATCTGCAGCCAGTGGGTTCGCAAAATTCGCCGTCGGCCGGCGCGCCTGGAAGGAGATCGTGGTGGCGAATCAAAGGACCGCAGAAGGACTCGACGGCGACAAACTGCGTGAGACTGCTCGGACGGTCTTCGGGGCGTTCTCCGGCGCGGTCACGTCCGCGATGATCTACCTGGGCGATCGTCTGGGTTTGTATCGCGCCCTGGCGGAAGTCGACTCCTTCGACAGCCACGAACTCGCTGCGGAGACAGGCTTGTCGGAGCGTTGGGTACGCGAGTGGCTCCACCAGCAGGGTGCGGCCGCCGTGCTCGAGCATCGGGGAGACGGGCGCTTTGCCCTGTCGGCGGAGGCCGTGGCGGTGCTCGCGAATGAATCGCACCCGGCCTTCGGCGCGGGATTCTTCTCGCACTTCCCGCAGACGATGCAACTCGCCGAGAAGCTGCCCGAGGCGTTCCAGACGGGACTGGGGCTGCCCTACGATGCCCTTGGCCCGGAGGGAGCGGTGGGCGTCGAGCGCGGCTTTGCGCCCTGGTTCCGGGCGCTGCTCGTCCCGATGGCACTGCCCCGGGTACCGGGCCTCGTCGAGAAACTCGACGCCGGCCTCGTCGCGGCGGATGTCGGCTGCGGCACGGGCGTGGCCATGATCGAGATGGCCCGTGCCTTCCCCAATAGCGAGTTCCACGGCTACGAAATCTCGCAGCGCGCCATCGAGCGCGGCCGTGCCAACGCCGCTGAGGCGACGATCTCGAACGTGACCTTCCACGACGCTCGCGAGGAGCCGATCCCCGACGATGGCCGCTACGACTTCGTCACCACCTTCGACTGTCTCCACGACATGACCGACCCGGCGGGTGTCGTGGGTCGAATTCGCCGGGCGATTCGGCCCGACGGTGTCTGGCTGATCGCCGACATCAAGTGCTACGCAAGCTACGAAGAGAATGTTGCCAACAACCCGATGGCCGCGATGATGTACGGCACTTCGGTCATGACCTGCATGTCGTCGGCGCTCTCGGAGCCCGGAGGTGCCGGCCTCGGCACGCTGGGTCTCCACGCAGGCCTGCTGGGCGAGATGGTCGAGGCCGCCGGCTTCCGGCACTTCGACGAGCAGGATCTGGGCCACCCCGTCAACGCGTTCTACCTGGTGCGGCCCTGAACAGCGGTACTCGCCGGTGTTGCCGCGCGGTGGGAGTCGGGCGGCCGGCTGCTTAGACCGGCGGAAACTCGAACGGCCAATTCGTGGACTCGGTTCCGCCATCCACCTCGAAGATCTTGCCCGTTACCCAGGATGAGGCTGGAGACGCCAGGTACAGGGCCATCAAGGCGATGTCCTCGACCTCGCCGAGTCGCTTCATCGGGGTGAGTTTCTCCATCGCACCTCGCGTCTCCTCGTCCAGGAAGGGGGCCAGCGCGGAGGTAAGCACCGAGCCGACCGCGATCGCGTTCACGCGCACCTTCGGTGCGAACTCGCTACCGAGGAGGCGCGTGAGTGCCGACAGGGCGGCCTTGGCGGTCCCGTAGGCGGCGAAGCCGGGTTGCACCAGGCGCCCGGCAGCCGAGGAGATGTTCACGATGGCCCCACCGCCGTTCTCGAGCATGTGCGGGACGGCGAAGCGCGACATCAGGAACGCGGTGGTGACGTTGAAGTGAAAGGCCTGGTCGAACATGGCTTCGCTCGTCTTCAGGGCCTCCTTCGGCGGCGAGCCGCCGGCATTGTTCACCAGCACGTCGATGCGGCCGAACTCGCTGATCGCCTTGGAGACCACTGCCTCCAGCTGGGCGCGATCGCTGACATCGCAGGGGACGGCGAGCGCGCGAGCCCCGAAAGCGCTCGCCTTTTCGGCAACCGCCTCGATCTGCTCCGGGGTTCGGGCCGCGCACACGACCCGGGCGCCCATCTCTGCCAGGGCCAGCGCACAGCCCTCGCCGATGCCGCGTCCAGCACCGGTCACGATCGCCACTTTCCCATCCATCCGGAAGCGGTCCAGGATCATCGGGTTCTCCTCTAGAGATCGTGCTCGGCGCGGATGTGCGCGAGCAGGCCCGCACAGCCACTCTCGCAGATCTCGAAGACGCGGTCGAAGCCGCGTGGTCCACCGTAGTAGGGGTCGGGGACGTCGTCTTCGTCGCCGCGATCTGGATCGTAGCTCCGCAGGAGCGTGATCTTGGCGGCGCTGTCGGGCCCCGGGGCGCGGGTACGAAGGGTCTGCTGGTTCTCCCGGTCCAGCGCGATCACGTAGTCGAAGTCATCGAAGTCGTCGACGGTGAATTGCCGGGCGATGCTCGTCAGGCGGACACCGTGCTCGAGGGCCGTGGCCGCGCTTCGCTCGTCCGCAGGCTCGCCGGCGTGGTAGGCAGCGGTTCCGGCGCTGTCGACCTCGATACGGTCTGCCAGCGCGGAATCGACGAGCAGTTTCCTCATCGCGCCCTCGGCAGTCGGGGAACGGCAGATGTTGCCCAGGCAGACGAAACAGATACGGATCATCCGACCGAAGGGGATACCGCTCCGGTCCGCCCGCGGCAACGCCCCGAGCTGGGCTTCCGGCGCCTAGCCGGAGTGTCGAACCGGCCCGTCGACGATTCGGCCGGCCATGTTGCGGATCAGGCGTACCGCGATCGACGGATTGCAGGTGACGAGTTGCTCGAGCTCGGCTTCGTTGAACAAGCAGGCCCAGACGGTGCCTTCTGCGCGCAAGGTCACGCTTCGGGGAGCGCCGGTCAGGGTCGAGAGGGTTCCGAGCAGGTTGCCCTCGCGGGTCTCGATGTCGAGCAGCCGATTCTGGCGCTCCACGCGCACGCGCCCGGAGAGGAGCAGCAGCGTGTGGTAGGCGTGGTCGGTCGGGTCGGAGAGCACCTCGCCATCTTCGAAGCGCACGAAGAAGCGATCGAAACCGGGCCCGCGGCAGACCGATGCCCACAGCGGATCGACCAGGGAGTCGATCACCCGGCGGATGTCGTCCGGGTGGATGTTCGAGCGGTGGGCGTTCACCAGCGTGCGGGAGTCGAGGCCGAAGCCCGAGGCGATTGCCTTGATCTGGGTGAGCACCTCGGAGGCGCCGCCGGGCCGCATGCCGGGATCGATGTGAAGGAGATCCATGATCACCTCTTCGAGCGGCGGCGGGCAGCGGAGGGCCACGTCCGAGAGGCCCTGCAGACCGAAGACGTTCCCCGGCGCCTTGCGGCGCAGGACATCCTGGCGCTTGTTGAGGTCAATGCCCGTGTAGAGGGACCAGGCGGTCGCGCCGACGCCCCACAGGTCGGTACGCAGATCGAAGTTCTGGATCGTGCAACTATCTTGCTCGGGCGCGCGGTAGCCATGAGTGCCGAGTCCGACTGCGATCCGTCCCTGCTGCAGCAGGCCCTTCGACATTCGGGATGAGTGGGAGACACCGAAGTCCGTCAGGACGAAGCCCCCGTTGCCATCCAGCAGCACGTTCGACGGCTTCACGTCGAGGTGGAGGACCGAGGCCCGGTGAGCGGCGCTGAGGGCCGACAGGAGATCGGTGATCAGCCGCCATGTCTGGGCCTCGTCAAAGCGACCGATGAACGGGCGCGCGTCGGCGAGGCTGCCGGCTGGGAAGTACTGCAGCGCTACGAAGGCCCGCTCGCCGTCGAGCGCCCAGTCGTAGAGCGTGGGGATGCGGTCGTGCTCGATCGCCAACAGCGCGGCGAGTTCGCGCTTGAGAGAGCTGCGCGCGTGCTGGTTTCCGGTCGAGCCGATGACCTTGATGGCGACCTGCGGCGGCGGGCCCTGGTCTGGATCTCGCACGTCGAGAGAATCCGCGAGAAAGACGGAGCCGAAGCCGCCGTGGCCGAGACGCTGTACGAGGCGGTAGCGATAGCGGGCTTCGAGGATGTCGCCGATCTCGGCGTTGCGCTGTCCCCGAGCGGCTGGCTCCTGTTCGGGAAGCGCGAGCTCGGGTGGGAGGCCTGCCGTCGAACGGGTTCCGGGTGCAGCGTCCTCCCCCAGTCTGACGCTGGGGATCATCATCGACTGGGTGTCCAGCGGCGACGCGGGGACGTCTCGATGCTGCATGGCCTTCGTGCTTATCGGCAAACGCGCCCGAGACTGTGGTGGAACGGCAACTATTCCGCGTGAGGTCGCTCACAGTGCCGTTCTGCGCACGCAGCTTTCGCGACGTCACCGGGGAGAGACTGGCCCAGCCGCCGGACTTGCCGGTCTCTTGCTAGCCGATCGGGCGATCGTCGTCCGAGGAGGGAGCGTCGGTGGACGCGTTTCCGCGCATCTCCTTCCAGGCCTTGTAACCGAACCACATCGCCGCCAAGAACAGGACCCCACAGCCACCGCGGTTGAAGGCGAGGTGCTGGAGCATTTCTGGATCCTGGTTGATGAAGCCGTCGTAGAAGAAATACAGGCACAAGCCGGTGAGGATCACGGGCAGGAAGAGCGGATGATCGAAGGGAGTCTCGACCGGGTGGTCGCCTTCGTCTTCGTACTCGTCGGTGGATCGTTTCGAGTCATCCGACACGCCCCGAGCATAGCAGCGGCCTCCGGTGCGGCTAGGATTGGTCGAGGAGGGACGCGCCGTGCCCGATCGAGGAAGGTCCATGCTGCGAGATTCGTATCCCTACTACCTGGCGAACCGGCCCGAGGCGCCGAACCAGGATCTCGAGGTCGTGGACAAGTACAGCGGAGACGTGGCGACGCGGGTCGCACTCGCAGACGAGGATGCCATCGACCGCGCGATTGCCGCCGCCGTCCGTGCGACCGAGCCGATGGCCCGGTTGGCCGCCTACGAGCGTCAGTCCGTGCTGATGCACTGCGTGGATCGCTTCACCGAACGAGCCGATGAGCTGGCCGATGCGCTCTGCATCGAGGCCGGGAAGCCGATCCGTGATAGCCGGGGCGAGGTCGGTCGGCTGATCGACACGTTCCGTGTTGCGGCCGAGGAATCTGTGCGAATTACCGGCGAGGTGATGCCGCTCGACATCAGCCCGCGTGCTCGCGGCTACTCGGGGATGTGGAAGCGTGTGCCGATCGGTCCGTGCTCGTTTATCGCGCCGTTCAATTTTCCACTGAACCTGGCGGCCCACAAAGTGGCGCCCGCTCTTGCGATCGGTTGCCCCTTCGTCTTGAAGCCCGCCAGCATGACGCCGATCGGCGCCCTGATGATCGGCGAGGTGCTGGCGGAGACCGATCTGCCCGAGGGCGCATTCTCGGTGCTGCCGTGCCGGCGTGACGGCGCTCGGCTCTTCACCGAAGACGACCGGCTGAAGTTGCTGTCGTTCACAGGGTCCCCTGAGGTGGGCTGGAGCCTGAAGGCTCGGGCCGGAAAGAAGCCCGTTGTGCTGGAATTGGGTGGGAATGCCGCGGTGGTCGTCGACGAAGACGCCGATCTCGACGATGCCGTCGAGCGGATCGTCTTCGGGGCGTTCTACCAGAGTGGGCAGAGCTGTATCGGCGTGCAGCGGATCATCGCCCACGAGACGGTCTACGAGGCGCTGCGAGAAAAGCTCGTCGCGAAGACGAGGGACCTGAAGATGGGCGACCCCCGCGACGAGGAGACCTTCATCGGCCCGATGATCTCTCTGGACGAGGCCGAGCGTTTGCACGGCTGGGTTGAGTCGGCCATCGCGAACGGTGGAAAGCTCCTGTGTGGGGGCAAGCGGGAAGGCACGATGCTCGAGGCGACCCTGCTCGAGGACGTTCCGTCGAGCGAGTCCGTCGTTTGCGACGAAGCCTTCGGCCCGGTCGCCGTTCTGTCGCGCTTCTCGTCCTTCGACGAGGCGTTGGAGCGGGTGAACGATTCGGTGTTCGGCCTGCAGGCGGGCATCTTCACGCGCGACCTCTACAAGATGCAACGCGCGTGGGACGTGCTGGACGTCGGTGGGGTCGTGATCGGGGACGTGCCCTCGTGGCGGGTGGATCACATGCCGTACGGCGGCGTGAAGGAGAGCGGCCTGGGCCGGGAAGGGATCCGCTTCGCGATGGAAGACATGAGCGAGGTGCGACTACTCGTGATCCGCACGCCCACCTGAGTCTATGGCTGAAAAGTCCAACTACATCACGCCGCACGGCTTTCGGAAGCTGCAGGAAGAACTCGATCAGTTGTGGCGGGTCGAGCGTCCGAAGGTGACCGAGGCGGTCTCGACGGCGGCTGCCCTGGGTGATCGCAGTGAGAACGCCGACTATATCTACGGCAAGAAGCGGCTGCGCGAAATCGACAGCCGCGTTCGCTTCCTGCAAAAGCGCACGGACGATCTCATCGTCGTAGAGCGGGCTCGCGATGACGACGGGAAGGTGTACTTCGGAGCCTGGGTCACCCTCGAGGATGAAGCCGGTGAGAACCACAGCTATCGCGTGGTGGGCCCGGACGAGTTCGATGCTGCGCGGGGCTGGATCAGCATGGATTCCCCCCTCGGACGCGCGTTGCTCGGCAGGGAGGTCGATGACGAGGTGACGGTTGAGCGCCCGAAGGGCCCCGCGACATTCACCCTCGTGAAGATCCGCTACGAGCCATGACCTCCCACGGACTCTGGGTCTTCGGCTACGGATCGCTGGTGTGGCGCCCAGGGTTTCCCCACCGCTCCCGGCGGCCGGCCTGGGTGGGCGGGTTTCGCCGACGCTTCTGGCAGGGCTCGACGGATCACCGCGGCATTCCCGGCGCTCCGGGGCGCGTCGTAACACTTGTGCGCGACACAGGAGCCGAGCGATGCTGGGGCATGGCGTACCAGCTCGAAGCGCCTGATGTCGACGATGTCTTGGCAGGGCTCGACCAGCGCGAAAAGGGCGGCTACGAGCGCGTCGAGGTGCAGTTGCACTTCGCTGACCCGGGCACGCCTTCGAGCTGCAGCGGGCTCCTGTATCTCGCGGCACCGACCAATCCGAATTATCTCGGCCCGGCGTCCCTCGAGGCGATCGCGAGCCAGGTGCTGGCCTCGTCCGGACCGAGCGGCAACAACCTCGAGTACGTCCTGCGCCTGGCGGAGTCCTTGACGCAGATCTGTCCGGATCTCGACCCCGATACCGAAGAGGTGCTTGCACTGGCCGAGTGCCTGGAGACCGCCAGGTGATCGAGCTTCGCGATCTCACCAAGGCCTACGGCGCTCGCAATGTGGTGGATCGCCTGAACCTCGAGGTGGGCGAGAACGAGTTGTTGGTGCTGCTCGGCAGCTCGGGGTGCGGCAAGACCACGACGCTGAAAATGGTGAACCGGCTAATCGAGCCGACTTCGGGCAGCGTGCGGATCGCCGGCGAGGACACGCGCAGTCTCTCGGGGCCCGCGCTGCGCCGGCGCATCGGCTACGGGTTCCAGCAGGTCGGTCTGTTTCCGCACATGACCGTCGCCGAGAACGTCGCGGTGACGCCGAGCCTGCTCGGCTGGGAAGCCAGCCGCATTCGCGGTCGGGTCGACGACTTGCTCGAGATGGTACAGCTCGAGCCGGCGGTGTTTCGGGATCGCGCGCCTCTCGAGTTGAGTGGCGGTGAACAGCAGCGCGTTGGAATCGCTAGAGCACTTGCGGCGGAGCCCGAGGTCCTGCTTCTCGATGAGCCCTTCGGCGCACTGGATCCGCTCACCCGGGACCACCTGCAGCAATCGCTGCAGCAGATTCGCCGCGACCTCGCCTTGACGGTCGTCTTTGTCACCCACGACATGGTCGAAGCGTTGCTGCTCGGAGATCGGATTGCCGTGCTGCGGGACGGCGCCCTGGTGCAGGTCGGGACGCCGGCCCAGTTGCTGGCACATCCCGGGGATGCCGGTGTCGCCGAGCTGATGGCAACTCCGCGCCGGCAAGCACGCGTCGTCGATGAGCTGCTGGAGGCCGGAGATGGCTGAGCAGCTGGCGCTGCTTCCGGGCTACGGCACCGCGCACCTTCAGCTGTCGTTGGCTGCCTTGGTCCTGGGTGTCTCGTTCAGCATCCCGCTCGGGGTTTGGGTGAGCCGCAGCCCTCGCTTCGAGCCTGTCGTTCTCGGGCTGGCAAGTGTGCTGCAGACGATTCCGAGCCTGGCCCTGCTGGCGTTGATGGTTCCGCTGCTCGCCGGTGTTGGGGTACTGGTTTCAGGGCTCGGCCTCGAGCTTCGCAGCATCGGCTTCCTGCCCGCCGTCGTTGCGCTCACCCTCTACAGCGTGCTCCCGATCCTGCGCAATACGGTGGCGGGTATCGGCGGTGTGGATGCCGCGCTCGTCGAGGCCGCGCGCGGCGTCGGGATGACCGATCGGCAGCGCCTCGTGCGGGTCGAATTGCCGCTTGCACTCCCGGTGATCGTCGCGGGTGTCCGCACCGCGACGGTCTGGGTGGTGGGGACCGCCACGCTCGCGACCCCGGTCGGCGCGACGAGCCTCGGCAACTACATCTTCAGCGGCCTGCAGACCCGGAACTTCACCGCGGTGATGGTGGGCAGCGTCGCCGCGGCAGTTCTCGCGATCGGTCTCGACAGTCTGGTTCGCCTGCTCGAGAACGGACTCCTGGGGCGGTCTCGCGCGAAGGTCGTGGCGGCTCTCTCGCTGCTCGGGTTGCTGTGCGTGTACGCGGGTGGGGCCTTCGTGGCTTCGGCGGTCGGAACGGAGGGACGCTCCGTCACGATTGGTGCCAAGACCTTCACCGAGCAGTACATCCTGTCCGAGATCCTGGCACAGCAGATCACCGCCGAGACGAGCCTCGACACACGCGCCGTCCAGTCGCTGGGTTCCACGGTCGCGTTCGACGCGTTGCGAACCGGCGAGATCGACCTCTATGTCGACTACTCGGGCACGATCTGGGCGACCATCATGAAACGCACGCGGCTGCCCGACACGCGGCGGGAGGTGCTCGAGGGCGTACGCGACTACCTGCGTGACGAGCACGGCATCCTGCTCGTCGCTTCCCTCGGCTTCGAGAACACCTACGCGCTCGCGATGCGTGAGGCTCAGGCACGGGACCTCGGGGTCAGCACGATCACCGAGCTGGCGCGTGTTTCGCCGAACCTGGAGATCGGGGGCGACTACGAGTTCTTCGTCCGTGCGGAGTGGAAGGCTCTCGAGGCGGCCTACAGCCTCGCCTTTCGGAAAGCGCGCTCGATGGATGCCGGGCTGATGTACCAGGCCGTCGAGGCCGGGGAGGTGGACGTCATCAGCGCCTACTCGACCGACGGGCGCATCGCCGCGTATTCTCTGCGGCTCGTCGCCGACGATCGGGGCGTCATCCCGCCCTATGACGCGATCGTGCTCGCGAGGCCAGGGCTCGCAACGGAACGGCCCGAGGTCGTCGCTGCCGTCACGAAGTTGGGCAGGCGCATCGACGAGGCGGAGATGCAGGCCATGAACCACGAAGTGGACGAGCGGGGCAGGCCGCCGGCCGACGTGGCCCGGGTCTTCCTGGAAGCGCTGCGGAGTGGGTCTCCGGTTCGGGCTTCTAGTCGCTGACCTCGTCGGTCTTCTCGATGGCCTGCAGCGCGCCGGGCTAACTCCGACTCGGCTCGGGCTTCGGGCCCTCGAGCCCGACGGCCTCGGCCGGGATCTCGGCGCCCGGAGTCACCAGGCCCGCCGACATGATCACCTTGAAGGCGTCCTCTACGCTGAGGTCGACATCGATGACGTCCTCTTCGGGGATCACGAGATAGAAGCCGGAGGTCGGATTCGGCGTCGTGGGCACGAAGCAGTTGATCAGCGCCTGATCGGGCAGGGCCGCCGCGACGGGTCCGCGCGAGGCCCCGGTGGTGAAGGCCAACACCCAGACCTCCCGCCTCGGATATTCGATCAGGACCACCCGGTTGTAACTGGTCGTCCCGGATTGCATGGCCGCTTCGAAGAGTTGCTTGATGCCGCCGTAGATCGTGCGCGCCACCGGCACCCGGGAGAGGATCCGCTCCCAGATACGCACCAACTCCTGGCCGAAGAAGTGCCGGACGATCACACCCGACAGCAGGATCACCCCAAAGGTGAAGAGGGCGCCAACCAGGGGCGGAAGATCAGGAGGTTGGTCGAGTCCCGGCGAGATCCACTGGATGACCTGCGGGAGCAGCAGGTTGTCGAGGCGTGTGATGATCCAGGCGATGGCCCAGAACGTGATGCCGATCGGCGCGAAGGCCAGCAGCCCAGCCACGAAGTAGAGACGTGTGACGCGAAGCAGGCTCTTCCAGAGTCGTCTTAGCATTGCCTCGACGACCGGGGGCGTCGCTCAGAAGAGGGGAGTGTCACCCTCGTCCGGCGCATACGAAGAGATTTCGCAATCGAGGGAGATGACCTCGACCGTCGGCGGCTCGTAGGTGTCCTCTGACGCGAGTTCAGGGCCGAGGAGGCTCTCATTCATGGTGCAGAGATATAGCAGGTCGCGCGTCCCGGATCACCTGAGCAGGACGTCACACGCCGAGCGGAGCTTGCGCACGAGCCGTCCGAGGGCGTTGTGGTGGATGTTCTTCCGCAATCGTGTGGCGACCTTGCGCTCGAGGCTGTAGCGGGTCAGGGAGGGCTTCTTCTGCCGGGCTTCCCCGAGGTCGATCGCGTCCAGTTCGGCTGCGATGGCCCGTCGCTCGTAGCCCCAGCTTTCGAGGTCTTCGTCGAGGAGGTTGGCCAGGATGTGCTGGCACTGGCTGACCATCTCGGCTTTGCCCGTCAGCTGCTGGCCCCATTTCGAGAGGGACCCCGTAGTGGGGCGGCTGTGTCTCGACACGGCCATCGGGTCGCCGAGGCCGCGGGCCGACTCCTGCGCGCTGCCCTGCTTCCCGTAGTCGATCATGTCGGGCTCGAAGGGAAGCCCCGCGAAGCTGCAGATCTTCTCCACTTCGGCCTCGGGGCTCTGGACCAGTTCTTCGTAGTGGACATGGTGGACGGGAGCCGGGCGCTCGCGAAGGAAGCGGGCGATCGCCGGGACGTACCGCTCCAGCAGGGGCTGATGGCGGTGAGCCGACTCGTGATCGCCGTCGAAGAACGATTCGACGAAGGAAGACCAGACGGCCATCGGGTGACGGGTCAGCACGATGTAGCGTGCGTTCGGATAGAGCTTCGCCGCGAAGTCGAGGATCAGCGCGTAAGCGGGCGTCTTGTCGAGCAGCATGCTGCGGCCGCTCGGGGTGAGAAGGCGCTCGTAGAGCGAGTCGGTCAGAGAGCGCATGGCGGCGAGGTAGTCGTCCTCACCCGCCGGCAATGCGTTCACGAGCTCCTGCATGGCGAGCCGGGTGATGATCGGGTCGTAGGGGGCGGTATCGACCTTTGCGTAGTAGCCGAGGTGGGCCAGGGGCGTGAGGAGATGCGGTTCGTCGGGCGCATGGATGGCGCTGTGGCTGCCGAGCATACGCGTCAGCAAGGTCGAGCCCGAGCGCGGTGGACCGATCAGGAACAGCAGCTTGTCTTCAATCGCGGTCACTCTCGTCAGCTCTCGAACCCGTTCGCTGAGGCGACTTCGGCGAAGAAGCGGCCGGATTCCTTGAGCGTCCGCTCGCCGGTTTCGAAGTCCACCCAGGCGAGTCCGAATCGCTCGCCGTAACCCTCCGCCCACTCGAAGTTGTCGAGCAGGCTCCAGGCGTGATAGCCCGACACGCGGGCGCCGTCAGCGATCGCCCGCGCGACCGCCCCGAGGTAGCCCTGGTAGAACTCGATCCGCCGGTCGTCGTGGATCACGCCGTTCTCGTCAGGTCCATCGGGATACGAGCAGCCGTTCTCCGTGATTTCGAGTTCGGGTTCGTCGTAATCTCGTGTGAGACGCATCAGCATGTCGTAGAGGGCGTCGGGCCAGACCTCCCAGTTGCAGTGGGTGCGCGGTCCCTGGTCGAGACCCATTGGGGCAGTCGACAAGGCATCGATACCGAACGGCCCGCCCTCGCAGGCTTGGACGCCGCACCGCATGTAGAGGTTCACGCCGATGAAGTCGAGCGGTGCTTGGCAGAGCGCGAGATCTCCCGGAAGGACCCCCATGGCGCGCACCGGCAGGCCGTCCGGGTGGACGGCCGGGTAGCCCCGCCCGAGCGCCGGATCGAGCCACCAGGTGTTCGTGAGTTGGTGCCAGCGCTCGGCGGCGTCGCGGTCGGCGTCGGTGTCGCGCATTGGCTCGCACGGGGCGAGTGCGAGGGCCGTCCCGATCCGGGCGTCTCCGGCGCTGGCCCGCATGGCCTGGAAGGCTTGTCCCTGGGCCAGATTCACGATGTGGCTCGCGGGGAGCCAGGTGTCCAGCCCGCGCCGCCCGGGCGCGTGAATGCCCGCCAGGTAGCCCATCGCCAGGAAGATGCTCGGTTCGTTGAAAATCATCCAGTCGGACACCCGGTCGCCGAGCGCGCGAGTGACGATCTCGGCGTAATCCGCGAAGCGGCCAGCGGTGTCTCGGGATGTCCAGCCGCCCGCGTCTTCCAGTGGCTGCGGCAGATCCCAGTGATACAGCGTCGGGAAGGGGCGGATCCCGGCCGCGAGCAGCGCGTCCACCAGCTGTCGGTAGTAGTCGAGGCCCTTGGCATTCGTTGTGCCGCGCCCGTCGGGTTGGATCCGGGGCCACGAGATCGAGAACCGGTAGCTGGTGAGGTTCATCTCCTCGAGTAGTGCGACGTCTTCGGGGAAGCGGTGATACGAGTCGCACGCGACATCCCCGGTGTCGCCGTTGCGAACGCGGCCCTCGGTGTGGCTGAAGCGGTCCCAGATGGACTCGCCCTTGCCGTCTTCGTTCCAGGCCCCTTCGATCTGGTACGAGGCCGTGGCGGCTCCCCAGTGGAAGCCCTCGGGAAACCGGAGACGTGCCATGTCGGGCGGAGCATAACCCGACTCCCCGCGAGCGGGGCGGGTATCCTCCCGCCCGTGAATCCGACACGCAACGCCGAAGCTGCCAAGCAGCTCGCCCGAGCCGTGGGCTTCGACCTCGTCGGCGTGGCCCGGGCCGAGCCGACGGAGCAGACGCGCTTCGTGCGTGAGTGGGCGAGCAGGGGGCTCGGGGGCCCCCCCGGCGGACCGCTCGACTACGTTCTGCGTCGGCTCGACGAGCGAGAAGACCCCCGGCGCGTGCTGCCCGGCGCCCGAAGCGTGGTTGCAGTCGGACTCGTCTACGACGTCGCCGGCTCGCCCGAGCGAGAGGACTCTTCTGCCCGCATTGCGCGTTACGCGCAGGGCGACGACTACCACGACGTGATGGCAGACCGGCTGCGCGCGCTCGCGTCCGCTCTGGAGGCCTGGTGTGGTGAGGCGCTCGAGGTGCGCACCTACGTGGACACGGGGCCCGTGCAGGAGCGCGTGTTTGCCGCGGAGGCCGGGCTGGGGTGGATCGGGAAGAACACAATGCTGATTCATCCGTCCCTGGGCTCATATCTCTTCCTGGGCGTGCTGTTGACCCAGCTCCCGATGACCCCGGACGAGCGAGAGGTCGACCACTGCGGTAGCTGCCGGGCCTGTCTCGACGCCTGTCCCACGGACGCCTTCGTCGGCCCCCATGTGTTGGACGCGACACGCTGTCTCTCGTACACGACCATCGAGGACCCGGGTCCGATTCCTCACGAGCTGCGGGAGCGCCAGGGCTCGTGGCTCTTCGGCTGCGACGTCTGCCAGGAGGTGTGTCCGTTCAACGAGCGCAACCTGCGCCGGGCGACGTCATTGCCGCCCGATCCTCTCGGCCTGCGCGCGCGACTCGAATCTCGCGACGAGTGGGCGCCGCCCTCGCTCGCGTGGGTATTGGATCTCGACGAGCAAGCGTGGCGCAACGCCACCCGACGCAGTCCGCTACGTCGGGCGAAGCGCCGGGGCCTGCTGCGAAACGCGCTGGTGGCGGCGGGCAACGCAGGGGACCCCGCGTTGCGCCCGCACGTCGAGCGGCACGCGAACGGCGACGATCCCATCCTGGCGGAGCACGCGCGTTGGGCGTTGGCGCGTCTACGCGTCTGAGTGAAGAACCCGCTCCGCGCTTCGCAGCGAGTGATCCGCAGGGTTCGCCAGTTACCGCCGTCGAGCTACGAGCTGCGCCGTGATGGCGTCTTCGTGGAGTCCCTCGTCACATGAGACGATCTCGAGGCTCGGGAACAGTTCCGGCAGTTCCCCGGGTTCGAGCAGGAAGGCCGGGTTTCGTGGCCCCTCGCCGAGCTCGAGTTGCCCGGTCGTAAAGGTCTCGTAGAGCAGCATCCCGTCGGGTGCGAGAAGCTCAGCCAGAATCGGGGCGAGCGGACGGTAGAGGAAACGGAAGACGAGGATTGCGCCGCAGCGCGCCGGAGCGAAAGGGACTCCGAGCGGGGTCTCGAGATCCCAGCGCAGCAGGTGGAGCGGCAGGCTCTCGAGCGTCGATCGCACGCGCAGGCTTGCCAGGAAGTCCGAGTTTCGGTCGAGCCCCAGCGTCGGGAGTCCATCCCGGGCTGCAGCCAGCGCGTGCCGGCCACGTCCGCACGCGAGGTCGGCGACGGGGCCGAGGCGCGCCGCGTCGCGCAGCCGCTCCCGATTCGCGGCATAGAAGGCGGAGGGCGGGGACGGAGTCTTCAACGGACCAAGAGAGTCTTCAACGGACCAAGAGAGTCTTCAACGGAGCACCAGAGTCTTCAACGCGAGTCGCGGCGCCGTCACGTTCCCAGCAGGCGCGCCAAGCGACCCGGAAAGTCCGTGATCAGGCCGTCGACGCCGCAGTCGAGCAGGCGCTCCATCTCGGCGACGTCGTTGACCGTCCAGACGTGTACCTGGATGCCGTTCTCGCGGCAGTGGCACAGCAGGGCGTCGGTGATGAGATCCCGGCCCGCGAAACGGGTCGGAATCTGCAGCGATTGCACCTCGGCGGGTGGGTTGCCGCTCTTCACCGCCGACTGCACTACGGCTACTACCTCGGAGATACACGCGCTGGTGGCTGTCTCGACACCGCGCCGGGCGAGGGTCTTCCGCAAGGACTCCATGATCGCGTCGTCGCCGGCGGTCAGCAGGGTTCGGTCTGCCCGGTCGAGTTCTGCGACCAACTCCACCACCTTCTCGACGGCGTCGTTCGCCGCGGTCTTGATTTCGAGGTTGAAGCGCGCCTCGGGGAAGGCCTCGAAGGCTTCACGCACGCTCGGTACGTAGAGTCCCTGGCCGCGGAACGCGTCGTCCGCATCGGGCTCCGTGGTGCCGCGTTCATCGATCGTGAAGTGGTGACCCGCGTCGAGTTTCTCCAGCTCTGCCCGGGTCAGTTCTTCGACGCTGCTGCTCGCGTTGCTGATCCTTCCGACATCGCGGTCGTGGATCAGAACCGGAACGCCGTCTGCGGTCACCTGGACGTCACTCTCGATGGCGTGAGCTCCTTGTTCGAGACAGCGCGCGAATGACAGCAGCGTGTTCTCCGGCGCGCATCCGGCAGCGCCGCGATGCCCGAGGATCATGGGACCCGCGACTTCGAAGTAGGGGTGGGACATCGGCGATACGATACCATGCGGCCCGGCATGGCCGTCCTGACGCGCGACATGATCCTTCGCGAGATCGAGTCGGGACGCCTGGGCATCGAGCCATTGGATCGCGGTCGGATCGGGGCTGCGTCCATCGATCTGACTCTCGGCGACGAGATTCGCATCACCGAGGCGGGTGAGCTGCCCATCGAGATCCGAGACGAGACGGATTTCCGCGACCACACCCGCGTCGAGTCCCTGCGCGAGGGCTTCGTGCTCGAACCCGGCGTGACCATCCACGGAATTACGCGCGAGCGGGTGACGCTGCCGCCTGACATCTGCGGCTTTCTGGAGGGCCGCAGCCGTTTCGCGCGCTTGGGTCTGATGGTGCACGTGACCTCCGCGTTCGTGCAGCCGGGGGTGCGGAACCGACAGGTGCTCGAGATGAGCAATGTCTCGAGCCGGTCGCTCGGCATCCATGCCGGCGTGTCGGTGTGCCAATTGGTGCTGATGCGGACGGAGGGCGAGGCAATCTACGAGGGTCGCTTCGCCGACCAGGACGACGTCTAGCGGGATGCGAGCCGTCGTTCAGCGAGTCAGTACGGCGACGGTCTGCGTCGAGAGCGAAGTCGTCGGCGAGATGGGCGCCGGCCTGCTGTGTCTCGTGGCCGCTCGCCGGGGCGACGAGTCGCGTCAGGCCGACGAGATGGCGCGCAAGCTCGTTCAGCTTCGGATCTTCCCGGACGACGACGGGCGCATGAACCACTCGCTCCTCGAGACCGGCGGCGATCTGGCTGTGGTTTCGCAGTTCACCCTGTACGGAGACTGCACCAAGGGACGGCGCCCGTTCTTCGGCGACGCTGCAGCTCCCGAGGTGGCGGAGCCGTTGATCGAGCGTCTCGCCGAGACCGCGCGAGCGGAAGGTGTGCGGGTGATTACGGGTCGCTTCGGTGCCCAGATGGAAGTCACGCTAACGAACGTGGGGCCCGTCACAATTCTCGTCGACATCTGATTCCGCGACCTTCTCGGTCCGTTGTCTTCGGCCTGAGTCTTGCTCGTGAACCGTTTGGCTCTTGCCCTCATCTTCGGGAAGCGGCACACTCCCAATCGGGGGAAACGGCAGTTTGCTGCCGTTTTGCAGTCTCTGCAGGCTCTGCAAACAGGAGAGGTTATGAACACTTGCAAGATCGGACGTTCGAAGGGGCGAAGCCTTGCCATCCGCTGGCTTCTGTGCGGCTTCATCGCCACTGCGCCCGCATCCGTCATGGCGGATACGTTGGAGATGACGAAGGACGCCGGTCTTGGCGCGGGCGCCGCGGTCGCGAGTCTCGTCTACGCGCCGGCGAAGCTCTGCTACGCGGTTGGCGGTATGGTCATCGGCGGTCTCGCCTGGGCCTTCTCGGGTGGCGACCAGAACGTCGCGAAGGTCGTACTGACACCGAGCGTGCTCGGAGACTACGTGATCACGCCGGATCATCTGCGGGGCGAGCAACCGGTCGAGTTCTTCGGTCGCGAACCCGAGCAGGCGTCAGAAGAACAGATGGATCTGGTGGCCTCGCCGGTGGAGCCCGACAACGACCAAGCCTGGTAGCGCCTGCAGGAAGCGCCTGGCAGTCGCTCTGTCGCTGCTCGTCGCCTCGTTGATTTGGGGGTGCGGCGAGTCCCCGGGTGAGAGTGCGCTCGCGGAGTTGGTGGGAGCCGCACGGCGCGAGGCGCCGGATTTCACTCTTGCGACGCTCGACGGCGGGACGGTCCACCTCGCCGACCTGCGCGGCAAGACCGTCGTGATCGACTTCTGGGCCACCTGGTGTCTGCCCTGCGAGTTCCAGGTCCCGGCGCTCAATGCATTCTGGGAGGCGCACAAGGCAGATGGTGACGTCGAGGTGCTAGGCGTTTCCGTCGACTTCGGCGAGCCGGAGGTCGTCGCCAAGTGGGTCGACTCGAAGGGTGTCCGCTACAAGGTATTACTCGGGGGCGACGATGCGGCGCGCAGCTTCGGTGCGCAGGGCTTTCCCACGCTGTACATCGTGGGGCCCGACGGAATCGTGGATTCTGAGCACGCCGGGCTGATCGAGGCAGCCGACCTGGAGGCGGCCCTCGCGCGTCGGCGCGGCTCGGGTTCAGGCTAAGGCCATGAGGTTGGCGCGACGGTTCGCCAAGGGAGGGAGTGTCCGGCGAACGACAACACCCGGACTCGCGTTCGTGGCAGATCTGGACGGGTCTTCGATCTGGGATGCGGAACGCCTCTCCGCCTGCCTCGACGCCCCCGCGTAGACCTCCGCGAAGCCGTCTGATAGCTTGCCCCCGCCCGAACCGGGTGGGGGGGCACTTGTCGCAGCGTCACACGAGTCGTGGGACGGCCTTCGTTCTCGCCTTTCTTCTGCTGGGGCCGCCGTCGGCTGCAGCCCAGAATCTCGATCTGCGTCGCGACCAGGCTGCCGAGATCACCGCGGATCGCATCGTCTACGAGTCCAAGCGCCGCGTGTACGTCGCCCAGGGCTCGGTCCGGATTGTTCAGGGTGAGCGCCGAATCGACGCGGATTGGCTGGTCTTCAATCGCACCACGCAGCGCGGGATCGCTGCCGGGAGGGTTCGGGTAGACGACGGGAAAATCCTGCTCGACTCGCGCTTCCTGGAGTTCGACGTTCGGGGTGAGCAGGGCTTCGTTCTCGGCGGGCGTCTCGACCTCGGCGAGGATGACTTCCTGATGGCGGCTGGCGAGCTGGTCCAGACCGGCAAAGACACTTACGAGGCCCGCGGCGCGAGCTTCACCAGCTGTCGCTGTCCCGACGACGAGGATCGTCTGCCCTGGCAGATCAATACCAGCCGCGCCGACGTGGAACTCGGCGGCTACGCGATGGTGACGAACAACAGCGTGGACATCCTGGGCATTCCGACGCTCTGGCTTCCGTGGCTGATGTTTCCGGTGAAGACCGACCGGGCGACCGGGCTTCTACTGCCGGAAATCGGCTTCGGGGGCAGCAACGGATACGAGGTAGCGCTTCCGCTTTTTTGGGCCGCGCGGCACAACATCAACCTCATCGCGACGCCTCGCTACCTCAGCAAGCGGGGCGTCAAGCCCGAGTTGACCCTCGAGACCGTCTACGGGGAGAATTCGCAGACGACGCTCTTCGGCTCCTACATTCGGGACCAGGATGCCGAAACCGCGGTAGCCAGCAAGAACCGCTGGGCCGTCGGCTTTGACAACGACATCCAACTGCCGGCTGGAGTACGCATCCGCTCGGACATTCACGTCGTTTCGGACAACGACTATGTTCGGGACTTCACGGAGTTTCGGCGCTACCGGCGCGACCGTTACGTCGAGTCGCGCGTGTTCGGCTTCGGTCACTTCGGCGCATCCGACAGTGGCGGTCTGGTGGTAGGGGGTCTCTACGTCGACGATCGCCAGAACCCGGACTTCCAAGATCGCGACAAGTTCGTGATGCAGAGGGCGCCCGAGGCGACGCTGTCGTGGCTGCCGACGCCGATCCCTGGAGGCGGTGGCCTCGGCTTCGAGATGGAGGTCGACTACGCCCACTTCCTGCCCTACCAGCGCGCCGAGGCCGTGTTCGCGGATAAACTTTTGCCCGGCGACGTGGTTGGCGACCACCGCTTCCTCGACATTGGCGTTGCGGCGATTCCCGGCTTGTTCTCTCCCACGTCCGACCAGGGGGAGCGCTTCGGCGTCTCAGACGGTGTCTTCCAGGAGGGCGAGCCACTGGGTGATCGCGGGCACCGGGTCATTCTCCACCCCCGGTTCTCGCGTCCCTTCCGTCTTGCCAACGCTGTCGCGATCCACCCGGTGGTGGGCTGGCAGCAGACGATCTACTCGACCCGGGCCCAGAGCTTTGCCGAACGCGGGTTGTTGATGGCGCGGCTGGACATCTCGACCCAGCTGGTTGGCGATCTGGATCTGCCGGGTTTGCCGCCCGTGGTGCACCGCGTGGAGCCGAAATTCGGCTGGGGCCTCGTGTCGCATACCGGCCAGCGTGACAACCCGCTCTTCGTTCCCGGAACGCGACTCCCGCAGGCCAGGCTGCGGCAGCTGAGTCTCGACAACCTGGTACTCGATACGGCGGACCGGATCGAGAGTGGGAACGTCGCGACCCTCGGCTTCGGGAATCGCTTCTACGTCGACGGCCGGCAGGGCCCGGAACTGCGCGCGGAGCTCGATATCGCTGTCGGCTATGACTTCTCTGGACGACGAGCGGGCCACTTCGAACAGCTGATCCTGGAGGGCCGCCTTTTCCCCAGCAGCGGCCTCCGTGCCGACTTCAACGTTGCGTACGACATCGAGAAGGAGCGGATCGACCAGGGGTTGTTCGAGATCGCGGTTCCGATCCGGCGGCTGCTTCCCGTCGGTCCGGGCAGCACTTTCTACGCCGGGTACCGCTACCGGCGGGACGTGCCGCTCTTCTTCGAGAACTTCGATCGCGGCGAGACGTTCAGCCGCTTCCGAGCCGACTTCGACTCGATCCAGCAGTTGACGGGCAGGACGCGACTCCGGCTGACCGAGCGGTGGGCCGTCGAGTACAGCGTCGGCTACAGCTTCGAGGAGTCCATCCTGCTCGCGAACCGCGGGAAGCTCGAGTACACGTCGGGCTGCCGGTGTTGGGCGGTTCAGCTGACCGCCTCCCAGGGCCGCAGTCGCGGATTCCAGGCGGGCCTGAGCTTCACGATTCTGGGCTTTGGGCAGGATGCCGCGAACCCCTTCAAGGGGGGCGGGCTGGTCGGCACCAAGGTGAACTAGCCGCGTCCGGGCCCGACCCGGCGAGACATCGGTTGACTGTGTGCGGAGGCTCTGGTACCAACCGAAATTACTAGGCTTTTTCGCCTTTCAACCCGACTCGTCCCGCTGAATCCCAGAGGCTGGGGTGCTCCGCCCGTCCGTCGAAGAGTTCGAATCCTGCTCCCAGCGCGGCAACCTGATTCCGGTCGCGCGGGAGATCCTCGTGGATCTCGACACGCCGCTCTCGCTCTTCCGTCGTCTCGACGACGGGCGGACGAGCTTTCTGCTCGAGTCCGTAGAGGGTGGCGAGAAGTGGGCCCGATACAGCTTCATCGGCACCGGCGCCCGGGCGACCTTCACGGCTCACGGTCGCGAGGTCACCTGGGTCGAATGGGTGGGGGGCGAGAAGCGCACCGAACAGGTCACGACGCCGGGAGATCCGCTCGAGTTCCTGCGGGAGAAGCTCCGCTCGCTCAAACACGCCACGCCGGAGGGGATCGCGTGGCCGCGTTTCATCGGCGGCGCAGTCGGCATGATCGG
>JAYGDB010000132.1:0-5470 GCA_046583095.1 Myxococcota bacterium | reverse complement strand
CAGCCGGAGAAGCGGACGAGATCCCCTGCCCGCACTGCGGGCAGCCGAACCCGAAGCAGGCCGCCACCGGAGCCATCCTCGACTGCCGGCACTGCGATCGCTCCTTCACCCAGCCTCGATCCGCGTCCTTCGCCCGAGGTTCGAGACGAAGTGACAGCGCGACGGCCAGCCACGCGCGATCCCCCACCGACGTGGGACTTCGCGCGACGGGTGCGATCGCCGCGGTGCTGACCCTCGTCTTCTACGTCGCCGTCGTGATTCCCCTCTCGGGCAGCTACTTCGCAGACCTCTTCGGGGAACGAGGCTGGGTCCCCTATGGGATCACGTGGCTATCCATCTGGGCCGGGGTGCTGCTCGTCGTCAAGGCCCAGCTTCTCAACGCCCAGCGGCAGGCTCTCGAGCTGGACCTTCTGCCCGACAGCCTCGCGACCCGGATCACGCCTCGGAACGCGTCCGATTTCCGCGCCCACCTCCACGACGCGGCATACACACTGCAGCCCCAGCCGGCACTTGCCCGCGCCCTCGTTGAGGGTGCGTCCCGGAATTTCCTGATCGAGCGCATCGAGGGCGCACTCGAGCGCTTTCGCATGCGCGGCAGTGCCCCCGACGTGGTCGATCATCTCGCCAGCCAGTCCCAACTCGACGCGAACGCCGTCAGCTCGAGCTACACGATGATCCGCGTCTTCATCTGGGCGATCCCGCTGCTCGGCTTCATCGGCACCGTGATCGGAATCAGCGCCGCCGTCGCCGGCTTCTCGGACTCGGTCGCCGCCGTCGTCGACCTCGACGTGATGAAGCAGTCGATCGGCACCGTGACAATCGGCCTCGGCATCGCTTTCGACACCACGCTCCTGGCCCTGGTCATGAGCATCGTGATCATGTTTCCCGCGAGCTCGCTGCAGAAATCCGAGGAAGATTTCCTGAATCGCGTCGAAGCCTACTGTGACGAGCGACTCGGGCGGCGCCTCGACGACAGTGGAGCCAAGGCGAGCGCAGGGGCTCCGGGGCTCGAAGAGCTGCAGATCCAGATCTCTCGACTCGCGAAGACCATCGAGGCCCTCGACACCAAGCTCGCACGGAGCGACTGACGTGGCGCGCGGTCCGTCACGCGACCTCAGCTCCTCGCTGTTTCCATTCCTGAGCGTGCTGGCGTGCGTGATCGGCACGCTGACCCTCCTGATCGCATCCCTCGCGATCGGGCAGGTGGCCGAGGACCTGCTCGACAGCGCGATCGATCCGCTCGAAGTCGAGCACCTCGACGCCCAGCGCGCCGAGCTGCGCGCACTCGAGCAAGAAGTCGAGGCGCTCGAGCACCTGGCCGAAGAACTCGCGGCCGCGCGGGCGGAGCTGCGCGCGCTCGGCGTGAGGCCCGACCAGAGCGAACTGGACCGGCAGCGCGAAGTAGAGATTCGACATCGGAGCGCCCAGTTGACCGCCTCGCTGCCCCGCCTCGAGCGCGAGAACGAAGACCTGGTCGCGTCCATCCAGGGCGTCGAGGTGGCGCTGGTGAACGACCGGCCCGGCAGCGATACACGGCCGATGCGCATCCTGCCCCACGGCAAGGCGCGTCCACTGCGGCCCTACTTCGTCGAGTGCCGCGAAGACGGTGTGCGGGTGCATCACGAGAACCTCCGCGAGAGCTTCTACCTCGCGCGCGGCAGCCTCGACGACGTCGCACGCCTGCGCAGCTTCCTGCAGCGGGTTCGCGGGGTCCTCGACGGAACCGTGATCTTCCTGATCCGACCGAACGGCGTGGGAACCTACGAGTGGGTGTCCGAGATGAGCGGCCGGCTCTTCGTGCGTCAGGCCAAGCTGCCGCTGCCCAGCCAGGGAAGCCTGGAGTTCGCGCTGTGAGACACAGGCGTCGAGAAGGCGCCGGGGACCAGAATGTCGACTCGCTCCTCGACACGATGGCAAACGTGGTCGGCATCCTGATCGTACTGATGGCCGTCACCCAGCTGACGGTGAACGACGCCATGAAGCGGATCCGGATGTGGGAGCGCGAAGAAGCAACCAGCCTGCGCGAGGCCACACAGGACGCGCGAACCCAGCTTGCAGGCATCGGGGGAATCGACCTCGTGCGCACCCTCGAGCTCGCCCGGCTGCGCGAGTCCATCCGCCAGCTACACGCGCAGCCCGAAGAGGTAATCACGAAGGACACGGAGACCCTCGCCACCGACCTCGCCAGCCAGCGTATGCGCGCGCGCCGGCTGACGAGCTCGATTCGCGGACGTGAAGAGAAACTGGCGAGGCTCGAGATCCTGCTCTCCGAGACGGAGGCGCGCGCCCGGGACGAGACCGTGACGATACGGCTCCCGGACCCGCGACCGGCACCGGCTTCAGCCGCCGAGATCAAGATCTTCTGCCGCTACGGACGGGTCTTCGATCCCCGCTTCGACCAGCTCGCACGCGAACTGGTCGAAGTGAGACGCAACGCGCCGCCTCCGGCCATCCGCTATTTCGACGCCTATGACGTCGGCAACGAGCTACTGCGCTGGCGCTTGATCGAAACTGGAACCCAGCTCGCCGCGCGCCTCGAGTGGCGCCACAACACGATCGGCGAGACGCTCGCAGAGCTCCAATCGCCGAACGCCCACTTCCGCCAGAGGCTGGCCGAGCACGCCTCGGGCAGCCGGTTCCTTCGCTTCTACGTGTGGGAGGACAGCTTCGAGGTGTACCTGGAAGCCCGGCGACTCGCCGAGGAGGCGAACTTCGCGGCCGGCTGGCGGCCGTTCCCGAACGGCCGCGCCCTGGATTTCGTGTCGGGGCCGGGCAGCCCGACACCCGTCGACTAGCCGAGCCTTACACGCTGGCGGGGCTGACGGCTTGCCATCGCCCGCGACGGGTCGGCTCGGCGAGTGCCTGCTCGAGGGCCTCCAGAAACTCCTCTCGCGGCCACTCGGTCGCACCCAGCGCCTCGGTGTGAGGCGTGTGTACCTGGCAGTCGAGAAAGCGGAACCCCCAGCCCTCGATTTGTCGCACCAGCGACACGAAGGCCACCTTCGAAGCATCGCTCTGGGTTGCGAACATCGACTCGGCAAAGAAGGCCGCGCCGAGCGACATCCCGTAGACGCCGCCCACGAGCTGATCGCCTTGCCACGACTCGAACGAGTGCGCGAATCCCAGCTCGTGCAGCTGCACGAAGCCGGCCAGGAGCTCGTCGGTGATCCAGGTCCCATCTTGGTCGGGACGCGGCACCTCAGAGCAGCGTCGGATCACGTCCTCGAAGGCGGTGTCGATACGCACCTCGTAACGGCCGCGTCGCAGGTTCTTGGCCAGGGTGCGGTTGACGTACAGGTCGGCGGGCTGGAGCACCATGCGCGGGTCGGGCGAGAACCACAGGATCGGGTCTTCGTCGTACCAGGGGAAGATGCCGCGCGCGTAGGCCGAGACCAGACGCTCGGGGGAGACGTCGCCACCATGCGCGAGAAGACCGTGCTCATCCGCTTCGCTCGGATCGGGGAAGGGAGCCGCCTCGACGATCCGCTGCAGCGCTTCCGGCTCCATCAGACGGTGGCGAAGCCCAGCGCGTCCTTCGACCAGGGTGGAGCGGACGCGAGCGCTGCGGGCACCTCGTCGGGCTTCGCGACGACCTGCCACATGTCCCGGTGGCGCTCGTCCATGAAGCGTTCTTCGATACAGCGCTCGAGCTGCGCGAGCAGGGGATCGAAGAAGCCGCCCTGGTTCACGACCACGACGGGCACGACGATCTCACCGAGTCGCTTCGCGGTGAGTGCATCGAGCAGCTCCTCGAGGGTCCCCGAGCCGCCCGGCAGCGCGACGATCGCATCCGCGATCGCGAGCATCCGACGCATGCGCTCCTGCATGTCGTCGACGAGTTCGAGAGCCTGGACGCCGGGATGGGTCCACTCGAGTTCGTTCATGAAACGGGGCTGGATTCCGATCACGTGGCCCCCGGCGGCGATCGCCGCAGAAGCCAGCGCGCCCATGGAGCCGACGGCACCACCCCCGTACACCACGGCCTGGCCCGCCCGCGCGAGCAGCTCCCCGAGCCGTGCGGCAGCCGCGTGATACTCCGGGCTGCAACTCTCGCTCGACGCACAGAAAACGAGGACGTTCTTCAGATTTCCTTCGGGCACGGGCCGCAGCGTACCACCCGCCTCGGTCTGCGCCCGGCAAGTGCGCTAGACTCGCGGTCCGGGTTCGAACGACAACGGGACGATTTCAGGCGCTTGCAAGCCCTCGGACCACCCGCCGACGTGCTAAGTGCTGTAGCCGAACGCCCTCTGCGGCGTCCGCAGAAAAGAGAAGAGAGACACCGATGAGCGACCAGCCTTCGAAGCGAGGGCAGGCCACCGATTCCGTTCACGCGGGAGAGCTGCGCCAGCAGGAAGCCAACGCGATCACCACGCCCATCTATCAGACCTCCACGTTCTGGTTCAAGGACTCGAAGGAGGTGATCGATTACAACGAGGGGCGCACCGCCCGCGAGGAGTACGGCCGCTACGGGAACCCCACCTGGCGTTCGGTGGAGCGGAAGCTCTCGGAGCTGGAAGGCGGCGAAGAGACGGTGCTCTTCGCGTCCGGAATGTGCGCGGCCACCACCGCCTTCCTGGCGCTGCTACCCGAGAACGGCCACCTGATCGTCACGAGCGATTGCTACCGGCGCACCCGGCAGTTCATCAACGAGTACCTCGGCCGGCTGGGTGTCGAGACCACGGTGATCGCGCCCGGCAACACAGCGGCCTTCGAGGCGGCCATCCGCGACAACACCACGCTCTTCTTCACCGAGTCGCCCACGAACCCGTTCCTACGGGTTGCGGACATCCCGGAGGTGACCCGCATCGCGCACGAGCGCGGCGTGACGGTGATCATCGACTCGACCTTCGCGAGCCCCTACAACCAGCGGGCGCTCGACCTCGGCGCCGATCTCATCATCCACAGCGCCACCAAGTACCTGGGCGGACACAACGACCTGCTGGCCGGCACGATCACCGGCAGGGCAGAGCTAATCGAGCCCGTGCGGAAGGCGCTCGGCATCCTCGGTGGGATCATCGACAGCCACGCCGCCTGGCTGCTGCTGCGCGGCATCAAGACCCTCGCAATCCGGATGGAGCGCCACAACCAGAACGGCCTCGCGGTGGCCCGCGCCCTCGAGACGCACCCGAAGGTGCGACAGGTCTGGTACCCGGGGCTCGAGAGCCATCCGGATTACGCGATCGCGAGCGAGCAGATGAACGGCTTTGGGGGCGTGGCGACGTTCGAGATCGACACGGATCTCCAGGGTGCAATTCGCTTCATCGACGCGACGCGCATCCCCTACCAGGCGCCGAGCTTCGGAGGCGTCGAGTCTCTGATCGAGCTACCGGTCACGATGTCGTTCTGGGACATACCGGCCGAGGAGCGCGCCGAGATCAACATCACGGACTCCCTTGTCCGCATGGCCTGCGGGATCGAGAACGCCGAAGACCTGATCGCCGACCTCGAGCAGGCGCTCGCGCACGTCTGA
>JAYGDB010000164.1:0-18270 GCA_046583095.1 Myxococcota bacterium | reverse complement strand
TCGACGGGCTTCTCACGCCCGGTGTCGTCGTCGCCGCACATTTGGCTGCCAACCCAGTCCGTGTCCGGTTCAGACTGCATATCTTGTTGCGTCTCTACCCATGGGAATTCGTACACCCACTTTCCTGCGGGATATGCGCATCCTGTCGTGCGCGTACGAACTCTAGGCCCCGAACCGGTGACGCCCAACGGCCTCAGCTCTGCCTGAGAGGCGCCGGCGCGCAGCTTGCGACAGATCTGCGACCTAGCGAAACCGCGAAGAAGAAGAACAGCGTCGGAGCCACGTGCGTGAGCATCCGGTTTCCCGAGTCCGTCCAGCCGTCGTGGTAGCCGGCCCGGAGCGCGCCGGCGAGGACGATCCCCAACAGCGCCGCCGCGCAGCCGTGGCTGAAGAGGCGCTGCAGCGGAATCGCGGACTCCCGTGCCACGGCGAGGGCTAGGATCGGAAACGCCAGCCACACGAACCCCCACACCGGGTCCCTCAGGTGAGACACCAGCGCGCCTGCCGACTCGCTCATCTGCTCGGGGTTCGCAGCGCTTGCGATCAGTAGACCCACTCCGACAGCAGCGACCCCGACCGCGGGCACCCAGGGTCGAAGCCTGTCTAGACGCGGGCTGCGTAGAGCACGTACGAGCGGAAACGCCGCGGCTACGAGCACGGAGATTCCGACCGCTCGCTCCGACGTCAGCAGCCGCGTGTCCTCTGAAGCGCCGGAAGCGAGGTGCAGGTACCAGAGAACCACGACCACAACGAAGATCGCCAACCAGCGGTCGACGGCACCCCGCGCCAGGGTGCACTCGCTGGAGGCCAGGACCACGAACAGGACGGCGAACACCGGAAGCTCGAGACGCTGCAGTGAAAACGCCAGCAGGAAGGCGAACGCGAACGGGAGCCAGCCCGGTTCGTCCTCCAGTTCGGCGAGCCAGAATGTTGCACAAAAGAGCAACAGATAGACGCCAGCCGCGTAGTTCGTGTGGATGTAGAGGGCCTGGGCGAGCATGAAGTAGGGGGCGCTCATCGCAAAGGCAGCGACTCCTCCGAGGAGCGCCGCACCCGCTGCGAGGCGACGACCGGCGGGGTCGCCGTGCATTGCGATCAACCCGCGCTGGGCCAACACGACGAAGCAGGCGACACCGGATGCGGCGAGCAGAGGGGCGGCCGCGTGAAGGTATTCGAGGCCCACGAAGACGGATGCACTCTGGACCAGGAGCTGGAACACACCGTAGTTCGTGAGTTCACTCGCCAGCGGTCCGAGTTCGCCGAAGGTTGCGAGACTCCGGCCGATGCCGATGTAGTGGTAGGAGTCGACGCTGAGCACCGCAAGATTCAGATGCCCGAAGACCATGGACGCCAGAGCGAAGCAAGCGCAACCGAGCGAGAGGGAGCGCAGATCCGGACGTGTCGAGCGGATCCAGGCGACAGCGGCGCCGACGAGCGCGGCCAAGATGCCGGCCACCAGGACGCCACGCGCGTACGGCCACGGACCGACCAATGCGACGAGCCCGACCAACACCCAGATCAGTGACCCGAGTGGATATGCGGCTGCACACGCGAACGGCACGCCAGTCACACGATGGGCCGACAGGCTGAAGGCCAGCCCGAGCGCGAAGATCCCGGTGTGCAGCAGAGCTTCCGTCACGGTCGCGCCGCGGTCAGACGCTCGTAGCGGTCGCGTGAGACGACGTAGAGGGATTCACTCGCGGAAGCCGAGAGCAGAACCAGCGGCGCGTTCCACGGTGGATGCAAATCTCCGACGAGGTGGAGCGGCGTCTTTCCGATCAGTAGCCGCCGCTTCGACGCGAGGCGGAGCCGTCTCTCCTGGTCCGGTTCAACGGGGATCGTGAAGCCCTCTTGCAGCGCGACACGGGCGAGCGACCGCCAGGTTCCGGCGTCGAGTTCGAGTCGCGCCGGAGCTACGAGCTCGGCACCGCCGAGAGCCTCCTGGACGGCGAAGTACTGAGCGAGTATTCCGTCCCAGCGACGGCGCAGCGGGCGAGTCGTCTCGAGCAGTGAGTCGTCCTGCCGCACGGAGATGGCATAGACGGCCCATGGGTCGCGCTGCAAGTACACCGGCAGCGCGATCGCGTTGCCGATCACCATGACGAGCAGCAGCGCCGGAAACCACCAGACGCGAAGGAACTCGGTCGAACGGTTCACGGAACTCGGCTAGACGACCGTCGAGGTTCGGCCGTCGTCCACGCGCAGTTCGGCAGCGATGAGAAAGATCGCGGTCGGGGTCAGGGCATCGAGCGTTCGGGTCATGAGATCCTCGGTGGGACCGAGGTCACTCCCGGCTGGGGTGGCCATCCGGTTTCCCATTTCGTCATGCGACTCACAGAATCGTACACTCCACCAGTTCGTCAAGACGGCTGGGTCAGGGTCCTTCGGCTTGTTCTTCCTGCCCTCGACCCAGGACTGGGGCGCCTCGGGCCACTTTCCGCCGCCGGAATGCAGCCAGCCCGCGCTGCCCTGCTACCTGCTGGTTTCGCCTATTCTCGCGCTGCAATGCACCTCGACCCTAGCCGCAATGACACGGCAAACTGGCGGTTGGCGCTGGCAGGGTCCGCCCGCGATGGAAGAGATCTGCCTGCTGCGGCTCGAACATCCGTTCCGTTCGACACCGTTTCCAAGGATCAGACATTGCGAAAACGCAGCTTGAACCTCTTATCCTCTTCCGGTACTCCCACCGCGTGACCCGCGAGCAAGTTTGCAGACCCATACGAGCCTAGAGAGGCACGACCATGACTGACCGCTACGCCCAGTACGACGCTTTCGATATCGACCGGCCAGCCAACCGGGTGCTGCGCATCACCTTCAACCGACCGGATACCTACAACTCAATCGATGCCGAGGCCCACACGCAGCTGACCACCATCTGGCGGGACATCGACGATGACGACGACATCAACGCGGTCATCCTCACCGGAGCTGGAAAAGCATTTTCGTCCGGCGGAGATTTCTCGCTGATCGAGGCCGCCATCGAGGATCCCAAGGCGCGCCTGCGGACCTGGAAGGAGGCGCACGCCCTCGTCTACAACATCATCAACTGCAACAAGCCGATCGTATCAGCCATCAACGGCGTTGCGGTCGGAGCCGGTCTGGTGGCGGGGCTCCTCGCCGATATCTCGATCGCCGGCCGGAGCGCGCGCATCATGGATGGCCACACCCGCCTGGGCGTAGCGGCGGGCGACAGCGCGGTGATCAACTGGCCGCTGCTGTGCGGCATGGCGAAGGCCAAGTATCTGCTCCTGCTCTGCGAGCCGGTCGACGGCGAGGAGGCGGAACGTCTCGGTCTGGTCTCACTGTGCGTCGACGACGACGCACTCCAGGACAAGGCGCTCGAGATCGCCTCGCGGCTCGCCGCGGGCGCCCCGGCCGCGATCCGGTGGACCAAGTACGCCCTCAACAACTGGTACCGAATGATGGGGCCGGCCTTCGACGCCTCGACCGCGTTCGAGATGCTCGGCTTCGTAGGAGCCGAGGGGCGCGAGGGGCTCGACGCCCTGAAGGAGAAGCGCGACCCGAGCTTCGATCCCGACTGCCCAATCTGACGCACTCGCCCGGTCCTCGGGGAGATGATTCGCTTGCTTGAAGCCAGCAAGAACTTCGAGCCGCGAATTCGCTACCTGCGAGAGCAGGGAATCTGTCCGATCGCCTCAGCTCTGCGTGCGAGCTGCCGCGGCTGTGGCGCCTGGTGTGCGACCCGCTATCTCTAGCGCCCAGTAGCCGACAAGAGGAGAAGGCATGAGCTTCGCCCTTACTCGCCTGCGCGCAAATGATCGGAACTTCGCATCGATGCTCGAAGCATTGTCGGCCGACGAGAATGCGGTGCTTCTGCCCGCAAAACGCTGGGGCGCCTTCTCTGGACTCTTCGGGCTTGCTTCCAATGAGCTCTTCCTGCTCAGTGTGGGCGAGGACCTAGACCTCAACGCCCGGCTGCTCGAGCTGGATCCGGTTGCCGACGCGGAGACGCTCCTGCTCGAAGCTACCGTCCGACCGACCTCGTCATCTCCCTCGCCGCTCTCTCGCAAGGGCCTCTACGTGTTTCGCTTTTTCGAGATCGCCCACGAGGATGTCGCGGAAATCGCGGCGTTATCGAAGGAAGCGTGGGAGACGTTCGAGGCATCCAACGACTATTCCGCCGAGCCGCAAGGATTGTTCTGCCAAGCCGATCGGTCCTCTGAGCGTGGACGGATGTTGCTCTTGACCTGGTACGACGGATTCGACTCCTGGCTGACATCACGCAAACCCCACCCGAAGGCGCGGGACCTCTTCATGCGTCGCCACGCCATGACGGACGGCACCGTCGCATACGCAACGCGACTCTTGACCGACGGGCCTCGTCGCCGTCGAGGATAAGAAAAAGAAACGAACTTCATTGCCTGGGTCGAGTTCCGAGTCGCAGCGTCTTGCTAGATCGAAGGTGGCCCAGGGCGGGGCGGCGCCGTGTGTCAGCACAAGGCTTCGAGCCAACTCCAATTCAGTCGCCCTTCGCGACGCGTACCTCGATCCCCGCTGCCGCGGCCTTGCCGAGGACATCCAGGTAGGACGCGTACTTGTCGAGCATCTCGTGCTCGTCTGGCGACGTGGCTCGAACGGCCGGATCCTCCAGCAATGCGTCCCGCCAGGCCCGGACCCGCCCGCAGTCATCCGGCACGTCGATGTCGTGGAAATGACGCATTCCTGCAAAGCGAACGAACATCGGTGCCGCAGTTGCATCGACAAGACTCAACGAATCCCCGTACCAATAGCCGCCGTCATATCCGCGCCCAGCCAGTCGAGACTCACACTCGCGCAGCGCGGCTTCGAGAGCCTCGGTAAGACCTTCGCTCCGTTCGGGGCGAACGTTCATCAGCCTCCGCTCGTATGCGGGGCAGGGCATCTCATCCCACCAGTCGATCCACATCCGTGCGGCGGCGCGTTCGCTCGCATCGGCCGGTAGAAGCGGCGGTTCGGGCCAGCACTCGTCGATGAACTCGTTGATCACACGCGATGGGTGAAGTTCCAGTCCGTTCCATTCCATCAGCGGGACGGAACCCCCGGAGGCCATGTCTCGATACCACGCTGGACGACGAACGAGGTCGATGTCGATCTGCTCGATCTCGACGCCCTTCGCCGCAAACGCGATTTCGGCCCGATGGCAGAAGTTGCAGGTGATCGCTCGATATAGCTTCGGGGGAGTGGGCATCGCCGCAAGCCTACTCGATTTCGAGCGACTGCCGATCGTTCGTGTACATGATTCTGGGGGAGCTAACTCCCAGCCAGCCCCGTGCACGCCTCGAGTAAATCGAGATGACGTCGAGATGTTGTACGGGTTCGGGCGAGCCTTGCCCGTTTCGCTCAGCGCCCGCCGATCCGTTCGTCGCGCTGCGCCTGTAGGTCCGCGAAGCGAGACATGTCGACGGCGATGAACAATCCGGTTGCCGTAACGGTTTTCGTATCGCCGTCCCACAGATTCGCCGAAACGAAGATCTTTCGGCCTTCGCGCCTGTCGAAGCGAGATTCGAAGCGCAGCGGCACCTTGATACGCGTCGGGTGGTGGTAGCGGATCGTGTACTCGCCGGTCATTCCGGGATCGCCCGAGTAGGAAGTTGCGACGCCCAGCACCTCATCGAGCAGCGCGGCGAGGAAGCCGCCGTGCACGATCCCCGGCGCACCCTCGAAGGCCTTGCCGAACTCGACCTCGCCGCGCACGCATCGCTCGTCGGGGTGGTGCTCGTAACGCGCGGGCGGCGCCAGCGGATTCGCGAATCCGACGATCGGGCTGCGATCCTGAAAGGTTTCCATACCGGTGGGGACACCCAGGCTCGACTCGGGGGGCGTCGGTGGGAACTTGCGAAACTCTCTGGCCAGCCGGTGCAGCCGTGCGGTATCGGCCTCGAAGGCCTCGGGGGGGGCGGTCGTTGCGCCGAGTTCTTCGAGGATCTCGCGCAACGCGTTTGCAAATGCGCGCTTGGCCTCGGCGTTGGGCGCTTCGGCGCCGGTCTCGGAGCGGAAGCGCGCTACCTGCTCACTGAAGGATTTCTCGTCCGCCACCTCGCCATCGTATCACGACCGACTGCGCCGCTTCCAGAACGCGGGCTGAAGGACTACGGAGGCGGGTACGCACGCGGGCGTTCGATATAGTCGCCGACCGGGGGATAGATCGATGCTGGACCAACGAACCGTACTCGTCACCGGCGGCGCCCGTGGGATCGGAAGGGGCATCGCCAAGTGCTTTCTCGAAGCCGAGCACAACGTCATGATCGCGGACCTCGGGGTAGCAGCCTCCGATGCAGGGGCCGAGTGGAGCTATGACCTCTCTTCGGCAAGCGAGATGGCGACGACCGTCGACGAACTGGGCGCACTCGGCAACCTGCAATGCACACCCGTCGACGTCACCGACCGATCGTCGTGTGCGGCCGCAGTACGCGCCACGCTAGACGCTTTCGGCCGTCTCGACGTTCTGGTCAACAACGCCGGCGTCGTCGACAGCGGCTCAATCGAGACCTTTACCGAGACCCAGTGGAACACCATCTTCGACGTCAACGTCAAGGGTGTCTTTCTCATGACCCAAGCCGCGCTCACGAGCCTGCGGGCCTCGAACGACGCTGCCATCGTCAACACCGCGTCGATCGCGGGCAAACGCGGCGCGCCCCTTCTCTCCGCTTACTGCGGCTCCAAGTTCGCGGTCGTCGGCATCACCCAATCCTTCGCCCTCGAACTCGCCGGCGACGGCATCCGCGTCAACGCCATTTGTCCAGGCATGGTCGGCACGGCCATGTGGCTCGACCACCTGATGGCCAACCAAGGAGAAGCTGCATTCGAAGAGCGCATGCACGACGTGATACCGCTGGGCCGCCCTCAGACCGCCGAAGACATGGGCCGGGCCGCGGTGTATCTCGCGACTGCGCCGAACGTGAGCGGCGTCGCACTCAACGTGGCCGGCGCGTACGAGATGCACTGACGCTCTAGCGCAATAGAACGCCGACGGTCGGACGCCGGACGCCGTGGCTACTCGGCGGCAGAAATAGGAGCGACGTAGTCGTCGAGCCGGGGCGCCGCCATCTCGGAGCGGAAGCGCGTGAACGGGAACGGCCACGCAAACGGGATGCCTCGATCGTCGAGGTACCAGCTGCGACAGCCGGTAGCCCATACGGTCTGCTTGGCGGCTTCGGTCCGCTCTTCCTCGAAGCGGGCGGCGGCATCGACGTTCGGCACGGCGACCTCGAGGGTCCCCTCGCGCACCAGGTCGACGAGCTTCAACACGTAGTCGAGCTGCAGCTCGGCAGTCTGCACCAAGGAGAAGTTTCCCACGGGGCTGTTGGGCCCGTTGAGCATGAAGAAGTTCGGGAACTTCGGCACAGCCACGGCCAGGTAGGCCGATGGCCGCTTCGACCAGACATCGTCGAGCAGAAGCCCGTCCTCTCCCCGGATCGTCATCGGCCGCATGAATCGGTCCACCTTGAATCCGGTGGCGAGCACGAGGACATCGAGTTCGTGGAGTCGTCCATCGCTCGTACGCACGCCCCCCGACTCGACCCGATCGATGCTCTCGGTGACGAGCTCGGCATTCGGGTGCTGGATCGAATCGTAGAAGTTATGCGAGACGACCAGGCGCTTGCAGGCAGCGCGATAGTTCGGACGGAGATTCTCGCGAAGCTCCGGGTCGACGATCCGCGACTCGAGATACTCCCTGCACTGCTTCTCGATGCCCTCGACCATGTCCGACTCTCCGTCGAGCACCGCCGTTGCAAAGCCATCATTGAACGCGACCGACAGCTCCTCGTGCATCTTTCGCAAGAGATCCGCGTCGGTCCTGAACTCGGCGCGTTGATCTTCCGTGTAGGCCACCTGCTCGATCGGAACCACCCATTGCGCGGTGCGCTGGAAGAGCGAGAACTTGCCCACCCGCGGCGCCAGCGCACCCGTAATCTGCACGCCGCTCGACCCGTTTCCGATAACGCCTATGCGTCGGCTCTCGAGCGAAACATCGTGGTCCCAGAGAGCACTGTGGAACATCGCGCCCTCGAAGTGCTCGAGACCTTCGATGTCGGGGAACTTGGGATGGTGGAGGATCCCCGTCGCGGCGATCACCCACTCGAAGTGGTCGATGAAGCCGGCACCGGTTTCGACTTCCCAGCGCCCATCGCTCCCGCCGCTCAGCTCGCAGCGGACCACCGGATCTCCGAAACGCATCGAGTCCTCGAGCCCGTACCGCTTCGTCACGCCTTCGAAATAGGCCTGGATTTCGGATCCCGGCGAGCTCGTGTAGCTCCACTCGGGATTGAGCTCGAACGAGTAGCAGTACAGGTGCGACGGGACATCGCATGCAATGCCCGGGTAGGTGTTCTCGCGCCAGGTTCCGCCGACCTTGTCCGCCTTCTCGAAGACGGTGAAATCGTAACCGGCCTGCTTCAGTTTGATGGCCGCCAGAATGCCGGACATTCCTGCCCCCAGGATGGCGAAGCGGGGTCTAGCGCTCGACTGCATGGTTCTCCCTCGGCGCGCTCAGCGGGGCCGGATCCTCCAGAGGATAGGACGAACGGGCCGCGCATTCTCGCCCGGCAGAGGCCATACTGGTCGTCCCATGCCGGAGGAGAGAGAGGTGGAGACGATCATCCTATCGCTCGCGCCGCGCCAGGAGGACCGATGATTCGCACCCTGGCCCTGATCGTTCGGCGACCGGACGTGACGCGACGAGACTTCCGCGACCATTACGAGGACGTGCATGCGCCGCTCGCGCTTCCCCACATGAAGGGACTGAAGCACTACCTGCGCAACCACGTCGCCGAGGAGCTGAACGGGGTCGAGCCGGGCTTCGACGTGATGACAGAATTCGGCTACGCGCGCGCCGAGGACGTGGCGCACATCGTCGGCATCCTGCAGTCGCCGGAGGGCGAGCCCATCCTCCGCGACGAGCTCACCTTCATGGACAAGGAGCGGAACACCTTCTTCGCGATCGGCGATCCCGTGGTCGTCGCAGGCGGCGAACAGGCGCCGGGCGGCGCGGTGAAGGTCGCAGCCCTCTTGAAGAGCGGCGCCGAAGGGGCCTTCGGCCCGCTGCTCGAGGCCGGCCCGCTGCGCGCCGTAACCCACGAGGTGCTCGGCGGACCCCACGGCGAGCCGCCGTGGGACGAGCTGGCCTTCCTCTGGTACCCGGCCGACGCGCTCGAAGACGAGCGACTGCGCGCCTGGGCGCCCGATGCGAAGGCTGCCGCGCTGCTGCGTGTCGAGGCCTGCCAGACCGACCTCTAGTCGGAGCCCGTCCCAGCCAGCTAAGCGGGGTCGTCCTTCCATCGCAGCGACAGGATCAGACCCAGCGCGGCCACGACGATGAAGATCCAGCTGCCCGGTCCGCCAGGCGGAGTTTCGACGGTGACGATGGGTTTCATCGCACCGATGCAGACTCTCCCGACGTTCTCTGCCAGCAGCAGCAGATACATCAACGAAAGCAGCGCTCGATAGCGGAACAACACCACCGCGAAGAGTATGGCCATGAGGAGCTGCGAGAGACCCCACTGCGCGAAGAGTCCGATCAGCGTCACGGCGGCGTCGGGCGGGAAGGTGTCGAGAGGAATCGTGGCGATCGATTGCGCGCCGCCATCGCTGCGGAAGATGTGGATGCAACTTCGAACGAGCGATACGAGCGTGATCGGATAGAAAAGCCAAAGCGCGAGCTTGTGCCCGCGTACGCGATTGTCGACCGGGCTGGGGAGAAGTCTATCGAGCATCTTTTCTCCTGGTCTATCAGGCGCTGGGACTGGCTCCGTCTCCGCTTTGAGGCTCCCCGATGATCGACTCGGCGGTATGGCGTTTTCCGCCCATCGAGAGGCTACTCGACTCGATCCACGTGCCGCATACTCGCACCGAAGACCCCATCAACGATTCGCAATCACCTTGGAGCCCCCCATGCGACCTCTTCTCATCGGCCTTCTTCTTGTTACGTTCCAACTGCTGTGCATCGGGTGCGCGAGCGACCCGTCTTCAGTGCGCAGCCATACTGTGGTCCACATCAACAACATGAAGCTGGCACCCGAAGTCGTCGAGATTTCGGGCTCGGCGAACTCGATCGTCTGGGCGAACCAGTCGGGGTCCGCCGCCACCATCCAGTTTCCCGCGAGCATCGCCGATGCCTTCAGCTGCGATGAACTGCGTCCGATCTTCGTCCTCAGCGGGGACCGTGTCGAATCTGCCGAAGTTCTCCGCTCCGGCGAAAGTCTCACCTCACCCTGTCCGCTCAAACCGGGCAGCTATAGCTACGAGGTCTGGCTCTCCGAGACACGGACCCAGCGTGAAAACCCGCACTTGAAGATCAATGGACGAATCGAAGTCGGGGACTGAGGCCGACCCAGCCGCCGCCCTCAGCCCGCCCTGCGCCTCGTGATCTCCATCGCGACGAGCCGCGCCAGCAGTACCGCGAGGTAGAGCTGGCCCGTGATGGCTTCGGCGATGGCCAGGGCTTCGCCGCGGGCAGTGAGGGGCACGATGTTCCCGTAGCCGAGGGTCGTGAGGGTGATGAAGCTGAAGCCGATGAAACGGTCGAAGCTGTGGGCGGCCACGATCACCTCGGTACCCGCGGCGAATGATGCGGGCTCCAGGGCCGCGAGCAACTCATAGGCCTGGGCCCAACCGAGGCCCATCACGAGATAGACGCAGATCGCCCCGTTGATGGTGTCGGCGCTGACCCGCGTGGTGCGGAGAAGGATCCGCTGCAGGATCAGAAAGGCCGTGAAGGCCCAGTAGACGACTCCCAGGGCGGGGGCGAGTACCGGCGCGTCGAATCGGCCCGCTGCATGGGGGATGAACGATACAAAGACAATCACACCCGCGATCCCGATACCGACCCAGATCTGGTAGCGGCGGGTGGCGCTGGTGATGGCGGCCGTCACCAGGCTGAGCGCGAGCATCGCGAGCACCAGGCCCCGGCCGAAATCGGGCAGGAAGGGTCTCGCAACGATGAGTAGCGCCAACGTGGCGAGCAGGTACGCGTACCGGTAGCGCTCCAGCATGCGTCAGCTTCCTTCGTCCATGCGCACCGCAAACACGATCGAGTAGAAAACGGGCAGGATCACCATCGTGAGCACCGTCGCGAAGACCAGACCGAAGATGATCGTCACCGCCATGGCGGAGAAGAAGGCATCGGTCACCAGGGGAATCATGCCCAGGGCGGTGGTGGCGGCCGCCATGGCGACCGGGCGCAGGCGGCTCGCGCAGGAGTCGATGATGGCCGACAACCTCGCCTTTCCCTCGGCGAGTTCGAAGTTGATCTGGTCCACCAGCACGACGGCGTTCTTGATCAGCATGCCCGTCAGGCTCAGAAAGCCGAGAATCGACATGAAGCCGAAGGGCTGGCCGGTCAGGAGAAGCCCCACCGTCACGCCGATCAGCGCCAGGGGTACGTTGAGCCAGATCACCAGGGGTTTTTTCAGCGAGTTGAAAAGGCCGATGGTGATGAGAACCATCAAGAGCAAGAAGATGGGCACGCTTCCCACCAGCGCCGCCGAGGCGTTGCCCGAATCCTCGTACTCACCACCCCACTCCAGCGCATAACCCGGGGGCAGCGCCAGGCTCTCCACCTGCGGACGCAGGCGAGCGAAGAGGGTGCTGGGTTGACCCAGGATGGGATCGCAGTAGACCGTGATGGTCCGCACGCGATCCCTTCGCACGATGATCTCGTCTTCGAAGAGGGTCTCGAAGCCCGAAACGACCTGGCGCAGCGGGATCATCACGCCGGCGGCGGGGCTGTAGATCTGCAGATCCCGCATGGCATCGACGTTTTCCCGCTCGGCCTCGGGGGCGCGCATGATGATCGGCAGCAGGAGATCCTTCTCGCGATACGTGCCGATCGTTTCGCCCTGGAAGGCCGCGTGCATGACTCGCGCCACATCTGGGCGCTGGATTCCGTTCGCGTCGGCAGCCTGCTCGGCCAGGATCGGCGCGATTCGCTTGACCTTGTTCTGCCAGTCGGTGCGAACGCCCTTGGAGTTCGCGTCCTGGCCAAACACAGCCATGGTGCGGGTGGCAAGCTCCAGCAGCACTTCGATCTCGGGGCCACTGAAACGCGCCTGGATCTTCCCCGAACTACCGGGCCCGAGTTGGAATCGAGACGCATAGGAGAGCACGTCCGGGAAGTTCTCTTCCAAGCCGGCCTCGACCTTCGGTAAGAGGCCGCTGATCACGCTCGAGTCGTCGACATCGACCAGCAATTGCGCGTAGGCGGAGTTCAGCTTCTGCGGCGAATAGGTGAGCAGGAAGCGCAACCCGCCCTGCCCGACCAGGGAGGAGACGTGCCGGACTTCGGGCAAGGTCTCGAGATAGTCCTCGATCCCCTCGACCTGGCGCTGGGTCTCGTCGATGTCGGTCCCATTGGGGAGCCAGACATCGACCATGAACTGCGGCCGGGTCGAGGGCGGGAAGAAACTCGAATCGATCAGCCCGAAGCCGTAAAGCGACAAACCGAAGATCGCGAGCACGATCCCCACGCTGAGCCAGCGCCGCCCGATGCAGCCACGCAGGAAACCCTTGAATGCAGTATAGAATCGGCTCGAGTAGGGATCGTCGACCCCTTCCCCGCTTGCCGGCGGCTTCAGGAACATCACGCAGAGTAGCGGCGTCAGCGTGACGGCCGTCACCCAGCTCATCAGCAGGGAAACCAACACCACCTGGTAGAGCGAACGGCAGAATTCGCCGGTGCTGTCATCCGAAGTGCCAATCGCGGCGAAGGCCAGGATCGCGATCACGGTGGCGCCCAACAGCGGGATTGCGGATTGCGCGACGGTATCCCTGGCAGCGGTTTCGGGATCGACCCCCGTTTGGACTTTGACCAGGGTTCCGTCGACGATGACGATTGCGTTGTCGACCAACATCCCGAGCGCGATGATCAGCGCGCCGAGGGAGATTCGCTGGAGGGCGACGCCCATTGGATCGAGAAAGATGAAGGTCGCGAGGATCGTCTGGACCAGTACGAAGCCGATCAGCAGGCCGCTGCGCAGCCCCATGAAGAAGAGGAGAACGACGATGACGATCACCACCGCCTCCACCAGGTTGATCACGAATCCGCCGATGGACTTCACGACGGACGTCGACTGCATGGACACGATGCCGGCCTCGATGCCCAGCGGAATCTGCTCGCGAAGTTCCTGCAAGCGCCGGTCCAGGGCTTCGCCCATTTTCACGACGTTGCCGCCGGAAGCGGTCGAGATCCCAAGCCCGATAGCCTGGTTGCCGTCGTAGCGAATCATCTTGTCCTGGGGTTCGACGTATCCCCGCCGCACGTGACCGACGTCGCGCAGGTAGATCTGGCTCCTGGCCCCGCCGCTGATCAGGGTGTCGGCGAGATCGCTGACCGAGTCGATGCCTCCGCTGGGCTCGATGCTGATGAAATCCGGGCCGACCCTCACCCGGCCCGCATTGGCGACGAAATTCTTCTGGCTCAATTTCTCCGCGATAGCGGCCGGGGTAATGCCCAGTTGGGACATGCGATCCCGCGACAGCTCGACGTAGATCGCCTCCGTGCGCTCGCCGAAGGTCTCGATCTTGGCGACGTCCTCGACGAGGATCAGTTCACGGCGCAGCAGGTCGACAACGTCCTTGATCTCTGCATACGAGTACTCGCTGCCGTATACCGCGACGAAAACGCCGAAGACATCGCCGTAGTCATCCACGACGAGTGAAGAACCCGCGCCCGGCGGCAGATTGCCCTGAGCGTCGCTGACCTTGCGCCGCAGCTCGTCCCAGACCTGGGGCAGGCTCTCCGCGTCGTACTTGTCCTGGATAGTGACGGTAACCGTCGAGAGACCGCGGATCGATCGCGACTCGATCTCCTTGAGCTGGCCGAGTTTCTGCACCGCCAATTCAATCTCGTCGCTGACCTCCTGCTCGACCTCCTCGGCACTCGCCCCCGGATACGGGGTCAGGACCAGCGCATCCTTGATGGTGAACTCGGGATCCTCGAGACGGCTCATGTCCTCGAAGGAAACGATCCCGCCCACGATCATCACGAAGGCGAGCACCAGGGTGACGACCCGGTTGCGAATCCAATAGTCTGCGAAGTTCATCGACCGACCCCGTCCATCCAGGCGAATTCCCAGCCGGATCCGCCCGGCAACCCTCAGCTGCCCAGGCGCCGGACCTGCATGCCGTCACGCAACTGGGCGACCCCCGAGATCGCGATCTCGTCGCCATCCTCGAGGCCACCGACGATCTGGACCATCGATCCAGAGACCTGCCCCAGCTCGACGGCTGAACGGCTGACCGTCATCGTGCCCGGGTCGAGAACCCAGACGAAGGCCTTGCCGGCTTCATCACCCCGGGCCGCCTGGACGGGGATCAAGAAGCCGCCCGAAGCAGAGCGGCTCTTCGCCGAGATCACTGCGACGACCTTGGCGGTCATTCCGGAGGTTACGACGACATCGCTCGGCGGTTCGAAAGCCAGGGTCACGCGAAAGGTCCGGGTCACGGGATCCGCCGTATTGGCGGCTTCGGTGAGCCGCGCCGGAAACTCGCGGCCGGGAAGCGGTGTGACGATGACCCGAAGATCGAGATTGGCATTTCGCTCTTCGAGGGTCAGACCGGGGGTAATCCGCACATAATCGGCCTCCGGCAACGAAACGGCGATCTTCAGGTACGAGTCATCTTCGAAGACCACGACCTGCTCCTTGGCCTGCACGTTCCGAAAGTCCTTGACGAGCTTGACGGCGACGACGCCGTCGAAGGGCGCGCGAAGTTCCGAGTCCGCGACCGCCTTTTCCGCCTGGGCGACCGAAGCCAACGCAACCTGGTAGTTCTTGCTCGCCTTGTCGAGGGCGTGCTTCGAATCGACACCCTTGTCGTAGAGGGCCTGGTGCCGCTCCAGCTCGATCTCGAGAAAATCGGCACTGGCCTTCTGCTTGCTCAAGGCCTCCTCGAAGTCCCGCGGATCGAGACGAGCGATCAAGGCGCCTTGCTTCAGGCGGTCGCCCTCGACGACGGGGAATTCGATGACCCGGCCGGGCACCTCGAAGGCCATTCGCGCGCTCTGGGCGGCTTCGATGCTGCCGGGGTATTCCACTCGAATCGAGTCGGCGCCCGCACCGAGCCGCAATGTCTTGACGGGCCGGATCGACTCCGGTTGCGGCACGGGCTCGGCCTCGCAGGCCACCAGGCTTCCGCATACGGCGAGGAGAATCGACGCGGCGAAGACGCTTTCTTGGACCTTCGCACGGGCGCGAGCCCTGACAGCCATTCCCCTTCTCCCTGTACCGCTTCCACACTCGAGCAAGATGAAGATCAGATCCGATCGAGTCTACAGCAGGAAATCGCAGCGACATAGGCGGCGGGAACTGAATCCGTAGCCGGCGCTCTGCGTTTCGAGGCTTGCGCGCTTCGCGGGGCATTCGGTGCTACTGCAGAGCCACGCGGGGTCGCGCGCGGTGGGAGAACACCACTACCTCGTGCGCCGCTGCGGGCAGACCGACTGTCGCGGCGACGCGCTACCGGCCTTTCGCGAGCGAAAGTTGCGTTTCGACCCCACCCCCGCGGCGAAGATCGCCATCGTCTCCGGCGTAGTTGACGTAGATCGGCGACGACCAGGCGCGCGGCTCCGCTTCCGAGAGGCAGTCATCATCGAATGGAGTGGCGGATCCGCAAGCATCGATCTCCACACACTTGCCGTTCTCGTCGTAGCGGCAGCGAAGCGGATCGTTTCCGTGGATCAGTTGCGCGGGCGCCTCGATGGCTCTCGCGTAGTAGACCGCGTCACGCCTGGCTTCCGCGAAGTCGCTGTCGGCGAACTCGACGACGCAGCCCGTGCCATCGCCGGGGCAGGGGAAGCTGCGCCAGGGGTCCTCTACGAGCCCGGCCAATGGCTCGTCCGCGCTCAACTGGGGACGAATGCGAACGATCTCGATGCGCGAAATCGGCCGGCGGGTGTCGCCCGGGTGGTAACACTCGCCGTGACAGATGGCCTGGATGCGCTCGGGCCCGAGGGCATCGATCGCATGATCGGGACATCCGGGCTTCTGTTCGAACGAGCCTGCCGCACGCACGCGAAAACGCGGCAGGCTGCTGCGACGCGTGGTCGACCCCATCGGCAGCGAGCCATCCGCTGTCAGCAGGTCGAACCACAGCAGCGTGCGCCGGCCGCTGGTCGCGTAGACCTGCTTGCGCGCGAGCGCGTCCCAGATGGCGTGACGGTCACGTCCTTCGGAGTGCACTGCGACCAGGCCGCCGGTCACGAAGTAGGCGCTCGCGCGCTCGAACTCGAAGAGCTGCAGCGGGCTCTCACCACTCGAAACGAAGGGCACCGACTCCGCGACCCGCTCGGATGGATCCGCAGCCGAGCCGAATATGCCGCCACCGCCGCCGCCACCCAGCTGCCCGGGTCGGCGACCGCGACCCTCGGTCATCTCACCGCGGGCGAACTCCTTGTAGCCGGTGCCCGCGCTGGCCATGTGGTTGTCACTCGACCCCAGGAAGCCGAAGTCGAAACGCTTGGGCCGACTCGGGTCGCTGAAGTCGCGAATCGCGAGCATGTACTGCACGGAGGAGCGCGGCCGGTAGTTGAAGGAGGGCTGGAATCCGTCGGGGGCCTGGCCGGCGTTCACCCAGTCGCTCGACTCGAACCCGGGGAGCGTCTTCCAACCGGCCTGGTAGGCATCGACGTAGTTGTCGCGTGCCTCGCTCGCGCGCGCGCTGCACACTTCGGCGCTCTCGCCCACTTCCAGACAGCGAGCCTCGATCAACTCGCCCGCGCGCCAACAACTGGGCAGGTAGCCGTAGCTCGGAGCCGGGCAGCTCAGCGAGCCATCCCCGGCAACGTCCACCTCGCGCCAATCGGGCAGCACTTCGGAGTTACCGTGACCGGAATAGATCTCGACCAGGGTCTGCCGCTCGGGGTCGTGGCCGGGTAGTTGCTTACGCCAGTCCGAGCCCGCAGGCGTGTACATCCCCCAGGCCGTGCCGTGGGGGATGACGAGCGACGGGAACCCCCAATCGTCGAGCTTGGAGAACAGGACTTCGGGCGTGGGCGCCGACTCCAGGCAATCGAGCGGCAGCTCTCGTACGGGCACGTCATCGGCGCAACGGGGCGTCGTCGTTACCGTGGCTAGCAGACGCGCGAAGTCGAGACCGCGCCTGCCATTCAAACCCAGCAACACGAGGCGCATCCCGAGGGATGGCCCCAGGATTGCAGCGCGGGTCGCTTCGCCGCGCGAACCGATGGGCCGCGTGGGGATGGCGCCGTCCTCCGTGTCGAGGAGCACCACGTTCTTGTGTCCGTAGTGGTTGTCGGGCGTGCTCCCGATGTGGCTCCACTCCCAACCGAGGTAGCTGACCAGATCGGGATTGGAAGGGTCACCCGCAACCTCGTTGCATCGGCGCACCGAGTCGACCGTCTGCTCCCACAAGTCGGGGGTCAGGTTTTCGGCGTGGTCGTTGATGGACCAGAAATCGAGGGCCGAGCAGTAGCGCGCGAAGTCGCAGGCGTCGGCGGGCGGGCGGCTTCCGGCGCCCCCGGCCATCGGGAGATTCATCAGAAAGCCATCGAAGCTGAACGTCGTGTGGACGTGGAAGTCACCGAACAGCACCTGCGTGGCGGGCTCTGCACCCAGACTGGCGAGGGTCGAGGCCTGGTCGGTGACCCGCGCCCTGACGACCTCCGGGGGTCGGGGCGTACCCACCGGCTTGCCATCGACCTCCGGGCGTCCGAGCCAGTCCCTGCTGATCACGAAAAGCGCCGCCGCGGCCGCTAGCAGCAGCACGAGCAGCACACGTCCCAACCGCTTCCACATCCTGAACGCCCTCCATCGGCTCGGTGCGAACTCTGCCACGTTTCTCGCGATCTGGCAGTCGGTTTCTGGACCCCCATCCAGCCCGACCGACCGCTCCGGGCCGGCTTCCGGTAGCCTTTCGGCTTCGGCCCTCGAAGTCGGCCGACGATCCCGGAGCACGCGACTTGATCGAATACCTGTCCCCCGCTGCTCTCGCTGACGACGCCTTGCGGGAGACCCTCTACCCGCGGCTCGGACAGACCCACTACTGGAGCGATTCGTGGGACCCGGCGTTCTACGTCGCGCTGGCGCGGGCGGGCTTCATCAGCATCTCGGCAGACCATCCCGAAGCCGGCTCCGTGCTGCTGGCCGAACTCCAGCGCAGCTATGCGGTCCTCGATTGGGAGAACCTGCATCACTCGCGCAACCTGCGCCGGCTGATGGCCTCGGGCCGGCTCGAAGAGGAGGCGGTCGAACTCTGCGTGGCCCGGGCCAGCGACCGCGTTCTCGACCGCCTGATCGACTATCACGCGGAAGACAA
>JAYGDB010000055.1:0-6703 GCA_046583095.1 Myxococcota bacterium | reverse complement strand
CGGAAAGATGCGCTCGACGCCGACGCCGTTCGACACCTTGCGGACCGTGAACGTCTCGGCCCGGCTGCCGCCGCGACGGCGGATCACCACGCCCTCGAAGATCTGGATTCGCTCTTTATCGCCTTCCTTGATCTTCGCATGCACCCGTACCGTGTCCCCGACTCGAAACGGAGGCAGATCCTTTCGCAGCGTCTTCTGTTCCACGAAGTCCATGCGTCTCATAACTCAGTCCTCTTCTGTATCTTCGCTGATGACATCGATCAGGTCGGGGCGTCTCTTGCGGGTAAGCTGACGGCTCTGTTCCGCTCTCCAGCGGGTGATCTCGGCGTGATTTCCGGACAGCAGAACCGGGGGAACGCCCAGACCACGAAAAGTCGGCGGCCGAGTGTACTGCGGTCCCTCCAAAAGTCCTCCCCCAAAGGACTCGTCTTGCGTAGATTCCGGATTGCCCAGCACGCCGGGCACCAGCCGTGCCAGCCCCTCGATCAGGACCATCGCGGGCACCTCGCCTCCCGAGAGCACGTAGTCACCGATCGAGACCTCGTCGTCGACCGCCAAATCGATCACGCGCTGATCCACCCCCTCGTAACGGCCACAGACGAGCACCAGGTGGGGAGTCGCCACCAGCTCTCCGAGGAGTTCCTGATCCAGCACCTTCCCCTGGGGTGACATCAGGATCACCCGGGCTGCCCGCTCGGGGTGCTTCGGACCCACGAGGGCCTCGATCCCGGCAACCAGGGGCTCTGGCTTCATCACCATCCCCGGGCCCCCGCCGTACGGGGTGTCGTCGACCGTCCTTCGCCGGTCGCTCGCCCAGTCCCGCAGGTCGTGAGCGACGAGGTCGAGCAGCCCCTTCTCCCGGGCGCTGCCGACGAGGGCCTCGCCGAGAAACTGCTCGACCAGATCCGGGAACAGAGTCAACACGTCGACCTTGCGCAACACCGGGTCAGTCCTCGTCCGGACCGTCGAGCATTCCGGGCAGGATCACCACGACGATGCGTCGAGAAGCCGGATCCACCTCCGGCATCAGCTCACGGGCCGTCGAGAAGAGGTGACGACGTCCGGAGGCATCTTCGACGACGAGGACATCGTGGCTACCCGTCTCCCAGATCTCCCGCACGGTCCCAACCGGGGTTCCGTCGGTTCCCTGCACTTCGCAGCCCACGAGCTCGTACCAGTAGAACTCGCCCTCCTCGAGCGGCTCGAGCCGCGATGCGTCTCCCAGCACGAACCGACCCCGCAACGCCGTAGCCGCATCGCGGTCGACGACACCTGCGAGCGCGAGTCGAATCTCACCCGCGCGCCCACCCATGCCGGCGCGCACCACCTCGAAGTGACGCGCCTTTGCGTCCGAGCGGTCTTCGCCGAGCCACACCTCGGGCAGCTGTAGGAGATTCTGCGGACCGTCTCCGAAGAACTTCACGCGCACCTCTCCACGCAGCGCGTGGGCGCCGGTGACGCGTCCGAGTACGACCCGATCGGGCATTGCTGCGCCGTCTGCAGGAAGAGCTAGTCGATGATCTCGAGGCGGCAATCGGCGCCCACCGCGGAAGCTCCGACGACGGCGCGCATCGCCTTGGCGACGCGCCCCTGGCGGCCGATTACGCGACCGCGATCCTCATCTGCCGTCTCGAGCTCGAGCACGCGGCCGCCGTCGGCCACGATGACGTTCACCTCGTCCGGCTTCGTGACGAGCGACTTCGCAATGAATTCGACCAGCTTGGCGGCGTCCTCGGAAGCCATCAGCTGGGACTCGCTGCCGCTTGGGCCTTCGCTCGCTTCACGAGAGAGGCAACGGTGTCACTCATCTGCGCTCCTTTGGCGAGCCAGGCGTCGATGGCCTCCATCTTGAGCTTGACGACGGCAGGATCCGTGTTCGGATCGTAAGTGCCGAGGAACTCGAGGGCGAGACCGTTGCGGGCCTTGCGCTCGTCAATGGCTTGGACGCGATACGCCGCCCTCTTCTTGGCGCCGACGCGAGTTAGGCGGATCTTGACCATGTCCTCAGTTCCTCGTGGAGGGGAAAAGGAATCGCAAGTGGGCGCGCAGCCTAGAAAATCGGAACTACCGGGTCAACCGGCCCGGCGGCCGCAAGAGACCGAGACGCTCCTTCTCCTTCCTCTCGGAGCACGACGGGCAGGCGTAGCGCTCCTGGTGGGGGGTCCGCAGCCGCTCGTAGTCCCCGTCTAGTGCGATGCGGCGGACACAAGGCACGACCTCGCTGCAGAAGTCACAGCGCACACCCCGCTCGGAAGGGGCCTCCAAATCAGACATTCCCGCGCCTCCTCATCGCCGGGGACTGTAGCCGACACGCAGCCTCAGATCAGAAGGCGCATCATCTCCGAGCGCCTCGCGCAACGCGGACAGGATCTGAACTCGTTCCATCTGCAGCTGTTGGCACCACACGCTCGAGTCGACCTCCGCTTCGAGCACGCTACCTCTGACGGCCACGGGTCGGCAGTGACTCGCGATCTCCCGGCCGACTGCTTCCTCCCACAGCTCGCCGATCCGAAACGCCGCCGTCACGCCGTCGAGCCCCAGATCGTCCAGCACCTCCCCAACCACCGGCCCGATCGCCCGCGGCGTGCTTCGACGTTTCTTCATCGGGTTCCCCCTACCGTTGATGGACACGAAAGACCAGACCCGTAGGCACCTTGGGCGAAAAGAAGGTGGACTTCTGCGGCATGCGCTCGCCCGCCTGCGTCACGCGGAACACGTCATCGGGATCGAGGGCGTTGAGATACAGGGCTACGACCCCGGTCCCCTCCCGCACCTGTTCGGCGGCGCGGGACGAGCTCTTCGAGAAGCCCACTGCGCCGCCGGAGATGTCCTGCTCGTCGAGGCCGAAGACGCCGCCGAGCACGTCCCGCTCGAGGATCCGCACCATCAACTCATCGCCCAGGGGATCGTCGCGCCAGAAGATGTGGAGCGTGCCCGAGCCGTCGTCCGCTGCAAACGCCGGGTGGCCGGCACGAATCCCGAGATGGGCCTCGAGGAGCTCCGGGACGTTCGCGCCGTCCGGGTCGATCTCGGCAGTCGCCCGCCTCCAACCGGGCAGCTTGGCCTCCCACGTCGCGACGTCGGGCGGCGAGCCTCGCTGCACGATGCGATGGATCGGCAGCAGCAGGCTGCCCTTCGCGTAGAGGTTGGCGAAGAAGGCGAGGGTCGAGTCCCAGGCAGCACCCGCTCCTGCTCCCCGCTCGCGGCGGTAGGCGAGGGCCGTCTCGTAGCGGTGGTGGCCATCGGCGATCACGACTTGACGCTCCGCAAGGAAGTCCTCGATGGTCGCGATCGCCTCCGGCGCGGTAATCGCCGCCAGGATGTACTCGACTCCCGCGTCGTCCGACGCCACGCCCAGTGCGTTCTCATCGACCGCAGAGGCCAGCAAGCTGGTCAAGACCTCGTCGCGATCTTCGTAAAGCACGAAGATGCTCGAGAGGTTCGCCCGAGCCGCTCGCAAGAGACGCAGCCGGTCTTCCCTCGGTCCGGCAAGCGTGTTCTCGTGCGGGAGCACCACGCCCTCTTCGTACTCGGCCAGGCCGAGCTCGGCGAACAAGCCGAGGCGCTCGAGCTCTCTCCCATCCGGCGCGCGAAATCGTTGTCGCATCACGTAGAACGCGGGCTCTTCATCCTGGAGCAGCACACCGCTCTCCCGCCACGCGTCCAGCTGATCGCGAATGTCCGCGTAGTCGGTCGTCGCCTCGTCGTCGGTATCCCGAGTGAGTTCGAAGCGGATCGCGTTGTGGGGATCACGATCGAAGAAGGCTCCACGCTCGTCTGCCGCGATAACGTCGTAGGGGGGGACGATCACGCGGCTGAGCTCCACCCGCTCCGGGTCGTAGCGGACGGCGCGGAACGGCCGGACGACGGTCATCGGATCTCCAGGGCGTCTCTTGAAATCGCCCCCTCGCGCAGCACCTTCGGGCACGAGCCCCTCGCGTCGACGACCGTCGACGCCGCGGCCCCGCCAGCCTCGCCCTCGACCATCGGGATCTCGTCCCCGCACACGCTTCCGGCTTCGGCGCGATTGCGGGCCGGCGAATCGCCGCCGCGGTTGAGACTCGTCGCCGTGACGGGACCGAGCCCGCGGTCGAGCGCGCCCTCCGCGAGAACCGCAGCGACCGGATGCGCGCTGCAACGCAGACCGATCGATCCGTCGGCAGCCACCACGCCTGGGGCGAAACGCGCGCCACACTTCACGACGAGGGTCAGGGGGCCCGGCCAGTGCGCCGCAGAGAGCTTCCGCGCTGCCTCGCCCCATTCCGCCGCCACGTCGGCGGCACGCTCCGGCGAGTCGACCAGGATCGAGAAGGACTTGTCGGATTCCCGCCCCTTGAACGCGCGCAGTCGCTCGATCGCGGTCGGCGACTCTGCCCGGGCCGCCAACCCCCAGACCGTCTCCGTCGGAAACGCGACCAGGCCGTCCTCTGCAAGGACGTCGAGCGCGGCGACTTCAGCGATCGAGGCCACGGCTCGCAATGTCGCGGCGCCAGTGGGCGCCTTCGAAGTGGATCGCCTCGCAGGCCGCGTAGCTGCGATCGCGCGCCTCACGCACACTCGCTCCCCGGCCGGTCACCCCCAGGACGCGACCGCCCGCGGTCAGCAAGTCACCGTCCTCGTCGCGGCCTGTGCCGGCGTGGAAGACCACGACATTCGGGTCATCGGCCATCGAATCGAGGCCCGAAATCGGCTTGCCAATCTCATACGAACGAGGATAGCCGTCCGAAGCCATCACCACGCAGACCGCCGCGTCGGCCCAAGCGACCGACTCGCTCGCTTCGAGCCGTCCATGCGCGACGCCCTCGAGGAGCGGCACCAGGTCGGACTCCATCTGCAACATCAGGGCTTGGGTCTCGGGATCGCCGAAGCGCACGTTGAATTCGACCACGCGCGGGGCGCCCGTCTCGTCGATCAGCAGGCCGACGTACAGGACACCCTGGTACGGGCAGCCCTCCGCAGCCATCCCGCGGATGGCCGGGTAGACGATCTCCTCGAGGATGCGTTTCTCGACGGACTCCGAGACGACGGGCGCGGGCGAGTACGCGCCCATGCCCCCGGTATTCTCCCCCTGGTCGCCGTCGAGAGCCCGCTTGTGATCCTGGGCGGCCGCGAGGGTGACGATGTTCGTGCCGTCGGTGAGCGCGTAGTACGACGCCTCTTCGCCCTGCATCCACTCTTCGATCACCACCCGGTCGCCGGCGTCGCCGAAGCGCCGGTCGCCCATCATCTCCTGGATGGCCGCTGCGGCCGCCTCCGGGGTCTCGCACATCGCGACACCCTTGCCGGCTGCGAGTCCGTCGGCCTTCACCACACAGGGCCCGGCGAGTTGCTTCACGTACGCGACGGCCGCATCCGCGTCGCCGAAGGCCTGGTAGGCGGCAGTCGGGATGTCGTGCCGCAGCATGAAGTCCTTTGCGAACTGCTTGCTCGATTCGAGCCGGGCGGCCTGCCGGCTCGGCCCGAAGACCGCGAAACCCGCTTCGCGCAGTCGATCCGAGAGGCCCGCGGCGAGAGGATCCTCGGGGCCCACGACGACGAGATCGATGGACTCGCGGGCCGCGAGTTCGACCAACCCGTTCAGGTCGGTGGCAGAGATCTCCGGGAAACAGCGCGCGCACTCCGCCATGCCTGCGTTGCCCGGGGCGGCGATGACTTCCGTGACCCGCGGGCTGCGCGCGATCTTCCACGCCAAGGCGTGCTCACGACCTGCGGAGCCGACGACCAGGACGCGCAAATGTCTCCTCCCTGTGCCCGCTAGTGGCGAAAGTGGCGAACGCCGGTGAAGACCATGCTGATGCCGAGACGATCGGCCGCCTCGATGACCTGCTCGTCGCCTTTGGATCCACCGGGCTGAATCACTGCACGAGCACCCGCCTCGACCGCGGTCTCGAGCCCGTCCGGAAACGGGAAGAAGGCATCGCTGGCAAGCACCGATCCCTCGAGCGATACGCCTGTACGCGCCGCCTTCGCAGCCGCAGCGTGCACCGCGTCCACCCGGGACGTGCAGCCGCCCCCGACGGCCAAGGTGCGTCCCTCCGCGCCGAACACCACGGCGTTGCTCTTCACGTGCTTGACGACCCGCCACGCGAACTCCAGCGCCGAAAGCTGCTCGGGTGTCGGCTGCGCCTGGGTGACCACCTGGGCGGCACCGAGGTCATCCAGTACCGAGTCCGGCTGCTGGAGCAAGACTCCGCCGAAGATGCGCCTCCACTCGAACTGGTCGCGGTCGATCTTCGACGCATCGAACGAGAGCAGTCGCCGGTTCTTCTTCTTTCGAAGCAGCGCGAGGGCGTCGTCCGAGAAGCCCGGCGCCACGAGCACCTCGGTGAAGATCTTGTCGATCTCCTCTGCCAGGGCGAGATCGAAGGGGCGGTTGCAGACGATGATGCCGCCGAAGGGTGACTCGGGATCCGTCTCGAAGGCACGTTGATAGGCGCCGAGCGGGCTGTCACCGGTACCGACCCCACACGGCGTGTTGTGCTTGAGGATGGCAACCGTGGTTCCGTGCTCTGGCGCTGCGCCCGCGGCTTCACTGGAAGGAAAGTCCAGGATCAGCGCGAGCGCCGCCTGCACGTCCACGAGGTTGTTGAAGGAGAGCTGCTTGCCGTGGAGCTGCTCGGCGATCGTGTCCAGAAACGAACCGTAGAGGGCGGCCTGCTGGTGGGGATTCTCGCCGTAGCGGAGCGTGGCCTTCCGCGGCAGT
>JAYGDB010000159.1:0-18695 GCA_046583095.1 Myxococcota bacterium | reverse complement strand
CGAGTGGACACAGAACTCCGACTACGCGACCTGTGCGGGGCGTCGAGCCGCCCAGGACGCGATCGACGAGCAGCTCAGCACCTGGACGAGCAGCCAGACGAAGAACAGCGTCACGGTCTCGCTGCAGGCGTTCGGGGTGCCATGTCTTCCGATGTTGACGGGCAGCGAGCAGGCGATGGACCCGCACTTCCAGGCGCGCGGTTACCCGCGCTGGCTAGAGCAGCAGGATGCCGGCTGGATGGCCTTCGAGGGCCCCTGCTTCAAGGCCACGGGCATGTCCGACGTGGTCGTCTTCCAGGCTCCGAAGGTGGGTGAGCACACCCGTGAAATTGCCGGCTCCCTGCTGGGTCTGCCCGACGAGGAGGTCGAGTCCCTCGTGGCTGCGGGCGTGCTCGAAGTGCCGAAGAGCTGACGCGGGCTTCCGCCTCGGAACGCTTCTGCTCCGGGGCCGCCTGCTGCCTCGCCGCTCAGCCAGACCGCACCACGTCGAACTGGGCGCGGAGAGCGGCCACGGGCGGCGGATCCGCGGGGTCGCGCGCATAGCCCTGCGTCGCGTGCCGCACGACTCCCTCGATGCCGAAGAACTTCGGGGCGGCCAGGTAGAGGGAAGGATCGTCGTGGGGACTCTCGTCGGGGCCGGCGACGGCGATGAACGCGGCGAGCGCCGGGCACTCGAAGGGGCAGCGATTGTCTCCGCCGGCCTCGTTGCCTGCCTCCAGGGCGCGCATGATGCGCTCGGCGAGATCCGGCGTTCCCTCGTCGGACTGGAAGGCCGCCAGGGCGACGTCCACGACCTCGCGTCCGCGCAGGATGTTGCCCTGCACGGAGACCGCGCTCGTCGCTCTCGAGCCTGCCCAGGCCAGCGTCGCGTCTCCCGTGTGTGCGATGGCGCGGGGCTCGGGCTCCAGCACGGCCACCCCGAACTGCTGGTCCTTCCAGGCGGATTGCCCGTTCCTTCCCGAATGCGCCTCGGCCGCAGCGAGAACCTCGTCGGCCGTGGCACCCCGGGTAATTGCCTTCACGGCCTGATCGCGGGCGTACAGGTTCCCCCACGCCTGCGCGGCAACCACTCCCTTGCCCGGCACTATCCCGCGTATCAGCTCGACGCCGATTGCGCACGAAGCCGCACCCACGCCGACTTCGCGGGTGTGCGGATCCACCGCGACGACCGACCAGGTCACGCCTCGCGGTCCGCGATCGTCTCGTACCAGTCGAAGTCGGAGCGCTTGATCCAACCGGGCATCTTCGAGCCGGCCTTCATGCGCTCGACCATCTTCGGGCTGAGTTGGTCGTTCTGCATCATGGCTCCGAAGACCACGCCCGCATTCGTGTGATCGAAGAAATCGCGCTGCCAACTCCAGCGGAAGTCGCCGGCGTAGCGGAACCAGGAACCGCCGGTGCCGGCGATCTCGTACGGGCTTCCCTCCGGATCCTCGGCGGGTGCGATCTGTCTCCAGAGGCCGAGCACCTCGCCCTTCTTCTCGTCGATGAGGGTGCGGACGTACGGGTAGACCCAGTTGTCGAGCCCCTCCATCTCGGTGCCGAACACGTAGTCGTGGATCTGCTGCCGGCCGCAGGCCGCGAACTCCCACTTGGCTCCGTTGTTCCAGCTGTACAGGGCATCCTCGGTATAGAAGGCCGACATCTTCGACCAGTCCCCCGTGGTTCCGGCTTCGTCGTTCGCGCGCACCCAGCGGCGCATCATCTCTTCCATCTCGTCTCGGGGAAAGGCGGGCATCGAGTCGTCCTCGTCAGTGGCTGCGGCGCCGGTAACGGGCGCGGCAGGGCTGTTGGAGCTGTACGACCATCTTCGAGTGGTCGTTCTCGTAGCTCTCGTTCGGTTGGCTCAGCTCGAACGCATAGTCGCGAAGGAGCACGCAGAAGATCGACTTGAGCTGCATGAGCGCGAAGGCCGCTCCGACGCAGCGGTGGCGCCCGGCACCGAAGGGAATCCACGCGAAGCTCTGGCGGTCTTCGTGCCGCTCTTCGCTGTAGCGCTCCGGATCGTAGCTGTCCGGCTTCGGAAAGCACTCGGGCATGCGGTTCGAAACTGCGGGCGATACCGCCACCAGCTTGCCGGCCGGGACCGTGAAGCCCTTGTAGTCGAAGTCGAAGATCACCTTCCGCATCAAGAGGATCAGAGGCGGGTGCAGCCGGAGGCCCTCCTTGATCCCGGCTTCGAGGACCGGGATCTCGCGTAGGGTCTGGTAGCTGATGTCGGCTCCCGATGCGTGTAGGCCGTCGATCTCGTCCACGACGCGCTTCGCGTAGCCGGGGCAGCGAAGCAGTTCGATCAGCGACCAGGCCGCCGTTCCGGACGTCGTGTGATGCCCGGCGAACATCAGCGAGATGAACATGCCCGTGACCTGGTCGATCGTGTAGCGCCGGGAGCCGTCCTCGTTCTCGAGACCCAGCAGGATGTCGAAGAGTTCTCGCTGCTCGGCAGGCACGTTCTTGCGCCGTTCGAATACGCCTGTGAGCAGTTCGACGAGCCTGCGACGCGCCCGGTCGCGGCTGCGGAAGACAGGTAGCGGCAGGTGTGAGTTCACGTACGCGATCGCGTCGGTTCCCTTCTCGAGGTCGTAGAACACTCCAAAGTACTCGGGAGTGAGCTCTTCGCGGAACTGCTTGCCGATCAGGCAAGCGCTGGACGTGTAGAGGGTCAGCTCCGAGAAGAAGTCGAGCAGGTCGATCTCGCCCTCGTCTCCCAACCTCTCCATCATCCGGCGGGTCTCGGAGGCGATCACCTCGGCGTGGCCGCGCATGAAGGAATCGCGCAGGGACTGGTTCTTCATGGCCTGCTTGCGCTGCTCCGGTGTTCCGTCGAAGACGACGCCCTCGCCGAAGATGGGGGTCATGAACGGGTAGGCGGCGGCCTGGTCGAGTTGTTCGTCGCTGCCCCGGAAGAACGCCTCCTGGGCCTCCTCGCCGCTCATCAGGATGACCCGGTTGCCGGCGAAGTTCAGCTCGCCGATCTCGCCGCACTCGTTGCGGGCCCGCCGGAAGAGTTCGATGGGCGCGCGCCGCAACTCGGGGAGGTGGCCGAGGAAGGGCCAGCCACCCGACACGACGGCGGGCTCAACTCTCTCCATCTTCCCCCGCTGCGGCCAGCATTTCGTGGATCTGCTGGATGCCCGGCTCGTAGAGGACACCGGGCATCATGCCGCCATCCATCTCGATCGTAGTGCCGTTGATGTATTCGGCCTGGCCGGAGCAGAGGAACACGCAGGCATTGGCCACCTCGATGGGCTCGCAGCCGCGCTTCATCGGGACGTTCTGGAAGTATTCGGCGCCGTCCGGGTCCTTCTCGCCGAGCACCAGGCGTCGAAAATTGTCGGTGACGGTTGCTCCGAGGGCGAGACAGTTGACGCGGATGCGCGGGCCCCACTCTTCGGCCAGGGAACGGGTCATGTGGTTGAGGCCGGCCTTCGCTGCGCCGTAGGAGACGAGGGTCGGCGAGCCCGAGGGATGGGAGGCACCGCTCGAGATGTTGACGATCGAGCTGGTCGTGTCCTGCAGCTTCATTTGGCTGCAGGCGCGGATCGCGAACCACAGCGGTCCGATCAGGTTGTTCTGGATCGAGAAGGCATGGAAGTTGGCGCTGCGCACGAAGGCATCTTCCGACGGTTCCGAGCCCTCGATCCGCGCGATCAGTTCGGGGATGTTTTCAGCATTCGGCGCCGGGCAGGTGCCTCCAGCGTTGTTGATCAGGATGTCGAGGCGACCGAAGCGTTCGACGACTCGCGTCACGAAGGCGTCGATCTGTCCGGAGTCGCGCTGATCGCAGAGCCAGTGGACTGCGCGGCCTTCGGCAGCGTCGAACGAGAAGGGGACCTTCTCGACCTCGCTTCGGGAGCATCCCGCGACTGAGGCTCCCTCTTCGAGGAGTCGACGAGCGATCTCGACACCGATGCCGCGGCTGGTTCCGGTGACGATCGCGACCCGGCCGTCGAGTGAGCCCATCAGAAACTCGCGGGCACCGATTCGTACGCGCGGGCCCAGACCGAGACCTGCCAGCGCGGCGCGGAGTCGAGTTTGTACTCGGGAATGCGCGCCAGCAGCTCCTGCAGGCCTACCCTGGCCTCGAGCCGGGCGAGCTTTGCGCCGAGGCAGTGGTGGGTGCCGTGGCCGAAGCCCAGATGACGCGTGATCACGCGGTCGATGTCGAGGCGCTCGGGATCCTCGAACTCGCGCTCGTCGTGGTTCGCGGAGCCCCAGACGAGCTTCACCTCGGCACCCTTCGGGATGGTCTTGCCGTGCAGCGTGACGTCGCGGGTCGCGAGCCGCGGCAGGGCCTGGGCGGGGGAGTCGTAGCGGAGCAGTTCGTGAATGGCGCTCTCCATCCGGTCCGGCTCGGCAGCCAGTCGCTGCCGCTGCTCGGGATGCCGGCTGAGCAGCACCGCGCCGTTCGCGATCAGGTTGGTGGTGGTGTCGTTTCCGGCGACGATCAGCACGAAGCAGAAGCCCAGCAGCTCTTCCTGGCTGAGACGCCGTCCGTCGAACTCGGCGTCGATCAGCGCGCTCATCAGGTCGTCGCGTGGCGCTCGCTTGCGTTCTTCGAGGAGCGTTGCGAACTCTTCGTAGATTCTCTCGGCGGCTCGCGTGTTCTGGCTGGTCTGGCTCTGCTTCGGATCGATGGAGATCATCGCCTCCGTGCACTCGAGGAATACCTCGCGACGGTCCCGGGGCACGCCGATCATCTCGCCAATCACCAGGCTCGGGAGATGACGCGCGTAGTCGAGCATCAGGTCACACTTACCGGAGTCGGCGAAGTGACCGATCAGCTCGCGAGCGATCTCGCGGATGCGGGGCTCCATGGCGGCCATCCGCGAGGTCGTGAACGCGGTGGTGACGAGACTGCGAAGCTGGTCGTGGTAGGGCGGATCGACGCTCTGGACATTCGGGAGCAGGCCCGTCGCGATCGAGGTGTTCTCCGACGAGAAGGTCTCCGGATCGCTCGCGGCTGCTCGGACATCCTCGAAGCGGGACAGGGCCCACCAGTCTCGCTCTTCGTTGTAGTAGAGCGGGTGCTCGTCCCGAAGCGTACGGTAGATCTCGTAGCTGCGGTCCTGGAAGCTGGGGCTCGAGGGGTCGTAGAGGGGGGGCATTTCAGTCCTTCAGGCCGAAGATCGCCTCCACAGGGTAGAGCCCCGCATCCTTGCCAACCAGCCAGCTGGCGACCCGGACGGCGCCCTCGGCAAAATGCTCCCGGGTAGCGGAGCGGTGTACGAGTTCGACCCGCTCGCCGCGGCCGACGAACATCACGGTGTGCTCTCCCGCGTTGTCGCCGCCCCGCAGCGTCTGGATGGCGATCGCCCGGTCTCTCCGGTCGCCGACGTCCCCGGCCCGCTCGAGCAGCAGGTGCTCGGCGAGGTTATGGCCGCGGCCTTCGGCGACCGCCTCGGCGAGTCGCAGCGCCGTGCCGCTCGGGGCGTCGCGCTTCGCGCTGTGGTGCAGTTCGAAGAGCTCCGCGTCGAAATCCGGGCCGAGTTTGGCGGCCGCCTCGCGAACGAGCCACGCCAGGACGTTCACCGCGAGTGAGAAATTCGGCGCGTGACAGACCGGAACTCGCTCGGCGTGCTCCTGGATTTTCTTCATGCCCTCGGCGTCGAAGCCCGTCGTGCCGGTCACGTAGGCCACCCCTGCGCCGGCGGCGATCTGCAGGTTGATGAGTGTCGACTCCGGCTCCGAGAAGTCGATGACGACCTGGTTGCCGCGTATGGCGGCGGACGGCTCGTCGGTCAGCGGGGTGCCGTCGACCGGCTCGCCGAGGTCGGGATGACCCGAACGCTCGAGGGCTCCACCCAGGACGAGGCCCGGGTCTCGCGCGATGACCTGTCGGACCATCTGGCCCATGCGCCCCATGGCGCCGACCACGGCGATTCGCTTCGGCGTCATGCGAACCCGAGCTCCTTCAAGGTGACCTGCAAGGCCTCGCGATTGGGTTGGGTGATCGGGGTCAGGGGCAGCCGAATCTCCGGGTCTATCAGGCCCATGATGCCCAGCGCCGCCTTGAGGGGGATCGGGTTCGTCTCACAGAAGAGCGCGTCGAAGAGCGGTATCAACTGCTGATGGAGGCTGAGAGCGCGCACGGAATCGCCGGACCGGAACACGCGGACCAGCTCCAGCATCTGCTCGGGAGCCACGTTCGAGGTCGTCGAGATGACGCCCTGTCCGCCCATTGCCATCACCGGCAGGGTCATCGAGTCGTCTCCCGAGAGGACGTCGAAGTCCTTCGGGCACTGGTCGATCACGTGCGCGATCTGGTCGATGTCGCCACACGCTTCCTTGACGCCCACCACGTACTCGATCTGGGCGAGCTGGGCGAGGGTCGTCGGCAGGATGTTCGACGCCGTGCGTCCGGGGATGTTGTAGACGATCAGTGGCAGCTCGGTGGCCAGGGCGATCGCCTCGTAGTGTGCGACGAGCCCCGCCTGGGTGGGCTTGTTGTAGTAGGGGGAGATGAGAAGCGCTGCTACCGCACCCGCCTGCTTGGCGTGCAGGGTGAGGCGAATCGCCTCGGTGGTGCTGTTCGAGCCCGTCCCGGCAACCACCGGAACCTGTCCCGCTGCTGCATCGACGACGATCTCGATGACGCGCTCGTGTTCTTCGTGGGAGAGGGTCGCAGACTCGCCGGTCGACCCACACGGAACCAGGCCGTCGATCCCCGCGGCGATCTGGCGCGCGACTAGTCCGCGCAGCGCCTTCTCGTCGATCGCGCCGTCTCGAAACGGTGTGGCCAGTGCCGTCAGTACGCCTTCGAACATGATGAACTCCGCTGTTTCTCTCAGACCGAGTCAGTCACGGACGGGGATGCGACCCGTGAATACCTCGACGGCTGGGCCGGTCATGAAGACCGGCGCGTCGCCGCCCTGCCACGCGATGGTGAGGTCACCGCCTCGTAGCTCGACCCGAACCTCCCGATCGACCGCGTCCCGCAACATCGAGACGACCCCCACCGCGCAGGCCCCACTCCCGCACGCCAGCGTCTCGCCGACGCCGCGTTCCCAGGTGCGCTGGCGGATGTGGGTGCGCGAGACGATCTCGATGAACTCGACGTTGGTGCGCGCCGGGAAGGCCGGGTGATTCTCGATCCGGGGTCCCAGGCGCTCGACGGGGGCGGTCTCCGCGTCTTCGACCACGACCACCGCGTGCGGATTTCCCATCGAAGCAGAGGAGAGCGTCACTTCCGCTTCAGCGTCTCCATCCTCGAGCCGGAGCGGGACGTCGAGCACCGGACCGTCCCCGGACATCAGAGTCGTCGGGATCTTCTCCGGTGCCAGCACCGGGCGGCCCATGTCGACCCGAACGAGATCGTCCCCGGCCCAGTGAGGCACCACGACACCGCCCAGGGTCTCGACCCGCAGCGTGTCGGTATCCCAGTACCCGCGGTCGCGCAGGAACTTGAAGAAGGCGCGGATCCCGTTCCCGCACATCTCCACCTGGGAGCCGTCCCGGTTGTAGATCTCCATCCGGAAGTCGGCGGCGTCGGGATCTCGGGGCTGTCGCGCCACGAGGATCTGGTCGCAGCCGATGCCGAACTGCCGATGACCGATTCGCTGCGAGAAGGTCTCCATCTCGGGTAGGTCGTCGCGGATCCCGTCGAGCACCACGAAGTCGTTCCCGGCTCCGTGCATCTTCGTGAAGTCGATGAAGCGCATCACGACGTCAAGTCCTCGGGGATCGTCTCCCCACGCACGAGGTCTTCGAGGTTCTCCCGCTCGCGCACCACCGCGAAACGGTTGCCGCGCACCAGCACCTCGGCGCAGCGGGGACGCCCGTTGTAGTTCGATGACATCGAGAATCCGTATGCGCCGGCGGAGCGGACGGCGACCAGGTCGCCTTCTTCGACGCTCGGGAACGACCGATCCTTCGCGAAGAAGTCGCCCGACTCACATACCGGCCCCACGATGTCGACCTTCTGCACGCCGGGTCTTGCCTGCCCGACCGGCTCGATGCGCTGGTACGAGCCGTAGAGCGCCGGTCGCAGCAGGTCGTTCATGCCACCGTCGACCACGACGAAACTCTTCTCGTCACTTCCCTTCGTGTAGAGGACCCGGGTGACGAAGATACCCGCGTTGGCGGTGAGCGAACGTCCCGGCTCGAGGACGATCTCGCAGTCGAGATCCCCGACGGCCCCCTGCACGGCGGCCGCGTATTCTGCGGGTGACGGCGGAACTTCCTCGGCGTACATCACGCCGAGCCCGCCGCCTACGTCGATGATCTCGATGCCGTGACCGGCCCCGCGCAGCTCAACCACGAGGCTCGCCACGCGGGCCAGGGCGTCCGCGAAGGGCTCGATCGAGACGAGCTGCGACCCGATGTGGCAGTCCAGGCCGATCACATCGACGTTCGGAAGCGCCTTGGCCTCCGCGTATGCCTCGACGGCCTCGGAAATCGGAACGCCGAACTTGCTCGTCCGCAGGCCCGTCGAGATGTACGGGTGGGTCTGCGGATCGACATCCGGATTGACGCGGAACGCAATTGGAGCGCGCACACCCATCGCACCCGCCACGGAGTCGATGTGACGCAGCTCGGCGCGCGACTCGACGTTGAAGAGCTTGATGCCCTCCTCGAGAGCTGCCCGGATCTCATCGTCCCGCTTGCCGACACCCGAATAGACGATCTTCTCGGGATCCGCGCCGGCGGCGCGTGCCCGGAAGAGCTCGCCGCGGCTGGTGACGTCGATACCTGCGCCGCGGCGAACCAGGGTGTTCACCACCGCCAGGTTCATGTTGGCCTTGATGGAGTAACAGATCAGGTGAGGGCAACCTGCAAACGCCTCGTCGATCCCGTCGTAGGCGTGGAGGAGGGCGCCCGCGCTGTAGAGATACACAGGGGTGCCGACCTGGGCGGCGATGTCCGCCACAGGCAGCCCTTCGGCGTAGAGACAACCGTCTCGCCGAGGGAACGCCTCGAAGTGGGCGTCACTCATTCCTGTTCCTTCCTCTCGCTGTTGCGTGGGCGCTAGGAGCTTGCGGCTTCTACCAAGGTGTACCGCTTCTCGGCGTCGGGATCCTGTGGCGCTTGCCGCACCGGCTTGCCGTACTTGCCGCAGCCCGCCAGGACCAACCCGGACAATATGATGCCCACGAGAACGAGCCGCCTCATTCTCCCGCTTCCTGTTCGAGGAGCTCTGCCTCTTCCTCGATCTCGTCCACGGCCCGCTCGAGGGCAGACCGGACGGTCTTACTCGCAGTCCCGCCAGCGAGGCTGCGCTGCTCGAGACTGCCGTCGAGATCCAGTAGCTCTGCTGCGCCAGCGGGGAACGCCGGGTGGAAGCCGCGCATCTCGGACCCGTTCAGGGCGCGCAGGTCCGTCCCCTTCGCGGTGCAGTGGCCGACTATCTTGCCGACTGCCTCGTGGGCCTCTCGGAAGGGCACTCCCTCCCGAACCAGTACCTCGGCCAGATCGGTGGCGAGCAGCATCGGATCCTGGGCTGCGGCTCGCATGCGCTCCACGTCCACCCGCAATGTCGCAATCGCACCGGTGGTCACCTCGAGCGAGTCGGACAGGGTGGCTGCGGAATCGAAGATCGGTTCCTTGTCTTCTTGCATGTCCCGGTTGTAGGTGAGCGGAAGCCCCTTCATGGTCGTCAGCAGGGAGACGAGGTTGCCGATCACACGACCGGTCTTGCCGCGCACGAGCTCCGGGACGTCCGGGTTCTTCTTCTGGGGCATCAGGCTCGACCCCGTCGAGTAGGCGTCGGCCAACTCGATGAAGCCGAACTCGGTAGTCGACCAGATGACGAGCTCTTCCGACAGGCGCGAGAGGTGCACCATGGCGATTGCCGACGCGGCCAGGAATTCCATCGCCGCATCTCGGGACGAGACCGCGTCCATGCTGTTGCGGGTGGGCTCCGCGAAGCCCAGGGCAGCCGCTGTGTCACTCGGATCGAGGGGCAAGGTCGAGCCTGCGAGCGCGCCGGAACCGAGGGGTGACGCGCTGAGCCGTGCCCGTGCGTCGTGGAAGCGCGAGGCGTCTCGACCCAGCATCTCGACGTAGGCGAGCCAGTGGTGGGCGAGCCGGACGGGCTGTGCCCGCTGCAGGTGCGTGTAGCCGGGGAGCACCGTCTCGACATGCTCGCCCGCCCGCTCGACGAGCGCCTGCCGCAGCCCGAGGAGGCCCCGCGCGGCCGCAGAGTTCGCGTCGCGCAGATACAGCGCGAGGTCGCTGGCTACCTGGTCGTTTCGGGACCGGCCCGTGTGGAGCCGCCCCGCCACCTCGCCTACGCGATCCCTCAGCCGGGCCTCGATGTTCATGTGGATGTCTTCGAGGCTGGCATCGAAGGGGAACTCACCCGCCTCCAGCTCCGTCTGTATGTCGGCTAGTCCGGAGACCAGAATTTCGACGTCCGCATCGGAGATGATCCCGCTGCGGCCGAGCATGCGGGCGTGCGCGATCGAGCCCCGGATGTCGTAGCGGGCCAGCGCCCGGTCGAAGTGGACCGAGGCGCTGAAGCGCTCGACAGCAGGGTTGGTGGCTTCGTCAAAGCGTCCACCCCAAGGCTTTTTGTTCGCCGGCATGCGGGTAATCTCGCGGTTTTCCATGGTTTTTTCAAGCGCTGGGCCCACGCGGGGGGAAGCGGCGGTACGCTGCCGGACGCGGGACGGGGGACGAGCGTGGCGAGGAGCGGGTCGAGCAAGGGCGCGCGGAAGCGGTCGGGAAGTCGCAGGAAGACAGCGACCCGCGCGGCCCGCTCGTCTTCGCAGAAGAAGCCCGCCCGCAAGCAGAAGTCGAGGCGCCGGGGCGGATCCAGGCCGCCTCCGCGCGGCCCCATGCGCCTCCGCAGCTGGGGAGGCGCGCTCGCAGTCGTCGCCCTCGTCGCGGGCTTCTGGACTTCGACCTGGGTTCTGCGGCAGGACCGGATCGTGGTCGGGCGCTTCGAAGGTCGTCGCTTCTCGGTTCCCTCGAAGGTGTTCTCAGCGCCGACGATCCTGTATCCCGGGCTCGACTGGAAGCTGATCGAGCTGCCCGAAACCCTCGAACGGCTCGGGTACCGCGAGCGCAACACGCCCGGGGCTCTCGCGCCGGGCCGCTACCGCTGGGACCGCGGTCAGCTGCAGGTCCACCTGCGGGCCTTCGAGCATCCCACGCGGGCCGAGCCCGCACGCTCGGTCGCGATCCGGCTCAACGGGAACCAGATCGATTCGATCCACGAGGTCTCGCCGAGCCGGGAACTCGGTGCGGTGCTGCTCGAGCCCCAGCTGGTGGGTGCGTACTACGGACTCGACCGGGAGCAGCGCGACCTCGTTCGGCTCGATGACCTGCCGCGTCATCTCTCCGACGCGGTGCTGGCCGTCGAGGATCAACGCTTCGAGAGTCACCATGGTGTCGATCTCCGCCGCATCGCCGGCGCGTTCGTCGCGAACCTCCGGGCGGGGCGCATCCGTCAGGGTGCGAGCACGCTGACCCAGCAGCTCGTCAAGAATTTCTTCCTCACCCCCGAGCAGACCCTGCAGCGAAAGTTCACCGAGGCTGTGATGGCCCTGCTCGTCGAGGCCCGGTACGACAAGGAGGCGATCCTCGAGACCTACCTGAATGAGATCTACCTCGGTCAGCGCGGCTCGACGGAGATCCACGGCGTGGGAGAGGCGGCGAGCTTCTACTTCGGGAAGCGTGCCGGCGAGCTGACGATCGCCGAGTCGGCGCTGCTCGCCGCGATCGTCCAGTCGCCGAACCGCATCTCGCCTCATCGACACCGGGAGCGTGCCCGCGTGCGACGCAACCTGGTGCTCCAGCTGATGCACGAGCAGGGCCGCCTCACCCGAGCCGAGTACGAAGAGGCGGTCGCGTCGCCGATTCGCGTGGCAGTCGTGACCCCCGAGGTGGGCGAGTCGCGCTACTTCCTGGACGTACTCCGTCGCCAGCTCCCGGAGGTGTACGACCAGGACCTGCTGGCCGTCGAGGGGCTCGAAATCTTCTCCACGCTGGATCCGCGCATGCAGCGCGCCGGGGTGCGCGCGCTGCTGCGAGGACTGGAGCGGATCGAACTCGAGCATCCGGACCCCGAGTCCGAAGACCCGGGCAAGCGACTGCAGGGCTGCCTCATTTCGATGCGTCCGCAGACCGGCGAGGTGTTGGCGCTCGTGGGGGGGCGAAACTACGGGTTGTCGCAGTTCGACCGTTGCACCCAGGCACGGCGTCAGGCTGGCAGCGTCTTCAAACCGTTCGCCTACGTGGCCGCACTCGAGCAACTTGGCTCGCAGCCGCCCGCGATCACGCTGGCCACGCTGCTCGACGATTCCCCCCTTGCCCTCGACATCAACGGAGGCGTCTGGGAGCCGCGCAACTACGATCACGAGTTCCGGGGGCCGGTGGCGGCGCGTTACGCCCTCGAGCACTCCCTGAACATCCCGGTGATCCGACTGGGGCTGGAGATCGGTTCCGATCGCATCCTCGATATGGCGAGGCGTCTCGGAGTCAGCAGCGACTTGCCCCGGGTCGCGAGTCTGCCACTCGGAACCGCCACCGTGTCGCCCTTCGAGATCGCGCGAGCGTACGCGACGATTGCGAACGGCGGCACCCGCCCGCAGCCTCATACCTTCGAGGACGTGGTCGCGCGAGGCGAGACCCTCGAGCGCCGCAAGCTGCGCTTCGAGCGGGTGCTCGACGAGGGGGTGGCCTATCTGGCGATCTCGCTCCTCGAAGGCGTGATCGACCGGGGTACGGGCAGGCGCGTGCGAGCCATGGGGTTCCGAGGGCCGGTGGCGGGCAAGACCGGGACCACGGACGATGAGCACGACCTCTGGTTCGTCGGTTTCACGCCAGAACTCGTCACGCTGGTCTGGGTGGGATACGACGAGCCGCGTACCATCGGTGTGCAGAGCAGTCGGGGGGCACTCCCCATATGGGTCGACTTCATGACGGCTGTGGTTGGAAAGCACGTTCGCGGCGCTTTCTTGCCACCCCCGAGCGTTCGCGAGTTGGAAATTCATCCAGAGACCGGTGCGGTGGCACTGGCGGGATGTCCCAAGCGGGTGACGGAGTTGTTCCTGCGCGGCACCGAGCCGACGCGACTGTGCACGCGACAGGGCGCGAGCATCGAGCCGTCGAACCTTCCCGGAGACGGCCGCCAACGCGACCAGCGGCGCCCCAGGCGCGAGCGCGGCTTCTGGGCTCGGATCTTCGGCCGTTGACTCGAACCTGGACCGCCTGCGTTGCGCTGCTATGCGTGTTCTTTTTCGTTGCCTCTGCGTGTTCTCTGCGGTTCGCGCGGCTTCCTTCGAAGCGAGTCCAGCCCCTTCGGATCAGCGAGGTCGTCGATCAAGGAGATCCCGCCCGCAGGGCCTCGCTTCGGATGATCCTCAAGGGACTCGAAGCCGATGAGCTGCAGCAGTCGCAGCGCGCGCTCGGCAGCTACGAGGAAGCGCTTCGCGTCGATCCGACGAACCCCTACGCGTATCTGGCCATCGCGCGCCACCACGCGGAGGGCCCGGAGCCGGAGTGGGCACTTTCGTTCCTCGACAAAGCCGACGCCTTGCTGCGCGCGGAGGGTCGCCTCTCCCCGAGGGTCGAGCCGCACCTGATTGGATTGCGGGGTCAGGCTCTGTATGCGGGGGGTCAGGTCGATGCGGGTCTCCCCTACCTGGAACGCGCGTGGGACCTGGCTCCGAAGGTGTGGACCGACGGTCGACTCAGTGCATCGGAGCTTCGCTGATGGCCCCCAAGCTGCGGATCTTGCTCAGCGTGGTGGGGGTAGCGCTCCCGCTCGACCAGCTGTCGAAGATCTTGGTGGAGTCTCGTCTGGCCGAAGGTGAACGCATCCCGATCGTCGAAGGCTTCTTCTACATCACCCATGCCCGAAATCCGGGCGCGGCCTTCGGATTGTTTGCTTCGATGGCCTCGGGGGAGAGGTGGATCGGGTTCGCGGTCGTGTCGCTGGCTGCAATCGTCGTCATCGCCGCCTTCTACCAGCGCCTGGCCCCCGGGGACCGAATTCAGTCTCTCGGGTTGAGTCTCGTGCTCGCGGGCGCTGCTGGGAACTTCATTGGCCGACTGTGGCGCGGGGAGGTCGTGGACTTCCTGCACTTGAGACTCTGGCAGGGCTACGCGTGGCCCGACTTCAATGCCGCCGACGTCTATATCGTGATGGGGGTCGCCGCCCTCATGACCGACTTGCTGTCTCGCGAGGCGATATCGAGAGCCAGATAGAGCGTTTGCCCGTGCTCCCGCGCCTCACGGGGCTACATTTCGGGGCAAGGCAGCTTGTCGTGCCCCGCTCGTCGAGTTCGAAGACCTCATTTTTTTTCACGTCGGTCGCTGCTTCGAATTGTGTTTGTGAAACGCCGACCTCTCAGCCGTCCCGACTACTCAATATAGTGTCATGACCGAAAGCTCTTTGCAAACGAGTCTTGACAAGCAACGCTCCTAGCTTTAATTCTGGATCGGCGCGAACTTGATTGCAGTTCGAGCAGAGATTCCCGCAGCAAGCTCCCAATTCCTTGATGGACGAACCCTGGCAACCGTCATCTAGAGAGGTGTCGATGAGTAAGCCCAAGAGCGATTACACGATTCAGACGGTCAGCAATGCCCTCCGGTTGCTGGAAGCATTCTCCGAAGAAGCCGAGCTTGGAGTCAGCGAGCTCTCGCGGCGTCTCGGTCTTCACAAGAACAACGTGTTCCGACTGCTCGCCACCCTGGAGCTGGGTGGATACGTGGAGCAGAGCACGGACACCGACCGCTACCGACTCGGGGTGCGTTGCCTCGAACTGGGTCGTGCGTATGCGAGAAGCCACAGTCTAGTCGAACGCGCCCGTCCCGTGTTGGGAAAACTCGTCGAAGAGCTGGGGGAAACGGCCCACCTCGGTGTGCTGCGAGATTTCGAGGTCGTCCACCTGGACGGCATTCAGCCTCTTCGGCTGTTGGTTACGGCGTCCCGTGTGGGCCAGAGGCTCCCGGTGCACTGCAGTGCTCTAGGCAAGGTTCTGGTCGCCTGCGCGGACACGAGCGTGCTGGAGTCCTATGAGCGCGAGGTGGTCTCACACGGCTCGCTCGAGCCGGTGACGACGGCAACCTTGGTGGATGGAGCCAAACTCTTCGACCAGTTCCAAACGGTGGCGGGTCAGGGTTTTGCGCTCGACCTGGGTGAGTGCGAGAGCGGGCTCAATTGCGCTGCGGTCCCGGTCTTTGGTGAGAACAGCGAGGTTCTCGCCGCCCTCTCCGTCTCGGGCCCGTCCTTCCGTCTTTCGGAGGACAGGCTGCATTCGGACGTCATGCCGGCCCTGATCGCCGCGGCCCAGCGGCTGTCGGCGGCGCTCGGCTTCAAAGGCTAGGCGCCCCCGGCTTTCGAGGCCCGCCCAGCTGGAGCCGACTCTCGCGTCGGGGGGGTCGCGGCTGCGGATCTGTTAGACTTTCGCGCCCGTTGCCGCCTTCGGTGTGCGGGTCCTTGCGCCGCAAGGTCGCCCCCCCCGGACAAGTCCCAGGAGTCGTGCGTGAGCCTGAAGGAAGACGCGCTCGCGTACCACTCGTCAGGGCGCCCGGGCAAGCTCAAGGTCGTTCCGACGAAGCCTACGGACACGGCCGAGCAGCTGTCCCTCGCCTATACGCCCGGGGTTGCAGCGCCTTGTATCGAGATCGGACGCAATCCCGAGGATGCCTACCTCTACACCGCCAAGGGAAACCTCGTCGCCGTCATCTCGAACGGCACCGCGGTGCTGGGGCTCGGCAACATCGGTGCCCTGGCCGGCAAGCCGGTGATGGAAGGCAAGGGGGTCCTGTTCAAGCGCTTCGCGGACATCGACGTATTCGACATCGAAATCGACAGCACGGATACCGAGGAGATCATCCGGACCATCGAGTTGATTGCGCCCACCTTCGGGGGGATCAACCTGGAAGACATTCGGGCGCCCGAGTGTTTCGAGATCGAGCGGCGGTTGAAGGAGAGCCTGGATATCCCGGTCTTCCACGACGACCAGCACGGTACGGCGATCATCTCCTCGGCTGCCCTCCTGAATGCCTGTGAGATCACCGGACAGAAGCTCGAGGAGCTTCGCATCGTCGTCGCCGGGGCAGGCGCCGCCTCGATCTCGTGCTCCAAGCTGTACAAGGATCTCGGTGCCCAGGGCGAGAACATTACGATGGTCGACAGCCGCGGCGTGCTCTACAAGGGCCGCAGCGAGGGCATGAACTCCTACAAGGAAGAATTCTCCCGGGAGACCGACGCCCGCAGCCTGGCCGACGCGATGAACGGCGCCGATGTCTTCGTCGGCCTCTCGCAGGGCGGCGTGGTCTCGAAGGAAATGGTGGAATCGATGGCGGAGCGGCCGATTATCTTCGCCATGGCGAACCCGAACCCCGAAATCACCCCGGACGATGTAAAGGTCGTGCGCCCGGACGCCATCATGGCAACCGGTCGCTCCGATTACCCCAACCAGGTCAACAACGTGCTCGGGTTCCCCTTCATCTTTCGGGGTGCCCTCGACGTGCGTGCCACCGCGATCAACGAAGACATGAAGCGGGCGGCAGTCTACGCGCTGGCGGAACTGGCCCAGCGGGGCGAGGAGGTGCCGGACATCGTCAAGCGAGCGTATCCCGGCGAAGACTTCGGCTTCGGGCCGGATTACATCATTCCCAAGCCATTCGACTCGCGCGTCCTCCAGTACGTGGCTACTGCGGTCGCCCAAGCGGCGATGGACTCAGGCGTTGCGCGCAAGCCGATCGACCTCCGGGACTACGAGCAGCGCCTGGTTCGTACCGCGGGCGACATCGCCAAGCTCTGAGGCGCAGAGGCCTCGTGACGTACCGGCTCTTCTCCTGGGAGCACAGCTACTTCTCCGGCAAGGCCCGCGCCTATCTCCGCTACAAGCAACGGATGGGGGGCCTGGCGGAGGGCTTCGAGGACATCCTGGCGACTCCAGAGCTGATGCTGGGGTTGCTCGCCCAGAAGTCGGGCAGCGGCGCGGTGCCTCAGCTCGAGGCGCCCGACGGCACCTGGGTGCAGGATACGTGCGAGATCATCGACTTCTGCGAGGCCAGGCACCCCGAACCGGTGGTATCGCCGGACCCGGCAACGCACCCCCGCCAGGCGGTCGTCTCCTACTTGATCGAACTGCTCGCCGACGAGTGGATGGTCGTTCCCGGCTTCTGGGAGCGCTGGTTTTTCAGCGAAGACGGCCGCGAACCGAGTCACCGGGGCGCCAACGAGCAGACGTGGGGGGCCGTCTTCGCCGCCGGCCAGGCTGGCGACGTCCGACGCGCCGCCGGCGCCAGGCTCTTTGAGCAGGACTTCGGGATCGCCCGCTCTCGCAGCGATCCCGTCGGGGTCTATGCGGGTCTCGTGCACCTCGGCGTCAACGACGAGACCGAGAGAGCCTGGCAGGCGAGCCAACACCGCATCCTGGGCCTCCTCGAAGCGCACTTCTCGGTGCACGACTACGTGCTGGGCGGGCGTCCGAGTCTCGGTGACTTCGGCCTGATGGGCCCCCTCTACGCACACCTCTATCGGGACGCGGTCTCGGGCTTCGCGCTGCGCACGCACTTTCCGCTGGTGTGCGAGTGGGTGGAGCGCACCAACGGCGAGGGAGCTCTCAACGCGCGAACCTACGACCAGAAGCTCTACTCCCTCGGTCCGGGCGGCGAACTCATCGGCCGGCCTGCGAACAGCGACGGCGCCGCCTGGCTCCCGGACGACACAGTTCCGGAGAGCCTGCTCCCCGTTGTCGCGGTCTTCTTCGAGGAAATGTGGCCGGTCCTCGTCTCGGCGATCGAGCGCCTGACGGCTTTCATCGCCAGCGACGCCCACGAGCCCGGCAGCGAGCTGCCGGGCAAGACCTTCTTCGCCGACCCCGGCTTCGGCGATATCCAGAGGGGCGACGGCCCGCTCACCCACGAGTACTCGCTGGGCGGGGTCAGCGGGCGGCGGATGGTCGTTCCCTACCAGGTCTGGATGCTGTGCCGTCTCGAGAAGGTACTCGCGCGGGCAGACCGTCAGCCCCTCGAAACGCTGCTCGAGAAAATCCCGAACGGAGCCTCCCTCCTGGGCCTGGGAGAGCTCCTGGCCGGCTGCCGAGTCGTGAGGCAGGACGCGCGCTTGTATTCAGTCGGCTGATCGCGTCACCCGGGAATCGGGTTCGTGTCTCGCAGCCGGCTAGTCGGCGGAACCTCCCGTGTCTTCCCGCTTCCGCCGGCTCGGATCGAAGATCCACGCCACGCCCACCCCCAGCAGGTACAGGCCCAGCAGCGGCACGGCCAGGAACACCTGGCTGACCGGGTCCGGGGGGGTCAGCACCGCGCCCATCACGAACATCACGAGCACCGCGTAGGGAGTAGCCCGGAACAGCTGTGGGGCTGTGACGATCCCCGCAATCGCCAGGAAAAAGATGAAGAGCGGCAACTCGAAGGCGATGCCAAAGACCAGGAACATCCGCGACGTAAGCGAGAAGACCTCCTTCATGGTCCACGCCGAGATCACGAACTCGTTGTCGAAGCCCGTGAGGAACGAGAACATCAGCGGGAAGACCACCGAGTACCCGAAGGTGGCACCGCCCCCGAAGAGGACCGTGGAGCTGGTGACGAACGGAATCATCGCCTTCTTCTCGTTTGCATACAGGCCCGGGGCCACGAAGGACCAGATCTGCCAGAAGATGACCGGGAGCGAGATGATGAAGCCCGCGAGCAGCGCGGATTTCACGTAGGTGAAGAAGATCTCGGTGGGGGCGATCGCCTGGAGCTTTCCCTGCTCGGGGCTGAGAGCT
>JAYGDB010000234.1:0-27617 GCA_046583095.1 Myxococcota bacterium | reverse complement strand
TCGAGCACCGAAGCCGCGACGTCGAACTGGTAGTGGAAGCCGCGGTCGACTCGCCCGGCGTGGTCGTCGCCCAGCTCGGGCCAGCGCAGGATCATCGGAACCCGGGCCGTCAGCTCGTCTGCGGTCTGGTGATCGCCGTAGATGTTGAGTTCGCCCAAGGTTTCGCCGTGATCGGCGGAGATCATCACGGCCGTGTCATCGAAAACCTGCAGGGAGGCGAGCTTCTCGAACAGCTGCCCAGCGTGCTCGTCCGCATACAGCACCCCGCAGTCGTAGCCATCGACCAGAGCGCGAACCTCGTCGAGACTCGGACACTCGAGCGGCTGGCGAGGGAAGAGCTTCTGGACGGCGGGGTCGACCCCGAAGCCCATCACCTCGCGTGCGGAGTGCGGCCCGTAGCCCTTCCAGTGTTCGGCGCGAACTTCCTCGCTGAGCCAGCCCGGCAGCGGCTCCTGTGCGAACGGCTCGCCCATCGACGCCGGCGCCCGGTACGGCGTGTGGGGATCCCAGTAGTGGACGTGGAGGAACCAATCCTCCTCGTGTCCGTGTCGGTCCAGCCAGTCGAGCGCGATGGCATTGACCTCGTCGGCGCTCTCGAGGCCGCCCTTGCCAACGTCGTAGCTCTCGCGGAAGCCCGCCAGCCAGTGATAGGAGCAGTGCCGCGTTGCAAACGAGCTGACCGTTGCGGTTCGCATCCCGCGGTTTGCCATGCGGGTCGCCCAGCTCGCCACGCCCAGGGTGTTCCGGAACCCGCGCGACTCGCCGTCGAGAGTCAGGTCGCCGGCGGTGCCGCCATGGCCGATCGCACCGTTGTGGATGCCGAAGCGGCCGGTGATCAGCGCCGAGCGGCTAGGCAGACAAGGCGTGTCGGATGCGTACACGCGCTCGAAGCGAATGCCCTGTTCGGCGATCCGATCGATGTTCGGGCTGGTGGCGCGGGGGTAGCCGTAGCAACCCAGGTGATCGGGTCGCTGCGTGTCGATGTCGATGTAGAGGAGTCGCATCTGTCGAGGGTATCACGGTGGGACGGAGGACCCGGGCGTAGCTACGCGTTTCGACGGCTGCTCGACGCGCCCGGATCTTCGCAGCTAGTCCCTGTCCCGCGACACCTCGCGGAGCCACAGGGCCAGCGCACCGAGTCCGACCAGCGTGCCGCATGCGCCGATCCACCACCCCAGCCCCGGGATCGCCCGGAGCGCCGTGTAGACCACGCCGCCGACGGTCAGCAGCAGCATGTTGTCGAGGAGCGACGGAGCCGAGTCGTCCGCTCGTGGCTGCAGGCGGGCGAGCAACGCGCTTCCGATGCCGGCGCTCGTCAGAGCGGGTGCGACGAACACGACCGCGAGCCCGAAGACACCGAATAGGACCAGTTGCAGCAGGACCCCCGCAACGATCGAAGCTCCCGCCAAGCCCCCCGATTCCGCCGATAAGGCCAACGCGACCAGCAGGAAACCCAGGATGCCGATCGCGAAGCTCGCGAGACCGCCGAAGACCAGCGCGCCGATCCCCCAGCCGAGCATCGTCGCCGGGCCGTCGCGAACGCTCTCGCCTCGCATTCGCAGCCACCCGGGCATCATCACGGCCAGCAGCAGACCCACCACCAGCAAGACAGCCAGTTGGCTCAGCGCCTCGCTGAATCGCGACTCGTCATCGCCGAGGGCGGGAAGCTCGATGGGCAAGTCCGGGCTCGTGCGCCAGTCCCGGTGGCGAACCTCGCCGTCGATGCGGGCAGCCACGTCGACGGCAGCTGGCTGCTGGGATCGATACACGAGGTCGCCTCCGACCGTGGTGCCCGGGCCGAGGTTCATGCCGTCCGGGACGTTCGGAATCTCGAGTGCGAGATCGATGACGAAGTTCGAGTGGGCAACGCCCTCGAGGCCACCCACCACCGCACGGACATCTCCCCCCGTGAGGCCGCGAAGCTCGAGAGCACCCGCGCGCACGAGCACGGATTCGACGACCTGGCCGGCAAGGAGAGCCTGTCGGCTGGCGGTGTGGAGCGTGCCACCGACCGCACTGCCGGACTTCGTCTCGAGGCTGTAGCCCAGATCGAAAAGATCATCGCCCACGCGCGCCTTCTCGCCGAGGGCCACCGCGTACGCGGCGATGCGCGCATCGTCGCCCACCCGTCCGTTCAGGTAGACGCTGCGGCCGAGCGCGATCAAATCCCCCTCGACGATGCCCTCGACGACGATCTCGCTTCCGAACGCGATCAGATCGCCCTTCACCAGTCCGTCGATCCGGATGTAGCTCGCCCACACGATCAGATCGTCGTCGATCACCTCGTGGGACTCGACGACGACCTCCTCGTCGTCGGTCATCGTGATGGCGGCTCGTGCCGACAGGGTGACCGCGCACAGCAACAGAATCGTTACGAGCGAGCCCGAGAAGAGCCTCATGAATCCTCCGTGAAAGCCGGCCCCCTACTCGGGGGGCTGGGTGAGCCGGCGCCCGGCCGTGTAGCCACCATCGACGGTGAGCGCCGCGCCCGACACGAAGGAGGCGTCTTCGGAGACGAGGAAGAGCGCCGCGCTCGCGACCTCTTCGGGTTGTCCCGGACGCCTCAGCAGGTGCCCCTCGACGAACTTCTGCCGGACTGCCTCGAGCTCCGGCAGCTTGAGGATCTGCGTGAGGGGTGTCTCGATCAGCCCGGGACACAGGCAGTTGACGCGGATGCCCAGGTGCCCGTAATCGACCGCCATGTTGCGGGTGAGGAGTACGACTCCGCCCTTCGAGGCGTTGTAGGCGGCCTGTGCCTCCATCGCCTCCAGCCCCTCGATGCTTGCGAGGTTGACGATGCAGCCGCTGCGGCGTTCCTTCATGCGACGCACGACGTGTTTCGAGACCAGGAACGTGCCGGTCAGGTTGATCCCGATTACGCGCTCCCACTCCGCGATGTCGAGTTCGTCTACGGCGCCGCCCGTCGAGACGCCGGCGGCATTCACCAGAGAGTCGATCTGACCGAAGCGTTCGGCGATCTCGGCAACGATCGTCTCGATGCTCGTTTCGTCGCGGACGTCGCCGAGCCAGAACGCCGCGTCGGGTGCGACGGCTTCGGCCGCCTTCCACTTGCTGTCGTCCGTGGGTTTTGCGATGTCGATTCCAGCGATGCGCGCACCCTCCTGGGCGAAGCGATGTGCGCATGCAGCGCCGATTCCGGATGCCGCGCCCGTGATCACTGTCACTGTTCCGTTCAGCCGATCGGTCATGCTCACCGTCCTTTCAGGGCTTTGGAGTGTGACAGACCGTGGGCTACCGTGAGAGGCCCATGCAACAGCCCAAGGCAAACGAGCCCGCTCCGGCGGAAGCGCCCAAGCCTGCGAGCAAGCAGCGCAAGCAGGAGCAGGAGCCCGCTCGCAGCGAAGTCACCGAGCTGGCACCGAACGTGCTGCGGATGGAGCTTCCCATCTTCATGCCTGGGCTGGGCCACGTGAACTGTTATGCGCTTCTCGACGGAGACGGAGCCGCCGTCGTCGATCCCGGCATGCCGGGCCCCGACAGCTGGAGCGCCCTCAAGAAACGCCTCAAGCAGGCGGGACTCGGGGTGAAGGACGTTCACACGGTGATCGTCACGCACTCGCATCCCGATCACTTCGGGGGTGCCACGCGCTTCGTCAAGCAGGCCGGTTCGAAGGTGATCGCCCACGACGCGTTCCGGTTCGGGATGGCGATGCATGCGCACAAGAAGGAGCCCGAGGTCTCGGTCGACGACCTGCAGACCCACCAGGAGCAGCTGGAGGAGGAGCCCAGCAGCGGCGCGCACGGCGGCTGGGGGTCCGGAGCGCGGACGCCGTGGGGTGGCGACCCCCCTCGCCCGCCGCTGGGATCGCGTGTCAAGTGGCAGGCGATGCGGATGATGGGCCGCGGGGGCTGGGTGCCGGAGATCACCGATTCGGTGAGTGCTGGCGCCGTCCTGCGCCTGGCGGGTCGCGAGTGGTTCGTCGTCCACACCCCGGGCCACACCGAGGACCACATCTGTCTGCACAATCGCGAGGACGGACTGTTTCTCGCAGGGGATCACGTCCTGCCCAGCATCACGCCCCACATCTCCGGCCTCTCGACCTTCGCGGATCCCCTGAACGAGTTCTTCAACTCTCTGGACGAGGCGGCTGCGCTGCCCGACGTCTCCCTGGCGCTGCCCGCCCACGGTCACCCCTTCGAAGACCTGGCGGGCCGCTGCGAGGACATCAAGCGCCACCACGTCGAGCGTCTCGCCAAGGTGCGGGAGATCTCGAATGCCCTGGGTCCTGCCACCGTGCAGGCCTTTTCGGAGCGGCTCTTCAAGAAGCGCAGCTGGGGGGCGATGGCGGAGAGCGAGACCTACGCGCACCTGGAGCATCTCCGGATCCTGGGAGGCGCTGAGCGGACGTCCGACCGGGACGGGAAGTATCTCTATCTCACCGAGTGACCGCCGCGGGATCCTCTCCACCACGGTCTGACGTAGACTCCCCTCTCGAGACTATTGGGAGGCAGGCATGGCAGACTCGGGCTCTCGCTTCGTGATCGCAGGCTGGATGGTGGCGGCCTCCTGGGCGCTGACGGTCGTGATCTTCTACTTCGCACTCGGCGGCTGGCTCGGATCGGCCGTCGAAGGCATGGACCGGTCGCTGCTTCCCAGCTGGCCGCTCTGGCTCTCGCTCCTCGCGCTGCTCGGTTCGCTGAGCGTCACGGTGCTCTGGTCGCGCCGCATCGGCGGCGCCGCGCAGCCCGCCGACGCGGAGCCCGTGAAGGGCCTCGGACGTCGGCGCTTCCTGGCTGGGTTCGCGACGAGCCTCGGCGGCATCTTCGCGAGCCTCGCAGCGACGGTCGGCAAGAACATCGGCTGGGTGACCGTGACGGGCCCCAGCATGCAGGCCCGGGTTCCCAACCACGCCGACAGCCCGCGTAAGGAATGGGAAGGCGCGCGTGTCCGGGCGTACCGCCGGCTCGGGCGTACGAACTTCGAGGTGTCCGACATCTCGCTCGGCTCCGGCCGCATCAAGGGCGAGGTCGGCGAGCAGGTGGCGCGGGCTGCCATCGAGCGCGGTGTCAACTACTTCGACACCGCCCCCGACTACTCGGAGACGGGCTCCGAGTTGGCCCTCGGCCGCGCCATCAAGGGCCACCGCGACAAGATGTTCCTGGCCACCAAGTTCTGCACGCCCGATGGCAACCTGCCGGCCGGCACCAGCGTCGGCGATTACATGCAGGCGGTGGAGGGGAGCCTGGGTCGGCTGCAGACCGACTACGTGGACCTCGTTCACATCCATTCCTGCAACACCCTCGAGCGGCTGATGGATCCGAACGTCCACGAGGCCTTCGACCGGTTGAAGCAGCAGGGGAAGGTCCGCCACCTCGGCTTCTCGTCCCACACGCCGAACCTCGAGGCGGTGGCCGACAAGGCCCTCGAGAGCGGTGCCTTCGATGTAATGATGCTCGCATACCACCACGGCGCCTGGCCGCGGCTCGCGGAGATCGTCGATCGCGCACACGCGCAGGACATGGGCGTCGTGGCGATGAAGACGCTCAAGGGCGCGAAGCACAAGGGCTTGCTCGAGTCGCGGCCCGAGCAGGACTCGTACACCCAGGCGGCATTCAAGTGGGTGCTCTCGAACCCGTCCGTCGCCTGCCTGGTCATCTCGTTCCACGAGCTGTCGAACGTCGACGAATATCTCTACGCGTCGGGTCGACCTCTGGCGCCGGCCGATCAGGCGATCCTGCAGAACTACGACCGGCTGATCGCGGGCCAGCATTGCTATCAGCACTGCGGTGCGTGCCTGTCGAGCTGTCCGGAAGGGCTCCCGATCGACGACGTCCTGCGTTTCAAGATGTACTTCGAGGACTACGGGGACGAGCGAGAGGCCATGCGGCAGTACGCGAAGCTCGACGTGAAGGCCGACGTGTGCACGGGCTGCAGCGCTCCCTGCGCGAACGCCTGCCCGTTCGACGTTCTGATCCCGGAGGCCACCCAGCAGGCCCACCAGCTCCTGACCCTCGCGTAGTGTCGAAAGCGCGGTCCTAGCGGATCACTTCGGTGGCCAGGTCGTCCACGAACGAGAGCAGCGAGTCACGGTCGCGTCCCCGCATCAGCGAGACGATGCGGTCCACGCCGAGGTCTTCCAGCCGGCTCACCAACTCGGCGTCCACCTTCACGGAAGGGGTGACGGAGATTTCGAGGCGGCCGAGGGCGTCGGGGCGTTCGACTCGGCCGGCGGCCTCACGCAGTGCCGCCAGCGCGGCCTCGGTGCCCGCAGCGTCGAGTGCGAATCCATACCAGCCGTTGCCCTTCGACGTAGCGCGACGGTAGGCGCTCGGGCTCATGCCCCCGACCACGATCGGGGGATGCGGCTGTTGGAGGGGCCGGGGTCGCGCCTGCACGCCCTCGAAGGCAGCGAAGCGTCCCTTGAAGGCGGGCTTCTCCTGGGTCCACAGGGCCTTCATGGCCTCCAGGTACTCGTCGGCGCGCGCCCCCCGTTCCGCGAAGGGGACACCCAGTGCGTTGAACTCGGCTTCGAGGTAGCCGACGCCAAGGCCGAAGAGAAGGCGCCCGCCGGAGACGACGTCGAGACTCGCGAGCTCCTTGGCGAGCACCACCGGGTTGCGCTGCGGAAGCAGCACGATGCCGGTACCGAGAAGCACGCGATCCGTCACGGCTGCAAGGTGCGACAGGATCGTCGATGGGTGCAGCATCGGAAACTCGGGAGGTGCGGGAGACGGGGGAGCCTGTGGATCCGGAAGCACCACGTGCTCGCCGGTCCAGAGCGACTCGAAGCCCGCGGCTTCCGCAGCGCGTGCAACGTCGCGCGCGATTGCGGGGTCGCCGCAAAGCCCGGACCCGATTCCGAACAGACCGATCTTCATGCTGCCAATCCCCCGAGTAGGTCTGGCTCCTATGATACGCTGGTTGGCCATGTCCACGCCCGAACGCAGGCCTGTCATCGTAGGCGTTGCTCAGCTCGTCCAGCGGGACGTCGATCTCGCGGAAGCGCTCGATCCGCTGACGATGCTCGTCCGGATGGCGCGCGAGGCCGCCGACGAATGCGGGGCCGGCGCGCGGGCCCTGGCTGCACTCGACACGATCGCGGTCGTTCCGGTGGCCGGCTGGCGCACCGAGAACCCGCCCCGCGCGCTGGGGGACGCCCTGTCTGCGCGGCCTTCGAGGGAGATCGTCTGCGGGGTTGGCGGCGAGTTTCCGATTGCGATGTTCAACGAGTTGGCGAGCAGCATCGCGACGGGACGCTCGCAGGTGGCCCTGATGGCGGGTTGCAACAACATGAAGACCCTGCGCCGCTCTGCCAAGCAGGGCGTGAAGGTCGATTGGACGACCGAGGTCAGTCGGCCCGGGTCGCCCGAGGTGTTTGGCAAGACCCTGCCGGGCGCGTCCGAGCGGGAGCGCCACTACGGGTTGGCGATGCCCACCGAAATCTACCCGATCTTCGAGAACGCGTTGCGCGCGCGCAGAAAGCTCGGGCTCGAGGAGCATCGGGCGCGGATGGGAAAGCTCTTCCATCCCCTCACCAAGGTCGCGGCTGCCAATCCGTACGCGTGGTTCCCCGTTGAGCGCACGGCCGAAGAGCTGACGACCGTGGCGCCGGAGAACCGCATGGTCGGGTTCCCGTACACGAAGTATCTGAACGCGGTTCTCGACACCGATCAGGCGGCCGCCGTTCTGTTGATGTCCGAGGCCCAGGCGCGCAACCTGGGCGTCTCCGAGGAGCACTGGGTGTACTGGCGCGGGGGCGCGGACGCGGTCGAGGAGGCCTGGTGGCCGAGCGAGCGTCCCGATCACGCCGCCTGTCCCGCCATGAAGGCCTCCCAGCTGCGGGCGCTCGAGCGCTCGGCCATCGGCCTCGACGAGATCGATCGCTTCGACCTGTACAGCTGCTTTCCCGCTGCGGTGGGGATGGCGTGCGAGATGCTGGACTTGGCGATCGACGATGCTCGTGGCCTGACCGTCACCGGAGGCCTGCCGTACTTCGGGGGGCCTGCAAACAACTACACGACTCACGGTCTGGCCCAGATGACGACGGAACTGCGAGAGGGTCGGGGCGCGAACGGACTCGTCACCGGAAACGGCTGGTATCTCACCAAGCACTCAGCCGCAGTCCTCTCGACGATTCCACCCGAGGGCGACCTCGAGGCAGCGGGCACCGCGCCGCCTCTTCACGACCTGCCGACCGCTCCGGTCGAGGTTGCCGACGAGGTCAACGGACGAGCCACGGTCGAGACCTACACGGTCCTCTACGGGCGCGATTCGCAACCCGAGCGGGGCATCGTGGTGGGACGACTCGAAGACGGACGCCGCTTCCTCGCGAACACTTCCGATGACCGGGACCTGCTCGAAGCATTCGCGGCCGAGGAGGCGATCGGAAGAGCCGGCGCCGTTCGCCACGACGGCGAGCGAAACATCTTCGATCCGAGCTGAGAACCGGATCTCGAAGGCTCGCTGCGCGCGGCGTTCACCCCTAGTTCGTCGGCGTGTACTTCCTCAGCTTGCGCTGGAGGCTCTGGCGGTGCAGGCCGAGCCTTCGGGCCGCCTGGCTGATGTTGCCCTCGCACTCGGCGAGCACGAACTCGATGTACTCGCGCTCGTGCCGGTAGAGGCTCTGGAACTCCGTCGGAATCGGGACCTCCTCGGTCGGGTACTCGTCGCTGTGGAGCGCGCGCTCCACCTCGTCGATGTCGACGGGCTTCGTGAGGTAGTGGGCGGCCCCCAGCTTCGTGGCCTGGACGGCTGTTGCGATGCTGCCGTATCCGGTCAGCACCACGATGTGGGTGTCTGGGCTCCGATCCTTGATCTCCTGGATGACGTCGAGCCCACTGTCCTGACGCAGGCGCAGGTCGACGATTGCGTAGCGAAAGCGAGCGGTGTCCGCGTCCTTCACTGCCACAAGGCTGGCAAGGGTCTCTACCGCATAGCCGCGGTCGCTCAGCTCGGTCGCCAACGTGTCCGCGAAGCGGAGGTTGTCCTCGACGATGAGGAGCGTCTGCTCGTCGTCGTCCCAGGTCATGAGGTGGCCGGCTCCATGGTCTCGGCGGCGACGGAGCTGACTCTGGGGAAGCGAATGCGTGCGACGGCTCCGCCGTCACTCCGATCTCGCAGCAGCAGCTCACCCCCCACCGCGGCCGCGAGGCTGTGGACGAAGTAGAGGCCGAGCCCAACCCCGCCGGGCTTGGTGGTGACGAAGGGCTCGCCGACGTGAGTTCTCACGACCTCTGGCCAGCCCTTCCCGCGGTCGAGGATCGACACCTCGGTGCGGCCGTCCGGATTGTCGATCATCACCTCGATGGAATTACTACCGCCCGCCTCGATGGCGTTGTCGATCAGGTTGAGCAGCGCCTGGGAGAACGCGACCGCCGGAACCAACGCGCGACGCGGCGCCAGCCCGTGCGTCGAGATATGGATCCCCACTTCCTCGTGCTCGAGCTGGATTCCGGCACAGACCTGGCTGACGATCTCGTCTACGTCGACGACCTCGAGGTGCAGCCGATCCGGCTGCAGGGGTGCGCCCGCCATGTGACGCAACACGTCGCGACAGCGCTCGAGGGCTTCGGCGGCCGTCTTCAAGTCGATGTCGTCCGCCAGCGCCGGGGTGCGTCCGAGGCGGGCGAGCTTCAGCTGCGCGGTGTTCAGCGGCGTCGCCAGCTCGTGCGAGAGGCCGGCCGCCAAGGCACCGACAGCGCGCAGGCGGTCGATACCGGTCTGTCGCTCCTGTAGCAGCGCATAGTGCGCGGTCATGCCGGTCAGCGTCCTCGACAGCCAGGCGGTGAGGATCCAGAAGACGCCGGCCACCACCAGCTGTGCGGGGAACAGGATCTGCCAGGGGAGCAGTACTCCTTCGAGTCCGGGCGGCACGCGCGGCACCTGCCCGAGCACCTGCAGGGCGAGCAGACAGCCGATCAGCAGCGCGAAGAAGAGGAGGCTCAGCCGACCTTCCAGCAGCAGCGCACCCAGACCCGTGTGCACGAAGAGGATCGGCACCATCGGATTCCAGGCGCCGCCCGTCAGGGCGAGCATGCAGGTCAGGCCGATGACGTCGCAGCCGAGTTGGAAGAGGATGCGGCCGGGGGTTGCCACTGCGCCGCGGCGGAGAGCCGCCCAGGTGACGACGTTCAGGCCTGCCAGCAGTACGATCACTCCCGCGAAGTACGGGAGCATCTGCACCTCCAGCAGCTCGAATTCGAGGGCCGGCGCGATCGTGAGGCACTGGGCGGTGATCGCGAGCCAGCGCAGCCGCACCAACCAGACGAGCTTTCCGGTGCTCTGCTCGGTCGTTGCGGAGAGCGGCGGCGCGAAGAAGGAGCGAACGGTGGTCAGCACCGGGCGAAGTTAGCTCAGCCCGGAGCTGCACCCTGCTCATCCCGGTGCTGCGTGCGCATCTCGTGTCGCCAGGCCGAAGGCGTCGAGCAGGAACGCCAGAATCAGCGCCTCGTCCCGCCAGGCGTCGTAGCGCCCCGACGGGCCGCCGTGCCCGGCGCCCATCTCGGTCTTGAGCAGGATCGGCTCGCGGCCGGTCGTCTGCTCGCGCAGTGCCGCGACCCACTTCGCGGGCTCCCAGTACTGGACGCGTGGATCGTTGAGTCCGGCGGTGACGAGCACGCGCGGATAGGCGCACGCCCGGATGGTCTCGTACGGCGCGTAGGCGCGAAGCCAATCGTATTGTTCGGGAACCCGCGGGTTGCCCCACTCCTCCCACTCGGTGATGGTGAGGGGCAGGCTCTCGTCGAGCATGGTGTTGACGACGTCTACGAAGGGGACCTCGGCGACGACGGCCCGGTAGAGGTCCGGGCGCCGGTTCATTGCCGCGGCCACGAGCAGGCCGCCGGCGCTGCCGCCGCGTGCCGCAAGGCGATCCGTCGACGTGTAGCCCTGGGCGACGAGGTGCTCCGCGCAGGCGTTCAGGTCGTCGAAGCTGTTCGTCTTGTGGGCGAGTTTTCCGGCTTCGTACCAGTGCCTTCCGAGCTCACCTCCGCCCCGCACGTGGGCGATCGCGAACGTCACACCGCGTTCGAGCAACGAAAGACGCCCGGCCGAGAACCACGGGTCGCTGTTCGCCTCGTAGGCCCCGTAGCCGTAGAGGACCAGGGGCGCCGAGCCGTCCCTCGCAGTGCCCTCGCGGTGGACGAGCGAGATGGGGATGCGTGTGCCGTCGCCGGCGGTTGCCCACTCGCGGACGGATTCCCAGTCCGAGATCCGGTAGCCGCCCAGCACCGGCTGCTGCTTGAGGAGCGTCCGCTCGCCCGTCTCGAGGTCGTGGTCGTAGACGGAGGTGGGCGTCACCAGTGATTCGTACTCGAAGCGCAGGCTGTGGGTGTCGTACTCGAGGTTCGAGCCGGCATCGACGGTCCGCACGTCTTCGTCGAAGGACAGTTCCTCGGGTGGACGCCCGCGGCCTGGCAATACGACGATGCCGCTCGTCGCGTCCCGGCGGCACCACACGACCAGGTGGTCCGCGAAGGCGTCGAGGCCATCGAGCTTCACGTCGGCGCGGTGGGGCAGCATCTCCTGCCAGTCGCCGGGGCTCGAGACGGGTGCTTCGAGGATCCGCCCGTTTGGCGCGTCGAGGGTGGCGAGAATCACGAGGCGCCCGCCGCCGTCGCCCCGCTGGTGCTCGGCCCAGTACTCGACACCGGCCTCGCGCGGGCGGATGCACCTGAAGGCCGCCTGCGGATCCGCAGCCTCGAGGAGCCAGCCCTCGCTGGTCGTCTGGCTCTGGAGCGTGAGGAAGAGCAGATCTTCGCTGCGCGACGAATCGATCTCGAGGAAGAAGCGTTCATCGTCCTCCTGGAATGCCAGTACGTCCGTAGCGGTGTCCGTACCCATTCGGTGCCGCCACAACTGGTGGGGACGCATGGCGTCGTCGGGGCGTGTATAGAAGAACGTGCGCGCGTCCTTCGACCAGGCGCCGCCGTAGTAGGTGCGCGGGATTTCGTCGGGCAGGTCGTCCCCCGAGGCGAGATCCCGGAAACGCAGCGTGTACTCCTCGGCCCCGGTGTAGTCGGTCGAATAGGCGGCGATCGCGTGGTCCGGGCTGACCTCGAAGAGGCCGAACGCGAAGTACTCGGAGTCGCCGGCGAGGAGGTTGCCGTCGAGGAGCACCTCTTCGGGTCCGTCGATGGCGCCGCTGCGGCGACAGGAGAGCGGATATTGCCGGCCCTCCTCGGTGCGGGTCAGATACCAGTAGCCGCCCTTGCGCGCGGGAACACTGAGATCCGTCTCCTGGATGCGCGACTTGATCTCCTGGTAGACCTTCTCCCGCAACTCGCTGAGATGGGCGAGTGTGGCTCCCGTGTGCTGGTTCTCGGCGCGCAGGTGCGCGAGCACTCGCTGGCTCTCCCGCTCCCGCATCCACGCGTAGGGGTCGACGACGGTTTCGCCGTGCAGCTCTCGTGAAACGGGCTCGCGGTCGGCGACCGGAGCCGCTACGCGGGACATGTGGCCCTCAGCCGCCCCCGTGAGCGTTCAGCTTCTCGCCGGTCAGGTACGAGCCGCCCTCCGAGACCAGGTACCGAACCACGTTCGCGATATCCTCCGGCTGGCACACCCTCCCGAACGGCATGCGGCCGTGGATCGTCGAGATGTCGTCGACCCCTTGTGTGGCCTTGACCAAGCGGCGTCCCATCTCGGTCTCGACCAGACCCGGCGCCACCACGTTCACGTGGATGCCGTTGCGGCGCTCTTCCTTCGCGAGACCGAAGGCGAGTGCTTCCATCGCGGCCTTGCCCATGTTGTAGGGTGCACTGTTCGGCGCCCAGTGCAGTGTCGCGACGCTCGAGATCATGATGACGTCGCCGCGGGGGCGCGTCCGCATGCCTGGCAGTACGAGCTTGCAGAGCTGCGCGGGACCCAGGGCGTGGACTCGCATGCAACGCTCGAGTTCGGCCGGATCCGTATCGACGACGTCCTGCCCGCGGCTGGCGATGCCCGCGTTGTTGACGAGAATGTCGATGGGACCGAGTTCCTTCTCGGCGCCTGCCACCATGACTGCCAGGGCGTCGAAGTCGTCGACGGATGCCTGGTAGGCCCGCGCCTTCCGGCCCAGGGCTTCGATGGCCGCGACGGTCTCGCTGGCTGCGGAGTCGTCGCGCCGGTAGTTCACCGCGACATCCGCACCGTCCTCAGCGAGGGCCAGGCAGATCGCACGTCCGATCCCCCGGCTGCCGCCCGTTACCAGAGCTACGCGTCCTGTGAGTGCCATGCCCTCAGCCTATCGCAATGGGGTAGAATTCTGACGATGCGTCAGATCGACTATCGGTTCTTCGACGCCGACAACCACTACTACGAGCCACGGGACTGCTTTTCGCGCTACATCGAGCCGCGTCACCGCGACAAGGCGATCCGGCTGAGCGTGGACGAGAGCGGTCAGGAGCGCCTGATGGTGGGCGACAAGCCCTTCACGTTCCTGGGCAAGCTCGATTTCGACCACCACGCCAAGCCGGGCGGCCTGCGCGAGATGCTCCGGATGATGAACACCCCGGACTACGAGGGGCAGGTCGTCCACGAGCACGAGGCCGCCTTCGTCGAGCGCGACGCCCGGCTCGCCCGGATGGACGAGCAGGGCATCGAGTCGTGCCTCCTGTTTCCCACTCTCGCCGTCTGCGTCGAGCAATTCATGACCGATGACGTCGAGCAGATGTATGCGAACTTCCACGCCTTCAACCGCTGGCTCGACGAGACCTGGGGGTTCGACTACCAGGAACGCATCTATGCCCCGCCGCTCCTCTCGCTGCTCGATCTCGACGAGGCCGTCGCCGAGCTCGAGTGGGTGATCGAGAAGGGCGCGCGCATCATCGCGCTTCGCCCCGGCCCCAGCTATGGCCGCTCGCCTGCCGATCCCTACTTCGATCCCTTCTGGGCGCGGCTCCACGAGGCCGGCGTCACCGTCGCGTTCCATATCGCCGAGTCCGGCTACAACGAGATGATGAGCGTCTGGTTCGGCGAGCAGCCGAACCCCTCCGCGCACCGTCAGTCCGCTCTGCAATGGTCGTGCTTCTATGGCGACCGGCCGATCATGGACACGATTGCGGCGCTCGTCTTCCACAATCTCTTCGGCCGCTACCCGAACCTGAAGGTCGTGAGCGTCGAGAACGGCTCGCTCTTCATCCCGTACCTCATGAAGGTGATGGACAAGATGGGCGGCATGGGCCGCAACGGCCCCTGGATTGGTGGGCGCATCCACGAGAAGCCCAGTCAGATCGTGCGCCGGCACGTGTTCGTGTCGCCGTATCATGAAGAGGACATCCCGGTGCTGGCGGCGGAGATCGGCGTCTCGCAGGTGGTCTTCGGATCGGACTACCCGCACCCGGAAGGGCTCGCCGAGCCCCGCGACTTCGTCGAGGGCATCGAGAAGCTCTCCGACGCAGAGGTCCGGATGATCATGCGCGACAACTCGCTGGGACTGGTCGGGCGAGCGTGAGCCGCGAAGTCGTCGACCAGAGCGGCCGCGTCCTGGGTTCGCGGGCACTGCAGACCCGTATCCGCCTGTTGGAAGCCACCGAGAAGCTGCTCGGCGAGCAGAAGCTGCGAGACCTGCGCGTGACCGACATCGCGAGACACGTGGGGACGTCGGCGGCCACCTTCTATCAGTACTTCCGGGACGTCGACGACGTCGTACTGTGCCTGGCAGAAGAGACCTCGGACGAGATGCCGAGGATGCTCGAGTTGATCGCCGGTTCGTGGCGGGGCCAAGAAGGACTGCAGAAGGCGCGTACGCTCGTCGAGGCCTTCATCGACCACTGGGACGAGCATCGCGCGGTGCTGCGGGTTCGAAATCTCGCGTCCGACGAGGGTGACCAACGCTTCCAGGACTTGCGGGAGCGAACCATGCAGCCGGTATTGGAGGAGCTCGCGCGCGTCATCAGCGACCACCACGGCGCGGACGATCCCCAGGGTCATCCGCACGCAGCGGCTGCCGCCATGGCCGCGATCCTCGAACGGCTGGCCGCCTATCACGCCGAGCTCGAGGTCTTCGGTGTCACGCGCGAGCACCTGATCGAGAGTTCCGCGCACATCCTGCACCGAACCGTGACAGGCGATTAGGTGGCGGAGAAGCCGCTCCGCTTGCTCCCGCAGGTCACCCCCGAGAACGAACACTTCTGGCTCGGCGGAGCCGACAACGAGCTTCGTTTCCTCCGCTGCGGGGGTTGCCGCTATTACGTGCATCCCCCCGCGCCGCTGTGCCCCGAGTGCCTGTCTCGCGACTTGTCGCCCGAGGCGGTCTCGGGCCGGGCGGTCGTCCACACCTTCACGGTGAACCACCAGCCCTGGATCCCCGGCTTCGATCCACCCTACGTGGTGGCGATCGTGGAGCTCGACGAACAAGAAGGCTTGCGACTCACGACGAACCTCGTGAACTGCAAGCCGGAAGACATCTCGATCGGCCTGCGCGCCCACGTCCTCTTCGAGGACCTGGGCGAGGGCGTTTTCCTGCCCCTCTTCGAGTTGGACGAATGATCGAAGCGCTAGAGCGCCGCGCCGCGCTGACGGGTATCGGCCAGTCGGAGGTTGGACGCCGCCTGAACCGCGATCCCCTGGCGCTTACCGCGGACGCGTGCCTCGCGGCCATCGACGACGCCGGCCTCAGCCGCGAAGACATCGACGGGCTCTCCACGTACCCCGGGAACTTCGGTCCGAACGGCTTCAGCGGCGCCGGCATCCCCGAGGTGCAGGACATGCTGCGCCTGAACCTGAACTGGTTCTGCGGGGGGCCAGAGCTTCCCGGCCAGTTGGGCTCGGTGGTGAACGCGTGTCTCGCGGTGGCGACGGGTCTCGCGAAGCACGTCCTGTGCTTTCGCACGGTCTGGGAGTCCACCGCGCAGGGTACCGGAGGACGGCCGGGGATTGGGGCCGGAGGCGGCGGGGGCTTCCGGGCGAGTGGATTCATGCAATGGACGCTGCCCTACGGTGCAGCCTCCGCTGCGGTGTGGATCGCGATGATGGCCCAGCGTCACTTCCACGAGTTTGGAACCACGCGCGAACAGCTGGCGCAGATCGCGCTGAATGCGCGCAAGAACGCGGGCGTGAACCCGAAGGCGATCTACCGAGACCCGATGTCGATGGACGACTACCTCGCGGCGCGGATGATCTCGTACCCCTTCTGCCTGTACGACTGCGACGTGCCGGTAGATGGTTGCACCGCGATGATCGTTTCCCACGTCGACGCGGCCGGGGATTGTCGCAAGCCACCGCTTACCGTGGAGTCCGTCGGAACCGCTCTCAAGGGTCGGCCTTCCTGGGACCAGTGGGACGATCTCACGACGATGGCGCTGCGGGACGCCGCCGCGATGCTGTGGGAGCGCACGGACCTGGCGCCCCGGGACGTCGACTGCGCGCAGCTCTACGACGGCTTCAGCTTCATTACGTTGGCTTGGCTCGAAGCCCTGGGCTTCTGCGGCAAGGGCGAAGGAGGCTCCTTCATCGAGGGCGGTGCCCGCATCGCGCGCGACGGCGAGATTCCCCTCAATACCCACGGCGGTCAGCTCTCCGCCGGACGACTGCACGGCTACGGCTTCCTCCACGAGGCCTGTGTCCAGCTCTGGGGTGAGGGGGGCGATCGCCAGGTCGGGGGCGATCCGCAGGTGGCCGTGGCCGCTGCAGGGGGCGGCCCGCTCGGCGGCTGCCTGCTGCTTCGGAAGGGCTAGCTTCTATTGATTCAGGAGGGGTCGAAATGCACGATTTGGTGATCCGCGGAGGCACGGTCGTCGATGGAACCGGGAGCGAGCCGCGCGAGGCGGACGTCGCGATCGATGGCGGAGTCGTCGCCGAGGTCGGATCTGTTTCACAGGACGGCCGCGAGACCCTGGATGCAAGGGGCTTGCTCGTCACCCCGGGCTTCGTCGACATCCACACCCACTACGACGGGCAGGCCACCTGGGACGAGTTGCTCGCGCCCTCGAGCTGGCACGGCGTCACCACCGCCATCATGGGCAACTGCGGCGTCGGCTTCGCGCCGGTCCGCGAGGGAAGCCAGCAGTGGCTGATCGAGCTGATGGAAGGCGTCGAGGACATCCCGGGCTCGGCGCTCGCCGACGGCATCGAGTGGTCGTGGGAGACCTTCCCCGAGTATCTCGACGCGCTGGAAAAGAAGCATCGCGTGATGGATCTTGGAACCCAGGTCCCCCACGGTGCGGTGCGCGGTTACGTGATGGGAGACAGAGGCGCGAAGAACGAGCCTGCGGGCCCCGAGGACATCCGGAAGATGGCGGCGATCGTCAAGGAGGCCATCGTGGCGGGCGCCCTCGGCTTCTCGACGTCACGCACGATCGTCCATCGCGCCCTCGACGGCGAGCCGGTGCCCGGAACCTTCGCGGCCGAGGACGAACTGCTCGGGATCGCCGAGGTGTTGCGCGAACTCGGCACCGGGCTCTTCGAGTTGGCGCCCGCCGGCGTCATGGGAGAAGACCTTGCGGCTCCCGAGAAGGAGATCGCCTGGATGCGCAAGCTGTCGGTCGCGGTCGGCCGGCCGGTCACCTTTGCGCTCATCCAACACGATCTGGATCCGACCCAGTGGCAGCACATCCTGAAGTTCTGCGAGGAAGCGCGGGACGACGGTGCCAAGATGGTCCCCCAGGTTGGGTCGCGCCCGACCATGCTCCTCATCGGCCACCAGACCTTCCATCCCTTCGCGTTCAGACCGACGTACAAGAAGCTCGCCGGCCTGCCGCTTCCCGAGCTCGTGGCCGAGCTCCGCAAGCCCGAGGTGCGCGAACGAATCCTCGCCGAATCCCCCGAGGACCAGGATCCGATGCTCAGCTTCGTGCTCTCCGGGATGCACAAGGTCTACGAGTTGGGCGATCCGCCGGATTACGAGCCGCCGCCCGAGAAGAGCGTCGCGGCGATTGCGAAGCGACAGGGCCGCAGCGAGGACGAGGTCCTCTACGATCTGATGCTCGAGCACGACGGTCGTGCGCTGCTGATGGTCGCGATGGTGGGCTATGCGGATCAGGATCTGGAAGCGATCCGCGTGATGCTCGAGCATCCCCAGAGCGCGTTCGGCCTGGGCGATGGAGGCGCCCACTGCGGGGCGATCTGCGATGCCAGCATGACGACCTTCCTGCTCACCCACTGGGTGCGCGATCGGACCCGCGGCCCGCGGCTGCCCCTCGAGTTTGCGGTAAAGAAGATGACCCGCGACACGGCGAGCCTGTACGGGCTGAACGACCGCGGCATCCTGGCGCCGGGCTACAAGGGCGACGCCAACGTGATCGATCTCGCCGGCTTGCGCCTTCACCTGCCCGAGGTGGTCCACGATCTGCCGACCCAGGCGCGCCGACTCGTCCAGAAGGCCGACGGGTACCGGGCGACGATCGTCTCCGGTGAGGTCACCTGGCGGGACGGCGTCGAAACGGGCGCACGCCCGGGCCGCGTCATCCGCGGCAGCCAGTCGGCCCCCCGGTAAGACCCGCGAAACGGGAGACGGAAATGAAGCTCAACCTCGGAACGATCCTCCAGGCCACCGCGAGCGAAAAGCCCGACAAGACTGCAATCATCCTCGACGAGCGCCAGCTCTCGTACGCGGAACTCGAGCGTGCGGTGTGTGGTGTGGCGGCCAGTCTTCGCGCCCGTGGCATCGGCCCCGGCGATTGCGTCGCACTGCTGGTTCCGAACGTCCCCGAGTTCACGATCGCCTACTTCGGGATCCTCTACGCGGGCGCCGTCGTCGTTCCTATCAACGTGCTCGCGGCGGCCCCGGAGGTCGCGTACTTCCTCGATGACTCGAGCGCGAAGTTGCTGATCGTGCATCCGCTCTTCGAGGCTCCGGGCAAGCAGGGCGCAGACGAGCAGGGCGTGCCGGTGATCGTGGGCGGCGGCGCTGGAGGCTCCGACTCGCTGGAGGAGATGGCCGCGGCGGACCCGGTTGACTTCCCGCACCCGACGGCACCCGACGACACAGCGGTGATTCTCTACACCTCCGGAACGACCGGAAAGCCGAAGGGGGCAGAGCTCACCCACTCGAACCTGTTGCTCAACTGTGCGCTGGTGGTCCCGAAGCTGATGGGACCGGACGCGGGCCAGGAGCACGTTGCCTTGGCGACCCTGCCTCTCTTCCACTCTTTCGGCCAGACCTGCGTGCAGAACGCGACCATCTCGCTCGGGGGCACCTTCAGCCTGATCGCCCGCTTCGAGCCCCAGAAGGCGTTCGAGGTGATGCAACGGGACCGCGTCACGTTCTTCGCGGGCGTCCCGACCATGTACTTCGCGCTGCTCCACCACGAGGGCGGTGAGAGCTACGACCTCTCGAAACTCCGCTACGCGTTCACCGGAGGTGCCCCGATGCCCGTCGAGGTGATGAACGCCTTCGAGAAGAAATTCGAGCTGAAGATCCAGGAGGGCTTCGGGTTGTCCGAGACGTCGCCGGTCGCGAGCTTCGGGGTGCTCGACAAGGCGCGGAAGCCCGGCTCCATCGGCTATCCGGTCTGGGGTGTCGAGATGTGCATCGTGGATGCGGAGGACAAGCCGTTGCCGGACGGCGAGCGGGGCGAGATCTGCATCCGTGGTCACAACATCATGAAGGGCTATCTGGGCCGCCCCGATGCCACCAAGGAGGCGCTCAAGGGCGGTTGGTTCCACTCGGGCGACATCGGCCTGCGCGACGAGGACGGCTGCTATTGGATCGTCGACCGCAAGAAGGACATGATCCTGAGGGGCGGCTTCAACGTCTATCCACGCGAGGTGGAGGAGGTGCTGTACGCCCACGAAGCCGTCGTGGAGGCGGCCGTAATCGGGGTTCCCCACGAGAGCCACGGCGAGGAGGTAAAGGCGGTGGTGGCCCTCTCGCCGGATAAGGACGCCTCCGAGGAAGACATCATCGCCTTCTGCAAGGAGCGCCTGGCTGCCTACAAGTACCCGCGAAGTGTGGAGTTCTTGGAGACCCTGCCCAAGGGGCCGACCGGGAAGATCCTGAAGCGGGAACTGCGCTAGGGAACCGGACGCAGCCGTCGGGTTACGTACTTGCGTGACCGGATTCGTCACGGGCGCTGGCTTCCATGGGGGAGTGCCGGACATCGGCCCCTCGTGATCCGGCAGTCTTTCCGGGGAGCTCCGGGCGGTTCCTCCGAAGCCGAGACTGGGCAGGAGGAAGCGCGGGGCTCCCCGGAGAGCCACCCACAAGGAGGCTGAACCGGATGGCCGCTCTCTCCCCGATCCCCACCCATCGTGCTCTTTCGCGTTGTGGCATCTGCGGATGCGACGACGTCGATGTCGACTATCTGGAGGAGTTCTCCCTTCTCGGGGAGGACACCGCGGTCACACGCGTGCTCTGCGAGTGCCCGCGCTGCCAGCACCGCTGGACGGGGCCACTCTGGCTTCCGACTCGGCGCGAAGTGCAGAACGCGGTCGCAGCTCGCGCGTTGCCCGGAGATGTCGCGCCTATCCTCAACGCAGCTTGACTCGACGCTGCGCGAGGTGTCGCCGCCTTCAGCGCAGCAACGGGGCGGCGCTATGGTCCGGTCGTGCGGCTGGTTCTGTACACCGGGAAGGGCGGCGTCGGCAAGACGACGACGGCAGCGGCGACCGCGATCTGCGCGGCCGAGCGCGGCGTTCGGACCCTGGTTGTCTCCTCGGACGTCGCCCACAGTCTTGGCGACGTCCTGGACAGCGAGCTGGCCTCAGTGCCGGTCGCGCTGGCGCCGAAACTCGATGCCATGGAGATCGACGCCCGCGCCGAGATCAACCGCCACTACGGAGCGATCCGTGAGTACCTGGTCGAACTCTTCCGCTACCAGGGCATCGAGGACGTGGTGGCCGACGAGCTGGCGCTGTTTCCAGGGGCCGAAGAGGTCACCGCCTTGCTGGCCGTCGAGGAACTCGCGCGCAGCGCCGTCTATGACTTCGTGGTCGTGGACTGCGCGCCCACCGGCTCGACGCTGCGGTTGATCACCTTGCCGGACATGCTCACCGGGATCCTGAAGGTCGTCCCGATCGTGGCGCGGCTGGCCTCCTCTCTGGTATCGCCCCTCGCGCAGGCCGTCGTCTCGGCGCCGATTCCGAAATCGCCCGTGTTTCGCGAGCTGCAGCAACTCGTCGACGAGCGGGCCGTGCAGCTGCGTCACAGACTCGCCGGACGCGACACGAGCGTTCGGATCGTGACCACGCCCGAGCGCATGGCGATCGACGAGGCCCGCCGGGCCTACATGGAGCTGTCGCTCTTCGGGCTTGGCTGCGACGGCGTGATCATGAACCGCCTGTTGCCGGCGTCCGCGGGCGCGGAGGGCTTCTTCCAGGACTTGTGGGCGGTGCAGTCGGAGCGCCAGCGCGAACTCGAAATGCTGTTCGCCCCCGTGCGCGTCATGGATGCCCCGCTGCAACGTGACGAGGTGGTCGGTCTCGATGCGCTTGCCGCCCACGGGCGCGAGATCTTCGCGGGTGTCGAGCCGAACGCTCTCCTCTCTGAGGCGCCACGGATCCGCTTTACGAAGACGAAGGCCGGCCACCGGGTGCACATCCCTCTTCCCGGCGCGTCGCCCGACGATCTCGAGGTGGCGGTCGTCGAGGAGGAACTGATCGTGAGGGCCGGTTCGCGGCGCCGCTCGATCCGGCTACCGCCCCGGATTGCGCGACTCGCTCTCGAGTCTGCCCGCATCCATGACGGCACCCTTGTCGTTGCCTTCGGGCAGCCGTCCTGATGCGCGTGCTGCTGCATACGGGCAAGGGAGGTGTCGGCAAGACGACGATGGCTCTCGCCAGCGCATTCGGCGCGGCAACCCACGGGCATCGTGTCTTCGTCCTGTCCACCGACGCGGCCCATAGCATCGGGGACGCGCTCGGTGTGTCCCTGGGCTCCGGGGTCTCCGAGGTGGCACCGGGGGTCAGCGTGCAGGAGGTCTCCGTCCTCGACGAGCTGGACGACGCGTGGTCGGTGATACAGGAGTGGCTCAGCGCCTTCCTCCGCGGAGAGGCGCGGTTGCGCGAAGGCGCCGAAGAAGAAGCGCCGATGGTTGCCGAGGAGTTGCTCGCCTTTCCCGGGCTCGAGGAGCTGATCGCGCTGCGCGCCATCCGGAAGGTCGAGGCCAGCGGCAAGTACGACGTCTGCGTGGTCGATTGTGCACCCACCGGCGCCACCCTGCGTCTGCTCCGCTTCCCAGACGTCCTGCGCTTCTTCATGGAGAATGTCTTCGAATGGAAGCGTCGGAGCATGCGCGCCGTGCGTCCGCTGGCGCGACGTCTCCACGCAGGTCGTTTCATCCCGTCGGACGAGGTCTTCGGCGCCGTCGAACGCCTGTACCAGGACGTGGCGGACGTTCAGCAGATCCTCCTGGACGGCGACCGCACCAGCGCACGACTGGTCGTGAACCCCGCCCGGGTCGTCGTCGACGAGACCCGGCGCTCCTTCGCGTACCTCAGTCTCTACGGCGTGGCGACGGACGCGTTGCTGGTGAATCGCGTGCTTCCGGGCGATGCCGCCAGCGGCTACTTCGCGCGGTGGGCGGAGCGCGAGCGCGAAGAACTCCAGGAGATCGACCGCTCGTTCCCGATTCCGCGCTTCGAGCTGGCGCTGCAGCGCAGCGAACCCCTGGGTGCCGAGGCGCTGACCGCTCTGGGCCGGCAGCTCTTCGGTGACGAGGATCCCACTCGTTTCTTCTCGAGGTCGCGTCCGATCCGGCTTCGCAAGAAAGCGAACAGGACAGTCCTCGAGATCGATCTCCCGAACGTGTCGAGCGAAGAGGTCGAGGTCGTCGAAGCCGGACGCGACCTGGTCATACGGGTTCGTAATGCCGAGCGACTGGTCTCGCTCCCCGATTCGCTGACGGGACGTTGCCTCGAGGGGGTGCACCTGCGCGATGGCGTCCTCGAAGTCTGCTTCGCCCCGTGAGCTCGATTGTATCCGTGTCGCGTGTCCGGCTCCCGGTGTTCGACGCTACCTGGGTGCCGTGGTACGGTCCCCGCAGTCGGCAGGCGATTCAGGGTCTTGGTGGATCTCAATCACTGGATTTCTTGATATAGGGTGGATTCACACCCATAAATTGCTGGGATGTCAGTCTTTCGCTCCGTTCGCGGCAATCGCCACTCAAGACGGGCTGCCCGAGCCCGTTAAGAGATGTGCAGCGGATTTCGTAAAGGGCGCGGACGCCATGGGAATCAGTTCGACCGGGAGCAGCTGCTGGGAGTGGGCGCCGCGAATGCGCTCGCTGATCGTAGCGGCTGTAGCGTGCGTTCTCGGCGCAGCGGTACCCACCTGGGCCGCCCAGGTCGTTGATGTGCGGGTCGGCCAGCACGCCGGCTTCTCGCGAGTCGTCTTGGAGCTCGATTCGGCAGTTGGCTACAAGGTCGAACGCACCACGCCCACCTCCGGCGCCGACGAGTGGGTGATTTCGCTCGATGCGGGTGCCAAGCCGAGAAGCGTGCACCGCCGGTTCGACTTCATTGAGAGCGTCGAGATCGTGCCCACAAGTGGCACCCGATCCACTGTGCGTGTGCGGCTCAGGGGAGAGGATCTCGAGCTCAGCGAGATGATTCTCGCGAACCCGCCGCGGATCGTGCTCGACGTTCACCGGGACGCCCCGATGCGAGACACGCCGGCCAAGCCCGCTCGGGCTCCGGAGGCCGAGGAGACGCTTCGGACACACGTCGACGAAGTGTCCGAGACGGCGACCTCGCAGCCGCCGGCATCGATGCCGGCGAGTGCTGCCGGGGATCTCGGGGAGGAGGGGCGCAAGCTGGCACTGGCCGCGAACCCCTCCATGGCTCAGCCGTCGCCGCAGAAGCCGATGGCCACGAACCCATCGGTCACTCGGCCGTCGCCGCAGAAGCCGATGGCGGGTTCGGACAAGCCGAAGCCCACGATCAGGTTGTCGCCCAAGACGTCCCTGTCGTCGCGTGAGCCGTCCTCAATGCCTCGTGAACCGCGTCCCTCGTTGCGTGAACGGGGCTTGGAGTTGCCGAAGAAGTCTTCATCGTCGCTCTTCCGGATCGAGGACTCGCCTCGGCCGCCTGCGCCGAAGCCGGCTGAGAACGCTCGCCCCCAAAAGCCGTCCGGATTGCCGTCCACGCCGGCCACGTTGCCGCCGCCCACAGCTGACAGTGGGCTCTTCAAGAGTACGAACGTCACCGTCGGTGCGGCCGGCTTGCTCCTGCTGGTGGGTGCCGGGTTGGTGTTCATGCGACGTCGCAATGCGGCCGGGGTCGCCGATCCTGGCGAATTGGATGATCACAGCAGCGACGACGACAGACCGTTTGCCAGCTCGGAGCTCAGCGCTGGCTCGGTTGCCGGCGACGAGATCGAGGCCGAGACGGAGGAAATCCCGATCAGCGAGGCCGGGCAGGCCGAGGTAGGGATTCCGATCCCGGACGATGACGCCAGCGCGCTCGAGGGCACGCCTTCGGCGCAGGAGGAAACAGACATGGATACAGTTTCCGAAGACCCGCGGAGCAGCATCCTGGATGTCCCGGCCGCGGCCGCGATGGCGGGAGGTGGTGACAGCGTGAACCTGATCGCCCAGCTTGAGCGCCGTATAGCGTCGATGGAGACGCGCATCGACGAGGTGGTCGACAGCAAGGAGCGGCTCGAGCGTCAGGTTGCCGCTCAGACCGAGGAGCTACGCGTGCAGCGCGCTGCGATCGCTCGCACCCAGCGAGCCGTTCGCAACCTGAGTCGCGCGGGTGAGGCATCCCCGACCGAGCCTGCGATTCGTGATCCGTTGCGGCCCGAGGGCCCGCGCGAGGACTAGTCAGGGCTTTGGAACGATTCCACCCTGGAGCGTCCCGTTCGCGTGGGAGGCTTCCTTGTTAGGTTTCCCTCCCAACTCGGGAACGCGCGAGTTCGAGCGCACCGAGTGCACCCGCGAAGCCGCCGTGAGGGAGTAGGCAGGATTGCAGTCCGCAGAGAGCCGTTACCTCGGTGAGCACGTTGACGAGGCCTGCGTTGCCCCGCAAGGTCGAGCCGCCGTACACGACGTGTTTTGCTCCCGTAGACGCCGAGAGACCGGCGCAGATGAGCGCAACGGTCTCGCCCACGAGGCGCATGACGCCCGCGGCGCGGTCGGCTCGGCCCCGCTCGTCGGGTTCGCCCAGGCCGCTGCCGTTGCCCGTCTCTCGAGCGAGCTTTCCGAAATTCGCTGCCGTGAGGTCCTGGGCGAGCGGGAGTTCGCCCTTGCCGTAGATATCGGAGATGCGAAGGTCCACGCCCGCGGCGTCTCCCCGCTCGGCGAGAGCACACAGCTCCTCGAAGCCGGCCCCCGTCAGGGCGCCGCCCAGCCCGACGACGGCCCCGCCGCCGATTCCAGTACCCCCGACGCGGGTCGTGTTGCCGTCCTGAACGTGGAAGATCCCGGTGCCGGTTCCGAGAGAGACCAGCAGGAAGCTTTCGCCCTCCGGAGGTCGGTCCTCGGCCTGGGGCAGCAGTTGCAGTGCTCCAGTCCCCCAGGCGTCGAACTCCCCGGCGTTCTCAAAGGGACACTCGAGCATGGGGGCGAGTCGCGCAGCGCCGCCGCCCGTCAGCCCCACGAGAACGGGGCCCAGAGCGGTCACATGGGCCGCCACGGCCTCCAGCCTCGCCGACGGCAGCACTTCGAAGCCAAGCCCTTCCTCGCCGGCTCCGGCAAGGACGATCTTCGCGAGGGTGGCTCCGACGTCCACGCCGACGTTGAGTGCGTTCTCGCTCATTCGCAGGAACCGGTGGCCCCGAACCTCTTTCTGATCGATCTTCAAGCGGTTGGAGAAACAGTTGGGGTGACAGTCTTGAACCGCATCGATAAACCGTGAGTTACACTCGCACCTCAGGTTGACCCCGGATGTATACCGCGTTCTACGGGCTTCGCGAGAAGCCGTTCACCTTGGTTCCCGACCCCCGATACCTGTTCCTCGCGGCATCCCATCGCGAGGCGCTGGCGCATCTCCTGTACGGGATCGATCAGTCCGAGGGCTTCATTTCCGTCACCGGTGAGATCGGGACCGGCAAGACCACCATCTGTCGCACACTGCTCGAGCGCCTGGGCGCCGAGACCGAGGTGGCATTCCTCTTCAACCCCAGCCGCTCGGGCATCGAACTGCTCCAGGACATCAGCGCCGAGTTTGGATTGGAAGCCGGGGGTCTGTCGCGTAGCGAGCTGGGTGCCCAGCTCAACCGTTTCTTGCTCCGGAAGAAGCAGGAGAAGCGGCGAGTACTCCTCATCATCGACGAGGCACAAAATCTCTCCGAGAGCACACTCGAGCAGGTACGGTTGCTCTCGAACCTCGAGACCGCGTCGCAGAAGCTGATCCAGATCCTGCTGCTCGGCCAGCCCGAGCTCGACCGCAAGCTCGACTCGCCGGAGCTGCGGCAGCTGCGCCAGCGCATCAGCGTGCGTTGGGGATTGAATCCGCTGACCGCGAAGGAGACCCGCGAGTACGTGCGTCACCGGGTCCGCGTGGCGGCAGGGGCCGAGCGCGATCTGTTCAGTGCGGGCGCCTTGCGCGCGATTTACAAGCGCACGCAGGGTGTCCCCCGGCTCGTCAATGTCCTGTGTGATCGTGTGTTGCTCGCCGGCTACGTGGCACGCGCGCCGCAGATCAGTGCCGCGATCGTCAAGCAGGCGGCCCGCGAGATCCCCGACGCCCAGCGGCGTCCGCTTTTCGCAAGGCGCGGCCCGCGAGTCCGCGGAGCCGCGCGGAGTGCGGCCAGGAGTCTGGGATCCGGCGCGATCTTCGGTGTCGGGCTCGCGCTCGGCTTGGCCCTTACCGGCGGGCTGCTCGTCGGATTGACTGAGTTCGTGCGGGAGCGTCCGCAGCCGTTGCTGGCGAGCGGCGCAGACGGGGAGATCGAGGTCGCCGCTTTGCCCGCGCCGCCGGTCTCGAGTCCGCCGCCCTCCGTCACGGTCGCCATCGGGAACCCACAACTGCGATCCTTCGCACCCGAGGTCGTCGACCGAGGCGTGGCTGCCGGCGACTACTTGGACGCCATCCTCGCTGCCGAGGATGAGGATGTTACGCGGCGAGCTGCCGTGAACGCGATCGTCGCTGCGTTCGGGCTGGGGGAGCTCGACACGGCTCCACGGACCGACGCCCTGGCTTTGGCCGAGCTGGGCGAGCGGGGCCTCGACAGCCTCGCTCTGTCGGACGCCGACTTCGAAACTCTGCGGGCTCTCGATCATCCCGCCCTGATGCGAGTTCGCGGTCTCGATGAATCCGAGACGCGGCTCGTTGCGCTGCTCGGTCTCGACGGAGACCTCGCCTGGATCCATGGCGTCATCGCCGCCGGGCCCCTGTGGATTCCCGTCGATGAGCTGGTCCAGCAGTGGAACGGCGAGGCCTGGGTGGTGTGGAGCGACTTCGAGTCGATTCGCCCGATCCTCGCGTTCGGCGAGCAGGGCCACTCGGTCATCTGGCTGCAGGAGGCCCTCGCTCAGCTCGGCTACTACGACAGCACCGTTACCGGGCTCTTCGATCGTGCCACCCGCGAGGCGCTGCAGAGCTTCCAGCGCAGCCGAGCGCTGGAAGCCGACGGCATGGCCGGCCCACTCACGCGCATGGCCCTCTACGGCTCCCTCGACCAGTATCCGGTGCCGCAGCTCAGCGAAGCACAGGAAGACGACGGATGAGTACGATCCTGAAGGCCCTTCGGCGCCTCGAAGACGACAAGCGCGCCCAGGAGACGAGGAGCCTCGACCAGGCCGTGCTCGAACCCGCAGCGCCGGTTCGCTCAGCACGCGGGATTCGAACGCGC
>JAYGDB010000229.1:0-13375 GCA_046583095.1 Myxococcota bacterium | reverse complement strand
CTGAATTACTGGCTTCGAATGCCGGGAGCGCCTCGCCGACAACCGCGGGCATCTCCAGGTCCAGTCCACCGATCTCACGGGCCGAGCCGCCGCGCTTCATCCAGCCCTGGTTCGCGTCGTCGTCGAAGGCGATCCCGAGATCCGCTGCACAGCGCTCGATGTGATCGCTCTCCACCTGGGTCTTGCCTTCGAGGTAGGCCTCGAAGAGCGCGTTGTCGGCCAGGCTGTTCAGCAGCCGGGGCCGGCCTTCACTGAACTTGTAGAGGGCCCCGATCGCCGGCTCGGAGAACAACCCGGCACGGCCGCCCACGACCCCCAGCCGGTGAAGCAGGTAGTCGTTCGAACTCGGGAGGTCCAACGGTGAGAGCTTCACGCGAACATCCACCCGAGCCGCCAGCGACGGATCTTGCGACAGCGCAACGGCGAGTTCGGGATGGCCGACCAGTAGCAGCGAGAGCAAGCGTCGCTCCTCGTACTCGAGGTTGGCCAGGCCGCATACCTCCGCCATTCCATCGGGCGTCAGCAACTGCGCGTCATCGAGGATGAGCACGCAGTGACGGCCGTCCTCCCGGACGATCGCGAGCTGCTCGTAGACCTGGGCAAGGAGCGCCGAGCGGTCTCGCGCCGGGTGGTCTATGCCCAGCTGCCGCGCGAAACGCATCAGTACCGACTCGGCATCCGCAGCCCCGGCGAGCATCACCATCAGATTCGCATCGAACATCTCCTCTTCGAGCGAATCGAGGATGCGGCGAGCCAGCAGGGTCTTGCCGGTGCCCCCCTTGCCGGTGAGCACACAGAGCCCCTTGCGTTGGCGCAGTCCGCGTTCCACGCGGAGCTGACAGCCGCGGTGGAACACGCTGTCTACGTAGAAGCGAAGATCGGGCTCGTTTTGGAAGGGGTCCAGATCTAGATCGAAGTGGTGTAGATGCTCCACGAATGTTTCCTCTTATACGAAGGAGATCCTCTTCTTGCGGGATTTCTTCTTGTTCTCGGCCTTCTCGTTCCCAGCCTTCTGGGGCTCGGCCTCGGTGATGATGTCGTCGAAGCTCTCGAAGCATTCGCTCTCGTGGTCCTGCAACTCGGCGGGCACATCCGCATCCGCCCCCTGGCCGAGCGACTCCAGACGCTCCGCCACGCCCGGAAAATCAGGATCGACTTCGAGCACGGCCTCGTAGGTGCTCCGGGCTCGGGCAAGGTCACCCGCCACCTCGAGGGCTCGTCCCAGGTCGAAGCGCAGCCCGGGAATCTGCTCGTCGGGCAGGCCCGGCGTCGCCAGCGCCTGCTCGAGGTGATTCGTCGCATCCGCCGCGCGCCCCAGGTCGAGTGCGCACAACCCCATCATGTGCAGGCTCGCGAGCATCCAGTTCGGGCTCGCAAGGCACACGTGAAACTCACCGATCGCGTCGTCGTAGAGTTCCATCTCGCGGTACGCGATACCGAGGTCGTAACGCGTCTCGTAGTCATCCTTGGACAGCACCGCGCTGACGCCCTGCTTGAAGTCGGCCAGGATCGACTCGACGCCGTCCCGGACGGTCGAGAGAGTCCCAGAATCCGTCGAACCGGCTTTCTCGATGTCATCGATGACGTCACGCAACTCAGCGGCGAGATCGAAGCCACCTTCGTCTTCTGGGTCGAGCGGCACGGTATCCTCGGCGCACGAGAAGCCGCTGGGCGCAGACACATCGGGGTGAGCGCTGGACTCGTGGTCATCAGCGCCGGCCTCGGCCCCCTCGACGAGCGAAAATTCGCCGTCTTCGACTTCGTCGCCACCCACGCTGGAGGGATCGTCGCCCTTCAGTGCAGCCATCTCTCCCAGGCGCACAAGCGCACTCGGATGGTTCGGTGCCAGCTTGAGGATGCGGCGGTAGACCGCCTCGGCCTCCTCGAAGAGCTCCTGCTGGTAGTAGAACTCGGCTTCTTCGAGGTCTTCCGAGACTTGAAGCGAGGTCGAGGCACTCGAGTCGCCGACCGAGGGGGCAGAGGCCTCGCGCTCATCGCCAGAGGGCGACGGCCCGTCCGTCTCATCGTCGTCTGCGGTCTCGGCCGCGGAGGTGTCGAGGTCGGGCTCGTCCTCGCTCCAGAAGTCGCGGTCCATCTCGTCGACCCCGAGATCGATCTCGAACTCGATCTCGCCTTCGACACTGGATTCGGACTCTTCGTCGATGCTCGCCTCGGGCTCGGCCGGATCGAGCGCGAACGCCGGATCCCCGGCGAGAGAAGAGATTCGATCCCGCAGATCCGAGAAGCCGTCCTCGTCCCCTTCGGCGAGGGCGTGACTTGCAGCGAGCGACCAGCACTCGACCGCCTTGTCCGCATCACCCCCCTCGGCGTGTACCTCGCCGAGCTTCTCGAGAGCCTCCCGCTGGTCGGGCTCGCGCACGAGGATCGCCTCGAGGCTCTCGATGGCCTCCTCGCGCTTCCCGTATTGCAGGTAGACGTTCGCCTCGGCCAGGAGTTGATCGGGGTCGCCTTCGGGAAGCGAGTCGCTCCCTCCATCCCCGCGATCTTCGTCGCGGGGCTCTTCCTCCGAAAGATCGATCTCCGGCTCGCCCGCTCGATCGAGTCCCCGATCTTCGGGCTCGGCGTCGCACACGATCTGCAGTTCGATCTCGTCGTCCGCCGCGATCGGAAGCGCCTCCGACGTGTCGATCGTCTCCGAGCGCTCCGCGGTCTCGAACTCGACAGGGAGAGCGCTGCGCTGAGTCAGCTCGCGCGCCCGGTCCTCCTCGCCCCGGTCACGCAAGATCTTCGCAAGGGCCCGCGCCGCCGTCGCGGCGTCTTCGTCGTTGTCGAGCGCCCTGTAGACCTCGATCAGGATCTCGTGGGCGTCGGTGTTTTCCGCGTCCTTCTCGAGAGCCCGCTCCACGAAGGACTTCGCCTCCTCGGGCTTACCGAGTTCGACGAGTCGGTGGCCGGTCGAAATCAGCAGGTCGAGCCGATCGGGCTGTAGCTCGAGGATCCGCTCCGCGACGCTAACGATCGACTCGCTCGCACCCTGACGCTCGAGCTCACTGACGACCAACTGGTACTCGGCGACCGCGTCGTCGTCCAGGCCCTCCTGTTGAAGAAGCTCAGCAACCTTCAGGCGACTCGTCGTGTTCGTGGGGTCGAGGGTGGCCATCCGGCGCAGCAGTTCGAGAGCCTCGCGCGTGTTGCCTTCCTGGTGGTGCGCGTCGGCCGCAGTCTGCAGCGCGGACAGCGCCTCGGAGTCGAGGCCCATGCGCTGGTAGAGCTCCGAGAGCGACACGTATGCGCTGTACCGCTTGGAATCGAGATTGAGGATCTGCTTGAAGACCGCGACCGAACGAGCGTCGAAGCCTTCGTCCTTGTACTGCTCCGCAACACGGGAGTACTGGGTGATCGCCTGCTCGATCTGTCCCCAGCGGCGGTTGCAGTCACCGATCTCGAGGCGCAGCTTCGCATCGCGGGGATCGCGCTTGAGGAGGTTGTGGTACTCCTTGAGCGCCTTCTCCTTGGCGCCCTTCTGCGCGTACTTCCGCGCGGCGTCCAGAACTTTCCGCTTGTTGATGGCCAAGAGCCCCTCGGGCGAACACGAGTCAGTAGGCGGAGGGCAGGCCCTCCCATCGTCTCTATCGGATCGACGAAGGGCTCTCTTGAGGGGCGCCAGCCCATGAATCCAGTGGCACTTCGGGCGAATCCGCGCCCTCGTACCGGCTGGTGCGAGGCGGCTCCGGGCCCCGGGACCGCGCGCGCGCGACTTCCCCGGCGCTGAGCGGAGAGGGTTCGAGGGGCACTCCCAGGCGCCGCGAGAAGGCCCGGGCGCAGGCCGCTTCGAGTGCCTCGCGTGAAACAGTCGCCCCCGCCTCGGCGAGGCTGGTCCCACCGAGGCTTCGTCGGCCCGGCGCGACCGCGCGTACCGCATCCGGCGGGTCCGGCGTGAGCCGAATCGAACCGTGCTGCAGCAACGCTCGCCCGACCCGGCGCTGCGCGCTCCCAGACAGCTTCTTGCCCGCCAGGCAGATTTCGTCAGCCGCCGGCTCCTGGAAACAATCGAAGACCGACACCCCGGGAGCGGAGGCGCCCGGGTCGCTGCGAGTGGCCGGAACCCCCAGGCTCTGCAGCGCTTCGAGCAGAGCGTCCGCCACGACCCCGTAGGACGCCCTCAACCCGGCCGGCAGAGCGTCCTCCGGCGCGGCGATCGAGTAGGTGAGGTCGGCGCCATGCAGCACCGCCCGGCCTCCAGTCACCCGGCGCACCCAGCCGACACCGGCCGCTTCGAGTTGCCGCACTTGCGCGGGTTCGAGCGGTTGCGCATAGCCCAGGGACAGCCACGGCCCGGTCCAGCCGTAGAATCGGAGGCTGGGCGTCCCCGCCAGGATTGCACTCGACAGCAGCGCTTCATCGACACCCATGTTGAAGTGTCCGGAAGCGTTGGCGTCCACGAGGAGTCGCCAGGGCCTCCCCAACCGGATCAGCTCCGGTCGAGATGCGAGAGCAACGCGTCGAGACCCAGCCGGTAGCTATCGACCCCGAAGCCCGAGACCAGCCCGACAGCAATCCCCGACACGTAGGAGTGATGACGGAACTCCTCGCGGGCGAAGATGTTGGAGAGGTGCACCTCGACGACGGGTAGCTCGGTCGCAACCAGGGCGTCACGCAAGCCGACGCTCGAGTGGGTGAGCCCAGCCGGATTGATCAGGATGCCACTCGCCCAACCCCGGGCCTCCTGGATCCGATCGATCAGGACACCCTCGTGGTTCGACTGGCAACACTCGATCTGGCAGCCGCGTTGCTTGCCGGCGGCTTCGAGATCTGCGTCGATCTCCTCGAGAGTGGTGGTTCCGTAGATCTCCGGCTCCCGCGTCCCCAACAGATTGAGGTTGGGACCGTGAATCACGAGTACACCGAGTGCATCGGCCATAGTGCCCTCCCCTGGCGAGCCTTGGCGCCAAGACTAGCAGGTAGCTTCAGAGCTCCTCTCGCAGCGCGACCAGATGGCGCCGGACGAGGTACCGGGCCTTACCGGGGTTCCCGCCTTCGTGCGCGAGGGCGAGAACCAGGATCACGTCGTCGTCGACGAGGCGAAACAGGAGCTGGAAGGCAGCCAGGTTGATGACCGTCTCCGTCATGGCGCCGGCGCTGAGGGCATCCGAAGCCTTCTGGATCTCCGCCAGGATACGTGCGAACTCGACGCCCGCAGTGCCGATGTCCTCGCCCAGCGGGCTCGGCGCGCCGCCTGCGGGCGGGGCGTTGATCTCGACGATCGGGACCCCGTCGGTACCCATCAGGGCGATCCCCAGGCCCCCACCACACTCGTTCAGGATCTCGCGAAGGATGCTCTCGAAGCTCATGACGGCTGCGACCCCCTTGTCGTTCGCGCCAATTCCGATGGATCGCGCTCCGCTTGCTGCCGCAGGTTGTAGAGCCAGCCCTCGAGCGTCGCGAGGACGCGAAGGCGCTCGGCGTGGGCGGGCCCCACGGCCGCATCGGTCCACTCGGCGCCGGAGGTTGACGTCGACCCGGTGAGATCGAGCATACCGGCCGCGTCGATGGATTCCACCGCCGAGAGGTTCGAGGCGTCGCCGAACGGATCGTCCCCAGGATGCACGAGGCCCCGACGCAGTACTTCTGCTTCGCCCACGCGGCCCTGCTCCTCGAGAATCGACGCCATCGTCTCGGTCGCATAGGTCGGCGAGTCGGTAATGGCGAAGCCCGCTTCGTCGGGCACCTCGACGTGCTCGTTCTCGAGGGTCTGTTGGACGACCTTGTTGGCGCTCATCATCTCGTCGGGATTCGTCTCGGCTTCGGCGAACGCTCTCTCGAGCTCGTCGTCTCTGACATCGCCCCCCAGGCCGACTGGTTCCAGCGGCAATGCCACGGGCTCGACGGGGGCCTCGGCCGGAAACGCCCTCTCGAGTCGTTCCCGGGCGCACGAAAGATCCCCGAGATCCAGGAGCGCCAGCGCCAGCACGATGCGACCGAGATCGTTCTCGGGCTCGTCGACGAGTCCCGCTTCGGCCATTTCGACGGCGCCCTGGGCGTCGCCCGCCCTCCGCATTCGCTCGGCTTCGCCCGCGAAGTCGTTCAACCTCTCGCCCCCCTGGCCGGCAGGATCTCTGCCGGAGTCAACTCGACCGTGGCTGCGCGCCCGATCCGGCGCAGCACGATGTAGTGGATCTTGGCCCCTACCCTCTTCTTATCGACCCGAATCGCCGCGATATGAGCCTTACGATCGTACCGGGGGATCTCCGTGGGGAGCTGAAGCCGCGCGAGGAGATCCTCGAGTCTGTCAGCGGTCCCCGCAGGTGCAAGCCCCAACGCCTGCGAGAGGCGGGCCGCGTGCAACATCCCGATCGAGACCGCCTCCCCGTGCAGAATCCGGCGGTATCCCATCTGGGACTCGATCGCGTGGGCCACGGTGTGACCGAAGTTGAGGAGTGCTCGCACGCCCGATTCATCTCGCTCGTCCTGCTGGACCACCTCGGCCTTGATCCGGCAAGCCCGCTCGAGCACCGGGACGAGAGACGCCGGTTCGAGATCCATCACGCCTTCGCACTCGCGCTCGAGTCGGGCGAAGTAGCGCTCGTCCCAGATCGCCCCGGCCTTCACGATCTCGGCCATCCCGGCGGCCCGATCGCGCCGGGGCAGAGAGGCGAGCGTGCCGGTATCGATCCACACGAGACACGGCTGGTGGAAGGCACCCACCAGGTTCTTGCCCTTCGGAAGGTTCACCGCGGTCTTGCCACCGATGCTGGCATCGACCATCGAGAGGATTGTCGTTGGCACCTGCACGAAGGGGATGCCGCGAAGGTAGGTGGCCGCGGCAAAGCCGGTGAGGTCGCCCACCATGCCGCCACCCAGCGCAACGAGCACGGACCTGCGATCGAGGCCCCGGTCGAGAAAGGCATCGTAGAGCTTGCGGATCTGTCCGAGGTTCTTGGTCGAGTCGCCGTCCGGGACATCGATCCGGTGAGCCTTGAGTCCAGCCGCCCGGAGCGAGCGCATCACCGCGCCGCCGTAGCGCCGCCCGATGGAGGGCACCGTGACGACCGCCACCTGGGTGGCGTTCGTGCGACTCGCGACGGCGTCGCCGAGGCCGTCCAGACCGTCGCTGCCGATCCGGATCGGGTAGCTGCGCTTCCCGAGATCGACACGGATCGTACGCCTCGGCGGCTTCTGCTTTCGGGCGGTCACGGCTCGATTCCCAGGTCCTCAGCGATCGTTAGAACGATCTGTTCCACGCTCTGCTCGTCCGTATCGACGACGAGCCGTGCGCTCTCGTACGCGGCCTGGCGGTCTCGCAGGATCTCCTCGAGGCGCTCCCGCCGGCTCGCCTCGTCCAGTCCCGCCAACAGCGGCCGTCCGTCGGCATGCCCCACACGGCGCATCAGCGAATCCAGGCTGGCTCGCAAATAGACCACCGTCCCGAGCTTCGCAAGCCACTCGGGCGCACCCGGCTGAGCGATGGCGCCCCCGCCGAGTGCCACCACGGGATCCTGCGTCAGGACGGCGGCGAGGGTGTCGCGCTCGAGGGTCCGGAACGCGGCCTCCCCGTCGGTTTCGAAGATCTCCGGAAGCGTCCGACCTGCACGGGCTTCGATCTCGTCGTCGACATCGACGAAGTCGCGGGCCAGCCGCCGGGCCAGGGCCGGCCCAACCGTCGACTTACCGCACCCCATCATGCCCACCAGCAGGATGGGCTCGTCTTTCGCGTCCCGAGCCTCCACGCCGCGCAGTATAGGGCGTTGAAAATGGAGAACGGGGAGAAGCCGAAGCTTCTCCCCGTTTCCGAGTCGCGGATTCTACGCGGGATGTCCGCGTAAATCGTCTGTCGCTGGCCTTACGATCAGCTTCCGGCCAGCTCGGATGCCATCACGATCCGCGGGGTCACGAAGATCAGCAGCTCTTTGCGCTGGTCGGTGACCTCGCGGCTCCTGAAGGCCGCGCCGATGAGCGGAATCCGGCTCAGGTAGGGCACGCTGCGCTCCCGCTCGGACTCGGTCACCGTGTAGATGCCGCCAATCACGAGGGTCTGGCCGTCCTTGACCAGGCACTCGGTCCGGGCTTCAGCCCGGGCGATCGCGGGAGAACCGGTGATCGTCGGAACCGAGTCGTCGGGCGCATTCCGCGTCACCTCGACCTTCATGATGATCGTGTTGTCCGAGGTCACGTGCGGGGTGACGACCAATGAGAGCACCGCGTCGATGAACTCGAGCTTCGCGTCTCCGTTCTCGAAAGTCTGGAACGGGATCGAAACACCCTGCTGAATCTCGGCTTCCCGGTTGTCCAGGGTCAGGATGCGAGGACTGGAGATCACCTTTCCGTCACCCGTGGACTCCGCGGCCTGGATCTGGACGTCGATGTTGAAGTCCTCGCTGAGCACGAAGGCGCTCATGTTGAGGAGGCCGGTGGGCACCGACGTGATCGGGTTGCCGAAGATCACGTTGTTGGCATCGTGGAAACGGAAGTCCGGGCCGCCCAGGTCCATCCTCGGACCTGAACCGCTGTCGAAGCCGTCCTCGAGGGGCTGCGTTCCCGCCGACCACACGCTGCCCAGCTCGCGAGAGAAGTCGAGCGAGGCCTCCACGATCTTTGCTTCGATCAGCACCTGCGGGGTCTCGGTATCGACCGCCTTGATGAGCGCCGTCGCCTCGTCGATCACCGAGGGAATGTCCTTGATGATCACGGTGTTCGTCCGGACGTCCACGTTCACCGTCCCTCTCGGCGTCAAGAGTCTCTTCACCAGCTCGCTCATGTCCGCGACGTTCGCGTAGTTGACCGGATGCAACTTGACGACGAGGTCTTCCAGGGTCTCCTTGTTGCGGCGCTCCTGGAGTCGCAGCTCCTCCTCGGACTTGAGGATGTCCGAGGGCGCGATGCGGAGCACATTGCCCACCCGGACGAAGCCGAGCCCCTTGGTCAGGAGGATGACGTCGAGAGCCTGATCCCAGGGAACATCGACGAGTCGGATCGTGACGCTGCCTTTCACCTCGTCGCCGGCGATCAGGTTGAGATCGCTCACCTCGGCGATCAGTCGCAGCACGTCGGTTACCGGCACGTCCTTGAAGTCCAGCGAGATGCGGCGCCCCTCGTACTCCTTGCCGTCGATGAGTCCGCCCTCTTCCAGGATCTCGGCGGCGGCGGGCGGCTCGAGAGCTGCAGGAGCGGGAGCCGGAACCGACAGAGGAGCGATCGGTGCAGGCTTCTCCAACTTCCGGCCGACCGTGCCGTCCATCGAAGCGGGCGACTCGAGACTCTCGGAGGCCTTCATCTCGGTCTCGAACGAGTCGGCGATTGCCGCAGCCTCATCGAATACCTCGAGGGGATCGCTGACAGCAGTCAGGCGAGCCTCTCCCCCGAGTCCCGCGGCCGCCCACTCGGCCTCCGTCGCAAAGGCCGGCGCAGCAGCGGCGACCCGACCCGTGACCGGGAAGTCGACGAAGAGCATCGAACCATGACGTACGACACTCGGCTCGAGACCTGCAGCGCGCTTCACGACGACCCGCACCTCGGGCACCGCAACGTCGGGCTGCTGGAAGGTCGAGATCAGCGAGATCGGGCGGTTGGCCCGCACGAGCACGCGGCCCGTCGCGTCGGGCGCCACCCTGGAGTCACGAATGCTAATCACCAGCGTCTCGGGATCTGGCGCGAGCAGATCGTAGTCGACGAGTGTGTCGCACAGGATCACGATGCGTTCGAACTCCTCGCTGGAGTCATAGTGGATGCCGTACACCCGAGAACTCGCAGTGGCGGGCTCGGCGACGGGCTCCTGCATCGCGACAGTCAGTTTGCGCGCGTCGCTGATCGTCTCGGCAACGGGCACCGGCTCCGTTTCGATTACCGCCAGCGCGAGGTCGGCGCTCTCGGAGCCGCCCTCGTCCTCGATGACCGTTTCTACGGATGGCTGCACGGCAACGACCGGCATGCTCCCGGTGGTCATCGCCACAGCCAGCGCGGCGGCGAGATCGGGCCCAGTGCCAAGGGCGAGATACAGGCCATCGTTCGCCGGCATGATCCGGCGCTCTTCGAAACCGGCGGCGCCTTCACCTCCGTCGATCACCACGCGAACCTTGTCGGGGTGGGCGCCGACGCGAACCTGGGAGACCTGCGGGGTCCCCAGCGAGAGGGTCGCCTGATCCACCTGGCTCCTGAGTCCGGGCAAATCGACCACCAGCCGAGCCGGAGCGCTCAGCCGGAAGGTCTCCATGGCCTGGATCGAGCCATCCGCCTCCAGGTGGATGAGCACGCCGCTCGAAGTCTCGCTGTAGTCGATGCCGGTGAGAGCCGTCGCGGGTGCTGCCGGAACCTGCGCCGGAGCCGCCTCGACGACCGCCTCATTCTCGGGAACCCGGGCCGGAACCTGGATCTCCTCGGCTTGCGGGTCAGACCACGGATCCTCCTCGAACTCTGAGGGCGCCTCCGGGTTCATCGCCATCTCGTCGGCGGCCGGGGTCTGCAAATCATCCGCAGCCATCGCGCCGGATCCGCTCACCACTGCCAGCAGGCCGTCGGGCGTCGATACGATCTCGTAGCTCGCATCCTGGGCGAGCGCGATCTCCACACGCGTCAGGGACTCGCCGACGCCACCACCGTAGGTCGAGACGGTCACGTTCTCGATCAGGCCGTCGTAGACCATCACGAGGTCGTTCTCTGTGGCGATCTCGACCGACTTGAGGTCCAGAACCAACGCCCACGGCTCGCTGTGCAAGAACGCCGTGTAGACCGGATCCGCCAAGCCGGACAAGGTGACAATGCTGCCGCTGTCACCGCTATCGACCCGGACGCCGGTCAATCGGTGCGTCCCCGTCGCGAGGTCGGGTTGGACCTGCGGGGCGGAAATCGTCCCGGACGCACATGCCACCGCCGTCGCCAGGGCCACGGCGCCGAGAAATGAGAGTGCCATCCACCTACCGCTTCTGAAAGCGACCATCCAACTCACCCTCCCTGCCTATTTCGAATCCGCAACTCGACGTCGTTGGTCGTCGTTTCACCCGCGAAGTCGATGTACGTTTCCTTGACGAGGACCATGTTGTCCCCAATATGAATCACGAGGCCGTCGTTCTTTCCGATCGGCGTCCCTTTTCTCACCATGTGGGTGTCGCCACGAGGATCCGCGATCAGCGCGCGCGAAGTGCCCGTGTCCCAGACCACCGCAACCACCGAGAGCTGTTCGAGGTCGTAGGCCATGAGCGGCCCGTGGTTCTCCTCGAGGATTGGGCTGATATGGCGATACGGCTCGAACGGGTCCCGCCTTCCCTTCGTCTGGTAGGTATAGGTCGAAACCAATGAACCGAAGCCACCCTCGGTGGCTTTCGGTTCTGCCTGCGTCTCCGACGGGGCGGCAGCCGCGCCCTTCTGCGCCTGTTTCTCGTTCTTCTTCAACTGAACGAGCAGCCGGTCCCGCTCGGCCTTGTAGTCGGCAGCCGTGGGACCCTCGGTCGGATCGTCACTACAGCCGCCCGCAGCCAGGACCAGGCAGGTCGTCAACGTGATGGCAAGGAGTCGTTTCACCATTTCCTCCTAGGCCGCGTTCTCATCAGTGTCCAAGAACCGGAACGTGGTGGCTGTACCCTCGACCTTCAGCAGCGTCGTACTATCCCGGCCCTCGTGGGACTGGATCCTCATCGACCCGATGTTAACGATCCGAGGCAACTTCGCGACGCGTTCGAAGAACATCGCGAGGTCGTGGTAGCTGCCTTCGAGCTGGAGTTCGAAAGGAACCTCCACGTAGAAGTCGTGTCCGACCTCTCGAGCCCGCACGATCGACTTGATGACAACCCCCACCTGCTTGCCGGCGGTCGTGATGTCCTGCAGCAGGTCTTCGAACTGCTTCCGGTTCGGGAGCTGTCTCAAAGCGATCTGGAGTTCACGCTCGAGAGCTGCGACTTCCTGCTCGAACTCTCCGACGTTGTTGGCCACTGCGCGCACATTCGTGAGCTTGCGCTGCAACACCTGGGCGCGACTCTGCTGCGCCGTCAGCAAGGCTGCATCCTCGTTGAAGAAGAGGAAGTAGTAGCCGGCTCCGACCAGGCTGAGGATCGCCACCACCGCGCCGTAGCGTGCGCCCTTCGGGATCCTGCCCAGCTTCTCGAAGTATGCGTCGAAATCGATGCTCTTGGCATTCATGATCGTTAGGCCTCTTCCAGCGGCTGGCTCTCGGTTCCCGCATCGGGGTCCGCCAAGGCCGCCGTAATCACGAAGTGCACGAACTGCACCCCCTCCACCTGGGCGCCCGAGAATGTACGCTCGAGATCGACTTCCGTGAAGAAGGGGGATGCGTTCAGGCTGCGCAGAAAGTCTGCGACTATGCTCGTGTCGAGGCTGTCGCCCTCCACGATGATCTGGGTGCCTTCCGTCGACAGGCTCGTGAGCCAGAGCCTCTCCGGTGTGTTCCTCGAGAGCTCGTCCATGATCCGCACCGGCCCGCTGCGCGCGCGATCGAGGCCGCGAATCACGTCGATCTTGTCCTCGAGCTGTATCCGCTTCGCCTTGAAGGCCTGTACCTTGTCTTGTTCCGGCTTGTAGCGGGCGATGTCCGTTTCGAGTTGGCGAATCGTCGCGCCGGCTTTCTCCAGGGCGGCGTCCTGCGCCCGATCGACCATCGCAATCACACCGAAGACGAGCACCAGACCGAGAGCCAGCACGCCAGCGGTCTGGCGAAGGTCGGCGACGCGCCTGGCTTCGCGGTGCGGAAGTAGATTGATCTCGATCATTAGACGCCCACCTTCCGGGTCGCGAGCCCGATCCCAACACCCAGCGAAACCCCTACGCTGTCGAGATAGCCCGGATCGAAGTCCTTGCTCGGCAGCATTTGCGCCAACGGGTTCATGAACTCGACCTCGAGGCCGCTTCGTGCTGCGAAGGAGAGGTCGAGGCCCGGGATGCGCGATCCACCGCCCGAGAAGAGCACCCGGTTGATGCGACTCTCGGCAGCCGTTGCCGTGAAGAAGTCGAGGGAGCGCGCGATCTCGCCGCTCACCGTTTCGGTGACCGATCGAATCGCGTGTTCGACCTCCTGGGGAACCACTTCCTGGCTCTGATCCGTCGAGTTTCCGCCGATCTTGATGCGCTCGGCTTCTTCGAAGGTAACTGAGAGCGACTTCTGGATCTCCTCGGTGTACTGGTTACCGCCCGTGGTGATGTCGCGGGTAAATACCGGGACCCCGTTCTGGACCACGTTGATGTTCACCACCTGTGCGCCGATGTTGACCAGCGCTACGACCTCGTCGGGCTGGGTCTCGTAGTTCATCTCGAAGGCATTTTCGACTGCAAAGGCCGCTACATCGACCACCGCAGCCGTGAGTCCGGCCTCCTGGATCACCTGCACGTAGTCGTCGACGAGATCCCGCTTCGCGGCGACGAGCAGGACATCCATTTGACCCTCACCGTCGCTCGTATCGAGGATCTGGAAGTC
>JAYGDB010000223.1:0-7644 GCA_046583095.1 Myxococcota bacterium | reverse complement strand
CCGCAAGAACTGGAAGGCAACGGGGTCGTTCATCCGGGAGGATCGGCCCCGGGCCCTCGACCTGCTCGGCTTCCGGAGCCAGCTCGTTTTCAATACCTTCACGAACCCACAGCTCCTCGCCGCCGAGCACGGCGACGACGTCCCCTTCGCCTACGCGCTCGCCGAAGCCCACAACCGCGGCATGGCTGACTTCTGCAGCGTGGATCCACGTCTATTCGCGACCGGCTACGTGCCCCTTCGCGATTTCGATCGCGCCCTCGAGGTCGCCGTCCAGGCGATCGATCTCGGCTGCAAAGCCCTGCTGATCCCATCCGCCTGTCCGGCCGGGCACTCTCCGAGTCACGTCGATCTCGACCCGCTCTGGGCCGTGGCCCAGGAAGCGCGCCTGCCGATCGTCCTGCACGTGGGAGGCGGCGGACGACTCCTCGACCCGAACTACTTCGAGAACGGTCTGCCGCCCGTGCCGGACTTCCACGGCGGCGCCGAGAACTTCCGCTCCGTCGACTACATGGCGATCCCGTACCCGCCCATGCAGACGCTGGCGACGATGATCCTGGACGGAATTTTCGAGCGCTTTCCCGAGCTTCGGTGCGGCGTCATCGAGCAGGGTGCCTCGTGGCTGCCGGGGTGGATGCGCCAACTCGACTCGGCCATGGACGCGTTCCGCAAGAACGAAGAGCGCCTGCAAGCACTCTCGCTGCTCCCGAGCGACTACGTCCGCCGCCAGATCCGCGTCACCCCCTATCCGGCCGAGAACACCGGCTGGATCATCGAGAACTCCGGCCCCGAGGTGTGTCTCTTCTCGTCCGACTACCCTCACGTCGAGGGGGGCCGGAACCCCATCAAGCGCTTCGAAGCCTCGATGGAGGGCCTGGACGAAGTGACTCACACGGCCTTCTTTCGGGACAACTTCGTCGATCTGATGGGATCCGCGCTGGCCTGACTCCCGGTGCCGAGATGACGACCCCGGTCAACCGCCCGTGGCTCGAGCAGGGAACGGCCTTGCGCACACACCGGGCGGATTTCGCGAGGTCTGGAGCGCGAGCGTCTATCGCGGCAGCGCGTACGCGATCACAGCGTCGCCGGCTTCGGACCAGCCGTGACCCCCGGCCGCAACGACCACGAACTGGCGACCGTCTTTGCGAACCCGGTAGGTCACTGGGGTCGAGTTCGCGGTAAACGGAATCCGGCGGCTCCAGACTTCCTCGCCACTGTGAACATCGAAGGCGCGGAAGCTCTTGTCGGTGGTTGCCCCGATAAAGATCAGACCCCCGGCGGTCAGGATCGGACCCCCGAGGTTGGGCGTGCCGAGCGCGAACCACAGCGGGAACGGCGCCTGGTCGCGGGTGGTGCCGAGAGTCGACTCCCATAGCACCTCCCCGCTCCGCAGATCGACGGCGGTCAGAGTGCCCCAGGGCGGCGGAAGGCAAGGGGCTCCGAAGCTCGAGAGCAACGGAAAGCGCTGCACGCCGTAGGGGGTCCCGGCCATCGGGTAGAGCTCGTTGGGGTACTGGCTCTGGGACAAGTCGAGTTCGTCGAACTCCGCCCGCGGGATCAGCCGCACGACCGCCGCGGAACGCATCTGGTTCACGACCAGTACGCCGCTCTCGGGATCGATCGCAACGCCTCCCCAGTTCATGCCGCCCCCCGACCCCGGGTACTGGATCGATCCGTGCAGACCCGGCGGGGTGAAGAGGCCCTCCGAGCGGTACTTCTCGAGCTTCTCCCGGCAGTCGGCCTTGTCGATCGGCGTGAACCCCCAGGCGCTCTCCGGGGTGACCTCGGTTGGATGCAGGGGCGCCGGGTGCGTGGGGAACGGCTGGGTGGGCGAGAGCTTCTCGCCGGGCACGCCGCCCTGCGGCACCGGCCGCTCCTCCACCGGGTAGAGCGGCTCACCGGTCATGCGATCGAGCAGAAACACGTGACCCATCTTCGTCGCCTGCGCGATGCCGGGGACCCCTCCACCCACACCGGGAATCTCGAACAAGGTCGGCTGCGAGGCGACGTCGTAGTCCCAGAGGTCATGGTGCACCGACTGGAACGACCAGACGACCTCCCCCGTACGGGCGTCCAGGGCGACTGTCGAACTGCCGTAATAGTCGAGGCCGTTGCGCAGCCCGCCGAAGCTGTCGGGCGCCGGGTTCCCCATCGGGACGAAGACGAGACCCCGCTCGGGGTCTGCCGAGAGGGGCGCCCAGACGTTTGGGGTACCCGCTTCATAGCTGCGCCCATCGACACCGGAACTGGGCTCCCAGCCGGGCGGAACCGGATCCCAGGCCCACCGGAGTGCGCCGGTGTGCGCGTCGAAGCCGCGCACCACTCCGCTGGGCGCGTCCACCCGCAGACTGTCCGCCACCAGCGCGCCAATCACGACGACGCCGGCCACAACGACGGGCGGCGACGTCGGGTAGTACTCCCAACCCGGAACGCCTTCGCCGATCCCCTCGCGCAACGCGACCCGGCCCGCCTCTCCGAAGTCTGCGCAGGGCTTACCCGTCAGCGCATCGAGGGCAATCAACTCCGAGTCGCGGGTCCCGTAGAAGATGCGGCTGCGACACGCGACACCCTCGTCCACTCCGGGGTCGCGCCAGTAGGTCACGCCGCGGCAGGTGAGCGGGTACGGTCCCTCGGGCCTCTTGGCTCGGAGTCCGGGGTCGAATGCCCAGCGCTCCTCCCCGGTCTCGGCATCCAGCGCGATCGCGCGCATGAACCCCGTGCACAGGTACAGAGTTTCGCCCACGACGATCGGATTGACCTGAAACGACGTACGCGCGACGTCGGCGGTTCCCTGCGAGACGTCCCCATGCCGGTACGTCCAGACCACCTCGAGAGCGTGAACGTTGTCGGGGGTGATCTGGGTGAGGGGCGAGTAGTGGCGGGCTCCCTCACCCCCATGGGCCGGCCAGTCGGCGATCGGCCCCGACGAGTCGAGCGGCTCTGGCGCCGAGCAGGCCAGCACGGCCACGCAGAAGAACAGCGCGGCTGTCCCCAAGCCGGCGGTCGCGGACCTCATGGCATTGGCCAGCGCGCCGCCCGGTTACAGCAACTCCAGCTTACGAGTGCTGTACGGAAAGAGAATGCCCTCCCGTTTCGCCGGAGCGGGAACCGCCTCGGCGCCCACCGCGAACAGGGTGCTGGGCACAGGCTCCGGGCTCCGCCGGGCACGACGCGCACGACCGTTGGTTCGCGCCGCCACCGCGCTGCGGCGCAGGTCGTTCGGCGAGAACGGCTCGACACCCGCCTTCTCGGCTCGCTGGTTGCAGCTCTGCCGAATGGCGGTCGCCGTCATCCGGCGAACTTCGACCTTTCCGCCCTTGCGAACTGGACACAGCAACGGCCCGGGTTCGTCGCCCCGTGCGGCCAGCCAATCCTCGAGGTCAATCAGCGCCCCGTTCTGGAGCGGCACGGTGCGTCCCCGCGAGTCCTTGGCGCCCTTCACGTAGACGGTGACCTGTCCGCGCCGGTTGTCGTACTTCATGTCCTTCAGCATCAGGCCGACCATCTCGTTCGCGCGCAGCCCGCCCTGGTAGCCAAGGCTCAGAGTGAGGGCGTCGCGGGGGCCCCGCGGGTTCTTGCCGCCCTTGCACGCAGATGTCAGAGCCCGGAACTCGCTCGCTCCAAGGATCCGGCCTGGTGTCACAACCTTCTCCGGGTCCGCCTTCGGGAGATTGATCGCTGCGTCGCGCTCCTCGACCGTGAGGTAGCCGAGCTTGTGGCACTCGCCCAGCACCCTGCGCAGAGAGTTCCGCAGCTTTTGCACGTGCTTGCCCGCATACACGGGCGGAACCTGGCGATACTTGCGATTCGAATGGCGGTTGAAGCGCAGGCTCTCGAGCCTTGCCGGCGTGCCCGGTTCCCTCAAGAGGCTGATCGCGGCAGCACCGTGATAGGCCTTCACCTGCTGCCACGGGAACTCGTGGGCATCGCAGACCCCGTCGGTGAAGAGCAGCGCCAGGGTCTGGAGCGCGTCTTCGGCCGATCGCCGGCCATCACCCGGCTTCAGGCTCTCGAGATAGCGCTCAACGGCTCTCGCACCGCGGGCGACCTCGTCGGGGTCGAGAATGAAGTCGGCAGACTCTCCTGCCAGGCGCTCGTCTGCGGGGTAGACAGCGTCGATGGCCATGCTGGGGGGTTCTCCGAGGGGATTTGGGGTTGCCGGGGCAGTCGGGACTTAACGCCCTACTCGAAAGCTATATGGCACTAAACCGGCAAGAAAGTCAAGCAACTCCCTACCGTTGCAGGAATTTCGTTCAGTTTTTGGAAGTGGCTGATTGTACCTCCCCGAGGGCCATCCGCAATTGGGCCGCCAGCGCATCCAACTCGTCCGCGCTCGCCTCGATGCGGCCGTGGAGGCGCGGGTCGCCCCCGTACCAGCGGGGGATGAGGTGGAGGTGGTAGTGGAAGACCGTCTGGCCGGCGGCCACTCCGTTCGTCTGGGCGACGAAGACACCGTCCGGCTCGAACACCGTTTTGATCGCGTTTGCGATCCGCACCGAGATGCGGGCGACCGCGGCCATCGCGTCCTCGGTCGCTTCGAACAGATTCTCGTAGTGGGCCTTGGGGATGATCAGGGTGTGCCCCTCGGCGACCGGCCGGATGTCCATGAAGACGAGCACCTCGTCGTCCTCGTAGACCCGGTGGGACGGCGCCTCACCGGCCGCGATCCGACAGAAGATGCAGCCGTCCCCGGGCACTTGGCGTCATCTCGCGGCGTGGGCCAGGGCGACCGAACGGAGGGGGCAGCGCGTCATCGTGGCGCCCAGTCTAGAAGCTGCGTTCCCCCCTCGCCCCAATCACCCCACGACTCACCTCTTCACCCGGGCAGGCAGCGCCGGTATCGTGCAGTCAGCGTGAATGGCCTGACTCCGGCAGAGCGGGACTCGTGGGAGTCGGAAGGCTTCCTGATCCTGCGGGGATTCGCCGGACCCGAGGTCCTCGAGGCGATGGAAACCCGAATCGTCGAAATGACCCGCATTGCGGACGGCGGTGGCGCCATCGGCGATGCCTACGTGGTCCCCGAAAAGGCCCTCGCAGACCGGGAATCCCCCGAAGACCGCACCTCCAAAGTTTTCCGCGTACATCGCACCGAGCCCGTGTTTCACGAGTTCGCGTTGGATGCACGGCTCCTGGGCTGCGTGGAGAGCCTGATCGGGCCGCAATTCGATTGCTTCCTCTCCCAGTTCATCTTCAAGCTGCCCGGCGCGCTCGGGCAACCCTGGCACCAGGACGTCTTCTACTTCCCCTTCGACCGGGGACCCCAGGTAGGCGCCTGGCTCGCGGTGACGGACGCGACCCCGGACAACGGGCCACTCTGGGTGCTTCCCGGCTCTCACCGCGAGGACGTGCACGATGTCGTTCCCGACCACCGAGAGCACGCGAACTTCGCCTACGTCGAGATCGTCGATCACGACATGAGCCAGGCCAAGCCGGTCCTGATGCAGGCGGGCGATCTGCTCCTCTTCCACAGCCACCTGATGCACCGCTCGACCGACAACGAGTCGGACCACAAGCGCGCTGCCATGGTCTACCACTACGCCGAGGCGGGGACCGTCGACCACAGCGAGGAGCGCTTCGGAATCGTACCGCCGAACATCGACTGGATGCCGGTCCAGCGCTCGAAGCCGTAGCCGGCGATTGTAGAGCCCCGGCTAGGTCACGATCCGGTAGAGAACGGTTCCCCGAGCGACGACACGCCCGTCGCCCTGCCCCGCCACCTCGACGTCGCTCCAGAAGCCGTCGGCATCCCGCTGGACCACCCGCCCGTACGCGATCAGGTCCTGCTTCGGCGGCGGCGTGAGGATCTGCGCCTGGAGGGCCGGGGTCGACGCCTTGTAGGGGCCGGGGCCGGTCTCCGCCCACGCCGCCATCGCGCCAGTGGTATCGAGCAGTGCCAGAACCGCCCCCTCGTGCATGCCACCGTCCACATCCGCGTTGGCTTCCGCGAGGGGCATCGTGATTCGCGCGTAGCTGTCGGCCATGTGCTCGATTTCGAGCCCTCGAGCTCGTCCGAAGTTCAGTTTCCCGATCTGGGGACCCATCGGCCCCGGATCGGTTGCACCGTCGTCGCCGCGGCTGGCCCGCAGTTCGGCCGCGTCGGCACCGAAGCGACCCCGCACCATGCCCGTCGCGTGGGCAATCTGCTTGCCCTCGAGGGTCGCGACCTCGACCTCCGCGAAGCACATATTCCTGCCCCGGCGCAGCAGCCGGCCTTCAGCCTTCACGTCCTCGCCGATGGCGGCTGCCAGGTAGCTCACCTGCAGGCCGGCCGTGTAGAAGGGGCCGGCTTCGGTGCCGAGAGTCGCCCGAGCGATCGCCTGGCTCGCAATCACACCCAGGGACGCCGCGCAGCCACCGTGCAGCGCCTTTCCCGGGTTCGCGTTCTGCTCCGCGTAGGGCAGCAGCAGCGAGACGCTCTCCGGCAGGAGATCCTCACATTGAACACCAAGCGCCGCCGCATAGGGCGAGCCCTCGACCCAGGCCCGAATGGATTGCATGCGCGGTCAGTCCATTCCGGGAATCAAGCAGGAGTGGATCGACTCCTCGCCCTCGATCTCCCGGGCCAGGGTCTTGATGGCAAGCTCGGCGTTGCGCAGACCGAAGTTGTGGGTGTGCATGGCTTCGATCGGGTACTTGCCCGACTCGATCAGCTGGATCGCCTTGCGGTAGCCCGACGAGGTCACGCCGATGGCACCACGGATCGAGATCTCCTTCATCACGATCTTGTCCGACACGAACTCCGGGATCTCCCGAAAACCCTTCACGCCAGCCAGCACGATCGTGCCCCCCATCCTCACGTAGTCGAGAGACTCGGCCACGGGCTTCGTCGCATAGGACGAAACGTCGACGACAACGTCGGCCCCCAGACCGTCCGTCAGCTCCCGAACCCGTTGCTTCGTGTTCTCGTTGTCGACGTCGATCGTGAAGTCCGCGCCGAACTTGCGCGCCAACTCGAGCTTCTGCGCGTCCACGGCGAGACCCGTCACGATGATGCGACTGACGCCGGCCTCCCGGCACGCCAGCACACTCGCGAGGCCACGCTGACCGGGCCCGAGGATCAGAACCGTGTCTCCCGGACCCGTCCCGGGGATCTCCACCGCCCAGCGGAAGCCGGCGCCGAGAGGATTGAACATGACGGCGATCTCGGGCGTCAGGCTGCGGTCGATCTTGTGGACGATGCTGTTTGCATCGAGCCACATGAACTCGCTGTAGGCGCCCCACAGCCCGGGCGCATCGGCCAGCGGGATGTACGAATAGATGCGGCGGACGCGGCAGAGGTGGTAGTCGCCCGCGAGACAGGGGGGACAGAAGCGGCAGGAGAGCATCGTCTCCACGGCCACCCGGTCCCCGACATCGACCCCCCAGCGGCGCGCGGCCGCGTCGCCGATCTCCTCGATGATGCCCAGGGGTTCGTGGCCCGGGATCACGGGCATCGGGGTCCGCAGCACTCCTTCGTACTGCTCGTAGTCACTCCCGCAGATCCCGCAGGCCTCGATGCGCAGGATCGCGGTGTCGTCCTGGACCGCGGGGACCGCGAACTCCTGGGCTTCGAGGGTCTTGGGGGCCGTCAGCACCATCGCCAAGGACTTTCGAGCCGTCATGACCGGGCTTTCCCATCGACGTTCGAGTTTTCCTATTGTGTTCTAG
>JAYGDB010000211.1:0-9707 GCA_046583095.1 Myxococcota bacterium | reverse complement strand
AGTCGCGTCCGAGTAGCTCGAGCTTCCCGTCCGCCGAGACGCGCGCGCGATCACCCGGGACCGAGTAGCGGACCCCACCGAGTGTCGGGAAGGTCCTCGCCGTCTTTTCAGGGTCCTTGTAGTAACCGAGGGGCACCCGTGTCTGGCGCGCGAGCCAACCCGTCTCTTCCGAGCCGGGCTCGAGGGGTGCCGTCAGGGCATCGTTCAGCACCAGACTGCCGGGCGCCAACTCGAAGGAGCCGCTGGTCGGCTTGCTGTCGGACGTCGAGGCGTGGCTTGCCTGGCTCCCGGTCTCGGACGAGCCCAGCGCGTCCATCACCCGAATCTTCGGAAGCCGCTCGAGCAGCTCGGCCTTGAGAGCCGCCGTGAGAATCGCACCCCCCGAGCTCACCATGAAGAGGGATGACAGGTCGTAGCTCTTCTTGTCGAGCTGATCGATCAGCGGCCGTCCGAAGGCGTCGCCCACGATCAAGATCGTGTTCGCCTTCTCCCGCTCGACCGTCGACCAGATGTCGTCGGGGTCGAGGCGATCGACGATGGAGTTCACGATCACCGTGCCTCCGATGTGCCACATGATGAACGCCACCCAGTGGGCGGCGCCGTGCATGAACGGCGGCGCCGGCAAGGCCCGGATCGGTGACGCCTCCTTCACGCGCGCCTGGATCTCGCCCAGGCTCTGCGGCGCCCAACCCGCCGTGAGGGCGCCGTAGAAGATGTCCTCCTGCCGCCAGAGCACGCCCTTCGGCATGCCCGTCGTTCCGCCCGTGTACAGGATGTAGAGATCGTCGGGCGAAAGGTCGTCGGGAGGCGGCGCATCGCTGGCTTCGGCGAGGGCTTGCTCGTAGTCGAGAGCCCCCTGCAACAGCGAGTTGCCGGAGTCATCAGCGACCTGCAGCCACACCTTCACCTGGGTGAGCTGCGATTGGAGCTTCTCGAGCACCGGCGCAAAGCGTGCGTGGAAGATGACGGCCGTCGCATCGGAGTTGTCGAAGAGATAGAGAAGCTCTTCCTCGACGTAGCGGTAGTTGACATTGAAGGGGGCACAACGGGCCTTGTAACAACCGACCATTGCCTCGAGGTACTCGTTGCCGTTCAGCATGTAGAGCGCGACGTGATCCTGGCCCGATTCCCAGCCCTCGAGCTCCGAGCGCTCGGTGACGCATCCGAGACCGTGGCTCCGCAACAGGTTCGCGAGGCGTCGGCTGCGATCTCGCACCTCCCCCCAGGTGAAGTGCTTGTCGCGAAACACGAGACACTCCCGGTCGGGGATGGCTTCTGCAATCGCTTCGTGAATGGCGCCGAGATTCATCTTCTCTTCCCCGATCAAAGAGCCTGGCAGAGTGAGCGAATGGCGATCAGGGCGTCGATGGTAGGCGCACCCCGGCCGGGCGGACCCCCCGGGTCGAGAGCCGCGAAGCCGCCGTCGGCGGCCTGCTCGCCGAGCAGACGATCGAGTAGCTCCACGACGTCGAATGTCGCCCCGGGGAGAGCCTGTGCGTCGCAATACGAGAGCACGCGGAGCGTCTGGACCGACTCGAAGCGATGTGCGCGGAATCCCCGTTCGAGTTCCCGGCCACACCACTGCAGGGCTTCGTCGGAGAGGTCCGGCGCCCCGCCGTTCGCGAAGAAGTGCGCGAAGGCCGCGATCGCGGACAGCCGGCCGCCTTCCACGCGCTCGGGCGACCACAGCTTCGTGAGGAAGCGCCCCGCCCACTCCACGACCTCGGGTCGCACGAAGGGAGTGCGCATCGCGTAGCCCGCGAGCATGCCAGTCGAAAACAGCCGGTCCTCCGCCGGGCTCTTCTCCGGCGCGGTCGGGTCGACACTTCCCCAAGAGCCGTCCTGCCGCTGGGCACGGGTGAGATGCTCGACGGCGCGCTCGGCGGTGGGAGACACGAGACCCCGGACGTCCGCGAGGATTGCGAGTGCCTCGAGGGTGCCCACCAGGCCCGGATCCAGCGCGGCAGCGCGAAGCTCCCCACTGATGGCTCCCGAGAAGACGAAGCCAAAGGGCTCGAAGGCACCGTCTTCGCGCTGCCCGCCCGCAACCTGCTCGATCACGTCACTCGGCGACGCCGCCTCGAGCGCGACGTGCGCCCGCAGTATTGCGAGTTCGTCCCCGTAGTCCTCAATGAAGCCGAGCCCGCGCTCGAGACCGGTCGCGGCACGCTCGCGCAGCTGGGTCACCGCCTGGGAGTCGTCGACTTCCGGTCCTTCGAGACCACCGACCTGGAGGATATCGTCCGGCACGGCGGCGGACTCTAGCAGTCCGCCTCCAGCAGCAGCCCCGTCAAGTAACGGCCCTCGGGGTGATCGACGGAGACCGGATGATCGGCGGCCGTGCCCAGGTCCCGCAGCACGCGTACGGACCGGCCGGCATCGAGAGCCGCACCGAAGACGATCTTCGCGAAGAGTTCGGGGCCGACGTGATGAGAGCATGCGAAGACGAGGATCCGCGCTCCCGGCGCGGCGCGCGCCAGCCCGTGGAGCAACAGATCCTTGTAGGCCCGGCTGGCCCGGGGGACGTCCGCGCGCCGCCGGGCGAGCGGGGGCGGATCGAGGACCAGGAGATCGTAGGTGTCCGAAGAAGCGCGAAGCAGCTCGAAGGCATTCGCCTTCTCGAACGCCGCGTGGCACTCGGGCGCATTCTCGGCGAGGTGCTCGCGAGCTCGCTCGAGAGCCGGCCCGGACGAGTCGACCAACGTGACATCGGCAGCACCACCGCGGGCCGCCGCCACCGCGAAGCCACCCGTATAGCTGAAGAGATCGAGCACCCGCTTCCCGCGCGAGAGAATCGACACCAGGTCGCGCGAGTCACGCTGATCGAGATAGAAGCCGGTCTTCTGACCCGCCTCGACGTCGACGCCGAAACAACGATCCCGTTCCCGGATCGGGATCGGCCCGCGGGCGAGTTCCCCCCACAGCGTCCCATCGTGGGTTGCCATCCCTTCGCGTCGGGCCGCAGTCGTGTCGGCGCGTTCGAAGCCACAGCCGGCGCCCGTCGCTTCCCGAATTGCCGAGGCGATGGCGTCACGACGGGCGGCCATACCGGCTGTCGTCAGCTTCACGACGGCCACGTCGTCATAGCGGTCCACGATCAGACCGGGCAGCCCGTCGCCCTCTGCATTGACGAGTCTCACCGCGTTCGTGTCCCCGACCAGCGAGTCCCCGCTGCGACGTGCCACTGCGTCGGCGATTCGCCCGGCAAGGAATCCATCCGCCGGCGCCTCGGAACCGAAGCAGAACATCCGAACGCGGATGTTCGACGCCGGGGAGTAGTCGCCGTAGCCGAGCACCCGTCCGCCAGAAGAGAGGACGCGCGTCCAGGCCCCGGGCGTCTCGTCTCCCGAGCCCACGTCGGCGACGGCCCCCGACATCACCCACGGATGCCGGCGCAGGATGGGCTTCTCGCGGCCGGGCTTGAGGACCAGATCCAACACGGTGCCAAGAGTATCCGAAGCTCGGACCCGCCGGGCCTATGCCCTGGAGACCTGGCCTGCCTCAGGCCACACCCGCAGCAGCAGTGCAGCCACGAGCGCGAGACTCGCGGCTGCGGCGATCGGACTCGTCGGCACTCCTGGGAAGTACGTCACCGCGAAGATGATCCAGACGGTCCAGATCCCGAGCCGATGCAGCCGCCGCCAGTTCTTGCCGAGTCTCTTCTGAGAGGCATCGTTGGACGTCGCCGCCATCGCGAAGAGCAGCGCGAAGCCCCAGCCGCCACCAATCACCGTCAGCAGGGACGTCTCGTCTGCGACACCCATCCCATACAAGGACAGGATGAAGCCCAGGTGATACCCGTGGGAGACCGCCGCAGACAGCCCCAGGTAGCGGCGGTTGCGCATTCCCCAGCGGGTCAGCGGGTTGGGCCAGCGCCGGCGGACTGCGGACATACAGAAGACCACGACGAAGACGGCCGCGGTCGTGCGCGCCGTCGCTCGAATCGCCGAGCGGACGCCTTCTTCACCGAAGCCGTAGAGGACGAGGCTCGCCGCGCACATGGCACCGAAGACTACGGCCGCGGCGGTGACGATGCGCGGGCCTCGAAATCCCGAGGTCCGCGTCGGCGCTTGGGCAGGCGTAGTGGACGACGACATCACGGGAAGTCTACGTTACCGCCTCGCGCCCTCCAGGAGATTCCGGTGATCGAATTCCTCGAGACCGTGGTTGCGCCGCCCCCGGACCGCCCCGAGATGGCGGGACCGGATCATCCCATGCGCAAGGTGACCCGGCAGGTGGCGTTCGAAGCAAACGCCTGGACGCGCGAACGCGCCGAGAAGGTGGGCGTCCTCTTCGACACGATGGCGCCCCAATGGCACGAGCGCGTCACCGAAGATCGAAGCGCCCCGCTGCGCGACGCCCTCACGAGAGGGAACGTGAAGGGCGGCGGCACCTGCATCGAGATCGGGTCTGGCACGGGTTCCAGCAGCTCGGACCTCGTGCGTCACTTCGACACCGTCCTGGCCCTCGACCTCTCGCGCGAGATGCTGCGGCACGCGCCGGATGGACCCGCGCATCGCGTCCAGGCCGACGCGATGCGGATCCCCGTCCGCGACGGGCGAGCCGACTGCCTCGTGCTCGTGAACGCCCTGCTGTTCCCCGAGGAGATGGCTCGCGCTCTTCGGCCCGGCGGTACACTCGTCTGGGTGAACTCCCTGGGAGACCGAACCCCGATCCACCTGCCGGCCGACGATGTCGAGAAGGCGCTGCCCGGCGACTGGGAGGGAGTCGCTGCCGAGGCGGCCTGGGGCCTCTGGTGCACGCTTCGAAGGGTCCCGGACACGAATGCCTGACCCCGACACGAATCGGCTCGCGAACGAGACGAGCGCCTACCTCCGCCAGCACATGCACAACCCGGTGGACTGGTATCCCTGGGGCGAAGAGGCCTTCGCACGGGCTCGTGACGAAGATAAGCCGTTGCTGGTCTCGATCGGTTACAGCGCGTGCCACTGGTGCCACGTGATGGCCCACGAGTCGTTCGAGCACGACGAGTCCGCAGCCCTGATGAACGATCGCTTCGTCAACATCAAGGTCGACCGGGAAGAGCGTCCGGACGTGGACCAGATCTACATGGATACGGTCGTCCGGCTCACCGGCCACGGCGGCTGGCCGCTGACCGTCTTCTGCACGCCAGACGGACGACCCTTCTACGCGGGCACCTATTACCCGCTCGAGCCCCGCGGCCAGGGCCCGACGTTTCGCCAGATCCTGAACGCGGTGAGTGACTCGTGGCAGAAGCGTCGCGACGAGGTCGAAGAGAGTGCCGGACAGATCCTCGAAGCCCTCGCCGCACAACCGGACGGCGACGCGAGCGGTACACCCGGCATCGCGCAACTCGTCGATGGGGCCCAGCAGCTGATGCAGGCAGCCGACTTCGAGAACGGCGGCTTCGGGCAGGGACCGAAGTTCCCGACGCCCACGAATCTCGACCTGCTACTCGCGTCCCTCGACCATCTACCGGACCGCGATGCGTCGGGCGTACGCGCTCACCTCCTGCACACCGCCCATGAGATGGCCCGCCGGGGCCTCTACGATCACGTCGGCGGCGGCTTCCATCGCTACTGCGTCGATGGCGATTGGACCATTCCCCACTTCGAGAAGATGCTCTACGACCAGGGACTGCTGCTCCGCTTCTACGCGGAGCTACACCGCCGCACCGGCGATGACGAGCTCATCTGGCCGATGCGGGAGACGATCGCGTACCTGCAGCGGGAGATGCGCGGCCCGGAAGGCGGCTTCTACGCGAGCCAGGACGCGGATAGCGAGGGCGAGGAAGGCAAGTTCTACGTCTGGACGCCTGCCGAGCTGAGCGACGTGCTCGGCGACACCGCTGACGAGTTCATGAGCGCCTACGGGGTCGACGAGCAAGGCAACTTCGAGAACGGCACGACCCACCTGACCGACCGAGCACGGCGTCTCCGCGATCGTTTCGAAGCCGAGAGGCGCGCCCTGCTCGCCGCGCGGAATCAGCGGATCCCCCCGGCGACCGATACCAAGCGCGTCACCTCGTGGAACGGATACGCGATCTCCGGACTCGCGCGCGCCGCCAGCGAGCTGGGCGATGAGGATGTGCTCAGAGAAGCCGTGGCGGTTGCGGAGTTCGTCCTCGAGACGCTCCGCGACGACGCTGGGCAGTTGCTGCGGGTGTTCGCCGAAGGGCGTGCCCACGTCACGGGCTTCCTCGACGACTACGGCTCGATGCTCGACGCCTGCCTCGACCTGCACCGCGCCGGCGCCGGAGATCGCTGGCTGGGGACGGCCCTCGAACTGGGGCGCGGGATCGTCCGACGCTTCTACGACCCGAGCGCAGAGGACCTCTTCTTCACACCGTCCGACGGCCAGGCACTGGTGCACCGCCCCCGCTCGGACAACGACGGTGCGACACCCCACGCGGCCGGTCACGCCTTGATCGGCCTGCTGCGCATCGCCGAGATCTCGGGAGACGCCGAAATCCTCGCGGTCGCGGACAGGATCCTCTCGACCCACGCATTCGTCATCGAGAAGGCGCCGCACGCATTTCCGACGCTGGTGCGCGCGGCGGCGCTGGCAGAGCAGCGTCTCTCTGTAGCCGTCGTCGTCGGCGCTACCGACGACCCCCGAAGCGGCGAGCTCGCAAGCCGTGCGCGCCACGAGCTTGGCCCGGAAGACGCCGTGATCCAGCTCGAACCCGGAGCCTCGGCACCCGACGGCGTGGCCGCTGCCTGGCTGGAGGGGCGGAATCAGGAGGGCGGCCAGCCGACCGCCTACGTGTGCTGCGGCACCACCTGCTCGCTTCCGATCACCGAGCCGGACCAGTTCGCGGCGCTCGAGTAGAAGGAGCCGAGGATGGCCGGTCTTCGCGGGCTGAAGGGAAGCACGATCATCGTCACCGGTGCCGCGAGCGGCATCGGTCTCGCCACCGCTACCCGACTTGCCGAAGAGGGCGCGACCGTGGCGATCTTCGACCTGGATTCCGACGGCGCCGACCAGGCCGTCCAGAAGATCGAGAAGCAGGCCGGCCAAGCCCGCGCGTTCGCCGTCGACATCACGCAGCAGAGTTCGGTCGAGGCGGCGGTCGATACCGTCGAGCGCGAGATCGGCGCCATCGATGGGCTCGTCAACAATGCCGGCTGGGACGTGGCCCGGAATTTTCTCGAAACCGACCTCGCGCTGTGGCGGAAGGTGATCGAGATCAACCTCGTCGGGCCGCTGATCGTCAGCAAGGCGGTGCTCTCTCGCATGCAGGAGCGCGGTCGCGGGCGTGTGGTGAGCATCGCGTCCGACGCCGGCCGCGTCGGCTCGTCCGGCGAGGCGGTCTATGCGGCCTGCAAGGGCGGGATCATCTCGTTCAGCAAGTCGGTTGCGCGGGAACTCGCTCGAACCGGGATCACCCTGAACATCGTGGCCCCCGGCCCCACGGACACCCCCCTGTTCGCGAACTTCGACGAGACGGGAAAACTCGCGAAGGCCCTCGAGCGCGCGATTCCGATGGGACGCCTGGGACAGCCCGGTGACTTCCCGGGCATCATCGCCTTCCTGCTATCCGACGACGCCGCCTTCATAACGGGACAGACGATCTCGATTTCGGGCGGGCTGACGATGCACGGCTAGGGCTTCTTCCTGCTCTGCCCGTAGCCACCCATCATGGCCGTACGGACATCGGACATCTGTTGCTTCGTGAGGAGCTTCGGGCCGCCGATCTGGAGGGTGTTGAAGAACTGGTGGGCGAGGTTCTCGACCTCGACGAGAAGCCGGATGACGCCGGACAGGTTGTCGCCGGTCACGATCACACCGTGGTTCGCGAGCAGGCAAGCGTTGCCGCTCCCGAGCGCGGCCAGCGCGTTCTTCGACAGCTCCTCGCTTCCGAAGGTCGCGTAGGGGGCGCACTTCACGACGTCCGCTCCGGTCACGGCGATCATGTAGTGGAGCGCCGGAATGTCGAGGCCCATGATCGCGATCGTCGTGCAGTAGATCGGGTGGGCGTGAATAACCGCGTGGACGTCGGGACGGGCCTGCAGAATGTCCAGGTGAAAGCGCCACTCGCTCGAAGGCTCGAGCACGCCCTCGTGACTGCCGTCGAAGCGCATCGGCACGATGTGTTCGGCCTGCATCTGGTCGTAGGAAAACGAGCTGGGAGAAACCAGGAATCCATCGCCGCAGCGGGCGGAGATATTTCCCGACGTCCCCTGGTTGACGCCACGCTCGTTGAGCTCGCGGCAGCAGTCGGCGATCTCTGCGCGCAACTGCCACTCGTTCTCTGCGAATCCCGGGGTACCGGGTTGTTCGCCATGGGCCATGAGTCGTTGATGGGCCATCGCGAGACGTGTAGCCTGAGCTTCGCCCCATGTCTCCCTCCGCCGCCTGGCAGCCCGGCCCGCGTCCCGCGTGGGTGCGGACACTGAATCGACTGGGCGACCCCCGAGCGATCTCCTTCGATCCCGAAGGCATCCTGGAAGCAGCGAGGACACGCACGGGACTCTCGGACTTCGGAGACGACAGCTGGCGAGAGGGGTTCGGGATCTTCGTGCGGGCGCTCGAGGCAGAGGCCCGGCTCAATTTCATCGGCCGCGTGCTCGCCCGTTCGGATGTCCTGAACTGGCTGGAGAACCGTCTCCAGATGACCGAGGCGCGCAAGCTACACCCCGAGATCGACGAGGAGCGCATCGAGAAGCCCGTCTTCATTACCGGACTTCCCCGCACCGGCACCTCGATCCTGCACGACCTGATGGGCCACGACCCCGACTCGCGCGTTCCGCTGGCCTGGGAGGTTCGCCACCCGTGCCCGCCGCCCGAGGCCGGGAGCTACGAGAACGATCCGCGGATCGAGAGAGCCGACGAAGAGGTGCGGCTGTGGTGCGACATCGTTCCCGAGTACGACTCGATGCACGAGCTGGGCGCGCGCATTCCGGTCGAGTGCATCCAGCTCACCGCCCACGCGTTCCGCAGCGACGAACTCTCGGGGCGCCATAGGGTGCCGAGCTACGCGGCGTGGCTCGCCGGCGCCGATCTAATTCCCGCCTACGCGTTTCACCACCGGATGCTGCAGCTGCTCCAGTGGCGGGCACCGGGCGAACGCTGGGTGCTGAAGGCGCCGTCTCACCTGGCCGCGCTCGGACCGCTGCTCGCTGTCTATCCCGACGCGCGCATCGTCTGGACCCACCGCGACCCACTCACGGTGATGGCCTCGGTGGCCAGCATCCTATTTTCGACCGCCTGGGTGCGATCCGACGCCGTCGATGCCGAGCAGGTGCTGCAGTGGTTCACGGGCGAGACCTGCGCGGCGATCCTCGAGGCGGCCTCGGCGGTGCGTGACCGCCAGGATCTCGGCGCCGCCCGCTTCTGCGACGTCCTCTACGCCGACCTCGTCGATGACCCGCTGAAGACGATCACCGGCGTCTACGACCACTTCGACATGCCCCTCGGAGCCGAAGCCGAGTCGCGAATCACAGCCGCAGCACGGACCAAGGCGAAGGGCCGTCACGGCGCCCACCGTTACGATTTCAGCAACACCGGTTGGGACCCGCACGCCGAGCGCGAGCGCTTTGCCGACTACCAGCAGCGCTACGGTGTGGCATCGGAGGGCTGATGCCGGACAAACGCGCGCGTGGTGGATTGCGTGACGTCGACGCTGTACGGCAGGCGCGCTCATCCCGCCCGAGTGACGAGGAGGCCGCCCGCCAGCTGTTGTCGGGAGAAGCCTGGCACCGTTACTGCGACGCGTTGCGGAC
>JAYGDB010000180.1:0-9746 GCA_046583095.1 Myxococcota bacterium | reverse complement strand
CTTTATTGCGCCAGCTGCCACGGGGCGCGGGGCGATGCCACGGGGCCGCTGGCTTCGAGCCTCCGGACCCGGCCCGCCGATCACACTGCCGGGGCGTACATGAACACCGTGTCCGACGAGTACCTGTTCGCGGTGATCGCGGACGGCGGCGCCGCCGTCGGAAAATCGACGGAGATGGCGGCCTGGGGGGGGACGCTGGCGGATGCTCAGATCCGGGACCTGATCGCCTTCATCCGCTCGCTTGCAGATCCGCCCTACGCGCCGGAGGACTGAAGACCGCGCAGCGCCGTGCTCGAGGATGGCCTCGAACTCTGCTACGAAAATTGGCTCAGCGAGCGCCCGAGTTGCCCCCGCGCAACTTGGGGACGCACAGCGCATCAGAGCACCCGCTGGCGTTCTCCGTCTGTCATGCCGGCGTCTGGCTCGTTCGCCTCACTGGGAGAAAGGATGGAGACCGACACGATCTGGTGCTCTTCTCCCACTCTCTCGATCTCGAAGTCGATGGAGTCCCCTTCCTCGAACCCCTCCAAGAGCTTCGACTCCGCAACGGGAAATACCATCGTCATGGCCATCATGAGACCCGGAATGGCTTCGTGCTTGATCAGCACCTCGTTGCGCCCCATGAAGATCTCGCGGACCTCTCCCCGGCCATAGAAGCGATCGGGGGGACGCAACTCGACTTCCTTCGGGCGGCGACTGGACCTGTTCCACTCGCTGTCCCGCGTCGTATGCAGAATGGTCTCGATCATACGCTCGCGGTGCATGAAGGCGGGAAGCGCTGCCCAGCGATCGGTTCGGTCGTTTCCGAAGGTGAGGATTCCCGCGTGCTCCGTCTTGTCGGCATCGATCACTGGGTCGAGATCGTACACGCCCATCTGGCGCCGCACGCGGTTGATCTCGTCCTCGTCACCCGTCAGCATCAGCCAGCCCGGCTTGCTGCCAAAGATCTCCCAGTACTCCTTCAGACGAGCCGGGTTGTCTACCTCTGGATCGATCGAGATCGACAGCATCGTAATCTCGTCCCCGATCCAGCGACCCAACGCGTCATTCATCTTCGCGAGCTGTGCCGTGGTCCCCGGACAAATCTTCGCACACGTGGTGTAGAAGAAATTGACGATCACCGCCTTGTCGCGGATCAGGTCATCGTAGAAGGCCACCCGCTCGCCGAACTGCGTCTGCAGTTCGATGTTCGAGAAGCGATCCGATTGCTTGCGACGGGTGCCCCGGATCGGAGGGTCTTCGTTCGCAAGGGTGAGCGGAGGAGTAGCTTCCGGAACTTCAGTCCGAACATCCGGAGCGGGCGCCCCACACGCCGCGATGACCCCGGACAGGGTCATCGCGAGCGTGAGACACATGAACGGCAGCCGCCAACGCACTACTTGATGCGACCTCGGTTTCCGCGACGCGTCATGTCGAAATCACAGAGCTCCCCATCCTTGGACAGGAACCCAACGCCCCTTCGGTCGAGCTGTTTTGTATCAAACAGGTGGGCACTACCGTCCTTCGCTTCGAAGTACAGATATTCGCCCCCTTCGAGCATGAAACACCCGTCTTCAAAGAGATCGTGTTCGAACTCGACTCCGGAAACATCCGGTTCGATTTCGTGCTCACCATCGAGCGGGGGCGTTGCGTCGATCCGCTCGAGCGTCATCCCACCTCGAATCAGACCGTAGTCCTCATCAGAGATGCTCTGCACGAACTGGGGATCGAGGACCGCCATCATCCGCATATCCTCGTGTTCGATCGTGTGGCAGTGCATCACGAAGGGACCCGTAAAGGTTCGCTGCTTGACCCGGATCTCGCCTCGTTCGCCTCCGTGAAGCAGAGTCAGATCCTGGTTGAACCTGCGCTCGGGCTTGGCGGCCGAATCATGCAAACCAATCACGGGCAAAACGGGCACCCCATCCAGGCTCTGCACCTGATGTCCTTCGAGGTGCGTGTGAATCGGGTGCATCCACCCCCCCGAGGTGTTTTCGATGGTCCATTTCTCGGCACCGTAGCCAAGCTGAGTATCCCCATCAGTGCGCCGAGGGTTGAAGTAACGGTTGTTGACCGTCCAAGCCCCGGCACCGCGATCGAAACGGAACTCTCTGGAATTGACAAGCTCGCGGCTTTCAATCCTTGCCCACTGTCCGAACCACCCATCCCCCAAGTCTTCACCGTCGCGCCCGCGAATCTTGGTTCCTGAAACGACACGGGGCCCATCGTCACCATCCCAGGCAGTATCCGCTTCCACGACTCGGAATTGCAGCAACTTTGTCGGATTATCCGGATCGACTTTCTTGGGCTTTCGCCCATCCGTTTGAATCATGATGTTCTCGAGGTAGACCTCCTCGCCGACCTCGTAGTCCGCGAAATCGATAATGACGTCGTGCCGCATCCCCGAGGACATTTCGACGCTATCCGCCTCGATCGCCTCCGGCAGCATCCAGCTGTCGGTCGCAATCACCGCCATCGGGTTTTCGCTGCTCAGCCGCAGCTCCCAGATACGCGCGTTACCGGCCCCGAGAATCCGGAATCGATACTTGCGCCGCTCGACCTCGAGGTACGGCTGGACTTTTCCATTGACGAGAAACACATCTCCGATGTGTCCGTTGTGATCCAACTTGTCGTAAAACACACTCCCGTCGGCGTTGAATCGCTCATCTCGGACCGCCAGTCCGATGTCATACTTACCGCCGACCTCGGGGATGACCCTCTGCCTGGCGAGTTCTTCTTCCCGCTTGTCGTAGACAAGGTAGAAACCGACCAGGCCCTGGGTGACGTTGAAGCCCGTCACATCCATCGCGTGGTCGTGGTACCACAGCGTCGTCGGGATCCACGCCTGGTCGAAATTTCCATCCGCCTCCGGAGTTCCGTCGGGCGCGTACTCCCCCGGAAGGTCTCCCCCGTGGATCGGAGCAATCAGATTATTTTCATTCGTTTGCTGCGGTCCGCAGTTCGTGTACCAGTAGTCGCGCGCCTCACCGGCTAGCGTGTAGAAGTCGGGGTATCCATCGGCATGCGCCGTATTGTGGCCGCCATGAAGATGAATGGACGTTTCGTGGGCATGGTGCGTACCGTTCTGCTGCCCGCCCCACTCTCCCGTATCACGATCCCCAGTCAGGAGATTGTAACAACGGAGCACGGCCGGTTCGCGGTACTTCACTACCACTGTGGGGCCGGGCACGGTTCCCGTGCCCGCCTCTGCCGCAACGTCCCGATAGGTAAAGACATCCACTTCGGGCCCGTCGGGCACGAATCGATGCTTCGTGGATTCGATCACCAGGCCGAACTCGGCAGCATGCTGATCGGTCCCATAGTTCGCCATCGCCTCGTCGACGAGATCGGGACGAACCATCTCGCCAAAGTGACCGTACTCGGGAGCAATGCCGTTTGCGACGTCGTGCAGCCCTTCCCGTCCGATTCCCGTTCCCGGGATGGGTTCGTGATCTTCGTCGAAACGTAGAATCGACCGAGGCGCGCTCGGGCCCTGGCGGTCTCCGTCTTCACCGTAGTGAGCCGGCCTCGGCTGCAGCACTTGGGAGTCACCGTCGAATACGTCGGTATTGCCATCGCGGTCGAGTCCGCCCTCGAGGCGCGTCGCCTGTTTAGGCGTGGGACACTCCTGCGTAAAGGGCACGTAACCGAAGAACAGGCCTTCACCTTTCTCCCCGGTGACGGAAGGTTTACGGGAATGCCTGCGGGAGCGCCTTTTGCGGGACCTAGACGCCGTAGTCCCGACCTTCGGAAGCAGGGAGATGCTGGCTGCACCCGAAATCAGCCCTGCCTTCAGGATCGCTCGTCGATTCATTCCACTCATCGGCCACCTCCGCAAGTACCCGGTCAACGCAGTATTGGAATCCCTCATTGTCTCACTGCTTGCCATGCGATCTCATCAAGGATCGAGAAATCCTCCGAAAAAATTCGGTTAGGTGCGCATGAGTTTCCGGCAAGTTGCCGGTAAGTTGCAGGCAAGTTGCCGGTAGGTTACCGGCGGGTTACCGGTAGGCTGCCAACTGGGGTCGAATGCCCCGTGTCGGGCTCCGCATCCATGAGGGTGCTGGTCACGGTTTTCACGCTGGCCGCGACCGCGCAGGCATCGACGGTCCGGATCGGGCTCGACATCACCAGCGCAGCGCGTTCGAACCCGCTCGGCGCCGTGGTCGGCAGCGTGACCAATGCCGGCACGGGCGCGGGAATTCGCTAGGCGAGAAAGTAGGAAAGCTCTCGGATTGGCTCGGATCTGCTCGAGAGGCTCGGGTGCGGGGCGCCTTCAACGACGAGGAGCGAAAGAGCATCCCTAACAATCAATCGAGCGACTCCCGCAACGCTTTCGCGAGGCGTTCCATTCGAAATGGCTTGTCCAACAATATCCACTTTTCGCCCAGGGATCCCTTGCCCATGGCTGTCTGAGCGGAATGGCCGGACATAAATAGGACCTTGAGATTGGGATGCTTACGGATTGCCTCTTCGGCAAACTCCGGACCGCTAGTGCCCCCAGGCAAAACCACATCCGACAGCACCAGGTCGAAACGAGGTTCCCGTGCCAACGCCTGACGGGCCGTTGCGGCATCGGGTACATCGGTGACCTGATAGCCAAGATGCTTCAGCATCTCCAACGTCAGAGAGCGGACGTCCGAGTCATCCTCGATCAACAGGACCGATTCACCTTTGCCGCGCTCCTCTCGTCGCGGCTGAGCTTCTTCTACCGGCGCCTCTCGGAACCCGGCGCGCGGCAAATAGAGTTTCACCGTCGTGCCACGTCCTTGTTCACTGAAGATGGTCACAGTACCGCCCGATTGCTTGGTGAAGCCATAGACCATTGAAAGGCCCAAGCCGCTGCCTTCGCCAACCCCCTTGGTGGAGAAGAATGGTTCGAAGGCGCGAGTCTGCACCTCGGTTGTCATCCCCTCCCCCGTGTCGCTCACCACCATTACGACGTAGTCCCCGGGGCTTAGGTCAGGATGAGCGGCCGCGAAGGCCTCGTCCAGCTGGACGTTTGAACACTCGATCGTCAATACGCCGCCGGACGGCATCGCGTCCCGTGCGTTGAGAGTCAGGTTCAACAATGCATTCTGCAACTGCCCGGAATCGGCCAATGCGTGCCAGAGACCGGGGCCCGCTCGGTGCTCGATATCGATGGTTTCGCCGAGGGTTCGGGCGAGAAGGCTCGACATCTCCGACACTAGGGCGCCAAGGTCTATCGGCCGCGTCTGCAAAGCCTGCTTCCGCGAAAAAGCCAGCAAGCGTTGGGTCAACTCCGCGCCACGCTCGGTGGCACGGAGGATTGGCTCAAGGTGCTCGTCCGTAACGCCGGCAGCGTTGGCCAGAAACTCCGCATTTCCTTGAATGATGGCCAGCAGATTATTGAAATCGTGCGCCACGCCTCCGGTCAACTGCCCGACCATTTCCATCTTTTGGGCCTGCACCAACTGCTCTTCCAAATGTTGCCGGTCAGTGATGTCCTCGATTGCATAGATAACCCGCGACCACTCCGGCTGGTGTCGCGGCGGTATGGCTACGCGGCGGTCGATCATGATGTCATCGCGGGGACCGTTTACGTCCTTAGTCTGGAGACGCAGATTGAAGTTGCCGCTCCAGAACGAGACAATGATCTCAAGAAACGAGTCCAGCTCTTCGGGGATGACCTCCGACGGTTCGGTGTGTTGCAATAGGGTCTCTATGGAATCTTCGTGGAAGAGTTCAACAGCCGCCTGGCTGATCTCGACGATTTCGGCCAGACCATAGACCTGCTGGAGTTGGTCCGGATTCGTATCGAAGTACGTATTCCAGTCCTCTACGCCATCGCCTGATATCTCGTCGAGCATCCGCTTTATTGGGGACCAATCTTCCACCCAAATTGCGATCGGGGAGTCATCGAACAATTCGCGGTAACGCTCTTCGCTTGTTCCCGGACTCTCTTTGTTCACTTGCTGTACATTGACTTCAGCTGGGACAACTCGCGGCCCCTGATTGTCATCCGGCCTTCCGACCGGCTCTCGATACTGATCTGATTGTGCGGCGATGCGGTCGGACTCAAGGCCTTGAACCAATTTCAGAGTCTCGACTGAGATAATCGCGCCCAATATCTCGCCACCCCGCTCGATTTTGATCGGGTCGTTACTGTCGCCAACGTCCTCTAAGAGGGCGTCGAGGCTGCGACTGACTTCGTTTACGTTAATGATCTTCATTCAAGTTCTATCTGCTGTCTGAAAAATAAAGACAAGCAGGTGTGTGGGTGGATACGAAAGGTAAACCATGTTTGGTCGTAAATAGCAGCTATTTTCGAGGTGTTTCCCGTCAGCAGCATCCGGACATCTGGGTGGGGTAGAACACCGGCCTCGGCTACTGAGCGACAACGGCTCTTGATCGGAGCCGCAGCCCTGCGCGAACTCGCTTACGCCCGGGCGCTCAGCCAGAAAGAGAGGGCGATAAGGGCCGACCTACTACGGAGAAGACGGCGGCGTGAGGGTCGCCCTGGGCAGAGTGCCCGGCCGGACGGCGTCCCGTCGCCGCATGGTATGATCGCTAGTGTGGATGCTGGTGCTGCTGTGCAGGAATGCTCGAGTTCGAACGACCGCCTTCTGAAGGCTCAGGCCTCTTCCCGCGTCTCCCAACGACGCGGCTCGCCACGATCCTCGTTCCCAGAGCGGTCGATTTCAGCTGTCCTGCAGGTCGCGATCGGATCTCTCGCGCTTCTCAATTGCTCGACGGGTGGACTCCAGAGCCAGGCGAGTTGTGCCCACGGGCAGAGGCCGTCTGCCTGCAAGGTCATCGCCTCCGAGGCCCCACTTCCGGAAGGCGCCAGCCGGGACTGGTGGGGCGGCGTGCAGCAGGGGATCGCCGCAGCCGAGTACCGCGCGAGCGAAAGCGAGCGTGGACTGCAGGCCCCCAACCGCGCCCACGGCCTGCGCACCTGGTTCGAGGCCACGGGCATCCGCGTGCACGACCGCGGCGCGATGGGGGGCGGCCCGCTGGTCGATCTTTCGCTGGCCGGCATCGGGCGCGCTGCGGCACTGCAACCCGTCGGACCGGGAGTCGTCCGCCATGCGGGAGCGCGTGTCGAGATCGAGCGCCCCGGCGTCACGGAATGGTACGAGAATTCGGCACGCGGCCTCGAGCAGGGCTTCACCCTCGCGCAAGCCCCTTCTGGCGCGGGCCCCCTGACGCTGGTCCTGGCGGTCCACGGTGCCACGGCGACGCTTCGAGGGGGCTCGGTGATCCTCGAGAGCGCGACGGGTCGGCGGCTCGGCTACGGGGGACTCGTCGCGCAGGACGCGACCGGCCGGATCCTTGCGTCCCGGCTCGAGGTTCCCGACCCGCAGCGCCTTCGGCTCGTCGTCGAAGATGCAGGGGCCCCCTACCCCATCGTGATCGACCCCCTCCTGACCGCCATCCCGGACGCCACCCTCGAGTCGAACATCGCCTGGTCAGGGTCCTTCGACTCCACGGTGTTCGGCGAGAGCGTTTCCGGTGCGGGCGACGTCAATGACGACGGCTTCGACGACATCGTGATCGGCGCCCTTGGCTACGACAACGGCCTGTTCGACGAGGGGGCCGCCTTCGTCTTTCTGGGCAGCGCGAGCGGCATCGTCGGCACCGATCCAGCCACCGCCAACGCGGTGCTGCTGGGGGACGACGCCGCCGGCGAGTTCGGCAACAGCGTCTCGGGGGCCGGCGATGTCAACGGCGACGGCTTCGATGATATCGTCGTCGGGGCCCACCACTACGACAGCACCGTCGGGAACGATGGTGCGGCCTTCGTGTACTACGGGAGCGCGGCGGGGATTACCGGCACCGGCCCGGCTACCGCTGACGCGAGCATCTTCGGTCCGCACAGCGACTCGCGGCTCGGCCACGCGGTCTCGGGAGCGGGCGACGTCAACAACGACGGGTTCGGGGACATCATCGTGGGTGCCCCCCTCGTTGGAGTTTCCTTCACTCCGGGGGGCGGGGTCGGTGGCTCCGGCGACGGGGGCGCAGCGCTGGTCTTCCTGGGCAGCGCAGCGGGGATCACGGGCAGCGGCTTCGACGACGCCGACCGCGTCATCTTCCCCTACGCGCCGGGCCAAGCCGTGGCCAGCGCAGACCAGGTGGGTGCGGATGTCGCCGCGGCGGGGGACGTAAACAACGACGGCTTCGACGACGTGCTGGTCGGCGCGGGTGGCTACATCATGGTCTTCCACGGGAGCGCTGCGGGAATCGTCGGAACGTATCCCGGCAACGCGGATACCGAAATCACGGCGAGTGCGTCCATCAGCATCGGCGCCCTGGTCTCGGGTGCGGGGGACGTGAACGGCGATGGCTTCGACGACATCATGGCCTCCGATACCGGCTACCCGACCGGGGTCACCAACGGTGGCCACGGGGCCTTCATGGTCTTTCACGGCAGCGCTTCGGGCATCACGGCCAGCAGTCCCGCCGACGCGGACACGTTCATCGAGGGCAACAATCCCATCGTGATCTTGGGCCCCGTTCAGTTCTTGGGCTGGCGCTTCTCCGGCGCCGGGGACGTCGATGGCGACGGCTTCGGCGACGTCGTCGTGGGGGGTCTCGACTACCCCGGCAGCCTCGACAAAGAAGGAACCGTGTATGTCTTCCGGGGCGGCGCCACTGGGTTGGTGGGCAGTAGCCTTTCGGACGCGTACGTGCAGTTGAAAACGGGTCAGGCGGGCGCCGCCTACCGGAGCAACAGGCCGGGCTTCGACGTCGCGGGCGCCGGGGACGTCGATGGCGACGGCTTCGCGGATGTCCTGATGGGCGCCGCCCACTACGACGCCGGCGAAGCCGAGGAGGGCGCAGTCTTCGTCTTCCACGGCGGGCCCGGCGCCGGAGGTCCCATCAACCAACCCCCCGTCGCCTACGCGGGCACCGACCAGTCGGTCCAGGATGCCGACGGGAATTTTTCGGAAGAGATCACCCTCGACGGCAGCGGCTCTTTCGATCCCGACGGCTCCATCGTGAGTTACGAGTGGTACAAGGGGCCGACGCTCCTGGGCACGGGTGCGGTGCTGACCACCGCCTTTTCCGTCGTAGGCACGCAGAGCGTTGCGCTGGTGGTGACCGACGATGGGGGGAAGACGGGATCGGACGGGCTTACGGTCCGGGTCGAGCCGCCAGCCGACTCCTTCGTGCTCAACGAGACTTTCGATTCGGGTCTGGGCAACTGGGTGGTCGTCGGGGATATCACCCTCCTCAACGATGCCACCAGCTTCCCCGAATCGCCCCACGCGCGGATCGGCGCCTCGGGTGCCTCCATGCGCCGCTCCATCGCGATGCCCGCAGGCAGCACAGGAATGAAGTTGAGATTCTGGGGCAAGGCCGACCAGTTCGGGGTGTCGGACGAGTTGCTCGTCAATGTGAGCGTGGAGGGGGGTCCGTTCACGACCTTCGACACGCTCAGACCCCAGGATGAAGGACTCAATGACGTTGGGTACGCGTTCTACGGCGGGAACGTCAGCCATGGCCCGGTCAGCACCACCTGGGTGCCCGCCACCGCCTCGAACATCGTGCTCGAATTCGAATCGAACATGAGCACCGGCGTGTTCGTCATCGACAGCATCGAGGTCCGAGCGTTGATCGGAAACCCCTCCCCGGTCGCCGATGCGGGCCCCGACCAGTCCGCCGACGACGCGGGCGGCGACGGCGTGGAATCCTTCACCCTCGACGGCTCGGGATCCTCGGATCCGAACGGGAGCATCGTCTCCTACGAATGGCGCGACGGCCCCACCCTGCTCGGGAGCAGCGCCTCCGTGGGCGCCACT
>JAYGDB010000099.1:0-12319 GCA_046583095.1 Myxococcota bacterium | reverse complement strand
GTGCGGATGCCGTAGCCGCTATAGGGTTCCAACACCCGCTCCCGAGGGTCCAGCTTCCCGGGTTGGAGTCGTGCTCTCCGTCGATGCGGACGCTCTCCGCATCGACTTCTCGATCACGCCAGCAGCGCCTCCACGCGTGCGACGTCTTCCGGCGTGTCTACTGGCAGGCTGTGCCAACCCTCGATCACCGCGACGCGGATCCGGCAGCCGTGCTCGAGAGCACGCAGCTGCTCGAGTCCCTCGGCCTCTTCGGCCAGGGTGCGCGGCAGATCGACGAACTCCATCAGGAAAGGGCGGCGGTAGGCATACAGGCCCACGTGCTGCCAAGTGACGCGTGCGGCGCCGCGCTCGTAGGCGATCGGGTTGCGGGAGAAGTGAAGCGCATAGCCCGCGCGATCGAGCACCACCTTCACGCGGTTCGGGTCGTCCAGGGCATCGGCATCGAGGGCATGGACCACGGTCGACATGGGCGTCTGGTCGTCTTCCAGGAGGGTTTCCACCGCCGCGTCGATCACGAATCCCTCGATCAGGGGCTCGTCGCCCTGGACGTTCACGATCACGTCGTGTTCGAGGCTGCGGGCGGCTTCTGCCACGCGATCCGTCCCGCTCGGGTGGTCGGGTCGGGTCATCAGGACCGGAGCGCCGAACCGCGTGCAGGCCTCGGCAATCCTCTCGTCGTCGGTTGCGACGAAGACGGCCTCGAGCCGCTTGGCCTCGCGCGTCCGCTCGAAGACCCGCTGCAGCATCGGCAGCCCCGCGATCTGGGCGAGGGGTTTGCCTGGGAATCGCGTTGAGGCGTACCGGGCGGGGATGACTCCTGCCGCAGAGGGGGCGGGCATGGGCCGACTCTACCCGATCTCCATCCTGCTAGTCTGAGGCCCGCGATCCGAAGGGACAGGAGAGAGTGCGATGGGCAGCATCGGAATTCTCGTTGGCGGCGGGCCTGCGCCGGGGATCAACGGCGTGATCGGCGCCGCTGCGACCGCAGCGCTCCAGAACGGCGATGAGGTACTCGGGATTCTCAGCGGCTTCAAGTGGCTGATGGAGGGGCCGGCGGTCGCCCGGACCCGAGAGCACGTCAGGCCTCTCAGCCTCGAGGCGGTGGCCCGGGTGCACGAGCAAGGTGGCTCGGTGCTGCACACCGCGCGGGCGAACCCCACGAAAAACCCGGAGCACCTGAAGAGCTGCGTCGAGTCCCTCGACGCCCTCGGAGTTGATCGTCTGATCACGATCGGCGGTGACGATACGGCTTTCTCGGCCAAGTGCGTCTCCGACGCGTCCCGGGGCCGCATCCAGGTGGTGCATGTTCCGAAAACCATCGACAACGATCTCCCATTGCCCGACGGGGCTCCCACCTTCGGCTACGAGACCGCGCGCCAGAAGGCCAGCGAGATCGTCCAGACGATCCACGAGGATTGCCGTACGACGAATCGCTGGTTCGTCTTGATCATGATGGGACGCCAGGCTGGGCACCTCGCTCTCGGCGCCGGGCGCGCCGCAGGCGCCCCGGTGAGCCTGATCCGCGAGGAGTTCCCGCCTGGGCCGATTTCGCTCGACGACGTGGTGCGGGTGGTCGAGGGCGCGATCGTGAAGGGACTCGCGGACGGCGATCCCGCCGGGGTCGCCGTGGTCGCCGAGGGAGTCGCGGAACTCATCGACCCGGCGGACTTCTCGACGCTCGAGACCGTCGGGCATGACGAGCACGGGCACATCCGGCTCGCGGACCTGCCCTTCGGCAGGCTGCTGGCGGACTCGGTCATGCAGTCGCTGGCGTCCCGCGGCGTGCGCGTCGCGATCGGCAACAAGGACGTGGGTTACGAACTCCGCTGTGTCTCCCCGAGCGCGTACGATCGCGAGTACACCCGCGACCTGGGCGTCGGCGCCGTACGCGCACTCCTGGACGGTGTCACCGGCGCGCTGATCACGCGCCGCAACGCGAGCATCGTCTCGATTCCGTTCGAGGAGTTGATGGATCCGGTCACGGGCCGCACCCGCGTGCGCATGGTCGACGTCGACAGCGACTCGTTTGCAGCGGCGCTGGCCCTGCAGCGCCGAGTGACTGCCGCGGATCTCGCGGACCCGAAGCGTCTCGACGCGATCGCGGCTGCGGCTGGCCTGTCCGCCGGCGAAGCGCGCGAGCGGTATACGCCGCTGGGTTAGCTGGCTTGGATGCAAAAGTCCTCTACTGGACCGGGGCCTTCATCAACTTCGGTCTGATCACGGCGCTGGCAATTCGTGGCGTTCGCCAGATCCGTCGCGGCGAGGTCGCCCGTCACCGCCGGTCGATGTTGACCTGCGCGACCCTGGTTGGGGCTTTTCTGGTCTCGTACGGGTTCAAGCTCGCGTTCCTCGGACGCGAGAACCTGGCCGTCTGGAGCGACCTCCACTTGAACAACCTCCGCATCCACGAGACCTGCGTGCTCATCATGCTCATCTCGGGAGGCGTGGCGCTCACGCGAGCGCGCAAGATGCGGGATACCCGAAACCGGACCCGTGACCCCGCGGATCCTCCGGCGCCCGCGTCCACGGTCCGCTGGCACCACCGCGCGGGTTGGACGGGCATGGCGAGTGCCGGGTTGGGCTTCGTGACCGCGGCGATCGTGTTGATCGGGATGTACTCGCGGCTCTAGCCCGTCGGATGTCGAAAGAGTCTCGACCGGCTGGGGGTCGGAATCGGCGCCTTGTCGCTACGATCCCTCGTCCGCCTCGACGAGGATCACGCGATCTCGACCCTCGGCCTTGGCGCGGTACAGCGCAAGGTCTGCGAGTTCCAACAAGCGCTTCGTCCCGACAGCCTCGCCGCTAGGCGGCACGGTTGCCAAGCCGGCACTGGCTGCGACCGCCACGTCCTTTTCTCCGACTGCCACGTGGATCTCTCGGATCCCATCGAGTACGCGCTCCACGGCCCGCAACGCGTCCGGCCCATCGACGCCCCGCAGCAGTAGCGCGAACTCCTCTCCTCCGAAGCGGCATGCGAGCTCGTGGCTGCGCAGGCAGTCGTGCAGCGTCTTGCCCACGCGCATCAGAACCTCGTCTCCGACTCCGTGGCCGAAACGGTCGTTGATGGACTTGAATCGATCCAGATCCAACAGTGCCACCGCGAAGGGCTCATCCCGCCGGCTGCGCTCGGACCACTGCCGCTCCAGTGCCCCCTCGAGCACGCGCCGCGTGGGGAGCCCCGTGAGCCAGTCGATGCGCGCCTCCTTCTTGAACAGGTCGATGAGTCGCTTCGTGCGAAGGGCGGCGCGGACCCGGGCCTGGAGCACGACCCCACTGAAGGGCTTGGTGACATAGTCCGTACCGCCCGAGTCGAGCGCCCGGGCGACTTGGCGTTCGTCTTTCTCCACGGTCAGGAAGAGAACCGGGATGTCTCGAGTGTCCTCGTCACGCTTGAGCTCACGACACAGCTCGAAGCCGGTCATTCCTGGCATGTCGATGTCCAACAGAACGACGCTCGGCCGAGACTTACGGGCGCACTGCAGCCCCGCCAACGGGGACTCGGCGTGGAGGACCCGCTCCACGACACCTTCGAGATAGAAGTCGATGAGGGGATGGATGTTCGGATCATCATCCACGACGAGCAGGGTTTCCGCTCGCTCCTCGAAGTCGTCCGGCGGCATTCTCAGTGGCCTCGAAGCGTTCTGAGCCGGTCTCTAGGTGCAGGAGGGTTCATTGTGCCAGCCAGTGCTCCATCGCGGCCGCGAATCCCGCGAGGGTTTCGAGGGGCCCCTGCGGCGGGGCGTCTCTTGTCCTTCGGTCGAACGCTCGGCTCCCTACAGCCGCGAGCAGCGCGGCTGGACTGCAGATCGGTAGATTGCCCGATCGGAGCCTCCGGTAATGGCTGGAGAGAGTTGCAGGATGCGCGGTTGTTGCTCGACCCGCAGCGGCCCTTCCCGGCTGGCTTCAGCTCGCGGTCCCGGACTGCATTTCGACGAAGCGTCGGTAGCCACCGCCGGGGTGCTCGAGCAGGGCCGCGTGGGTGCCCCGCTCTCGGATCTCACCGCCATCGACGAACAGGATTTCGTCCGCAGTGCGGACGGTCGAGAGCCGGTGCGCGATGACCACCACGATGCGGTTGCGGCTCACCTCTCTCAGGGTGGCGACAAAGCGGGTCTCGGTCTCCGGGTCGAGCGCCGACGTCGGTTCGTCGAGGATCAGGATGCGCGCGTCGCGAACCATGGCTCGGGCGAGGGATAGACGCTGCTTCTGCCCGACCGAGAGCTTGCCGCCGGCGCGCCCGAGAGGTGTCTGGTAGCCCTGCGGCAGCTTCTCGATGAACTCCTCTGCCCCCGCCAGCTTCGCGGCTTCCCTCACGTCCGCGTCCGATGCGTTCGGCTGCCCCATGCGGATGTTCTCTTCCACGGTTGCGTCGAAGAGAACCGTCTCCTGGAAGACGAAGGCGATCTGGCTGCGCAGTGAATCGAGGCTCACCTCCGCGATGTTCGTGCCGTCGATCCTCACCTGCCCGCGATCCGGGGCGATGAAACGCGGGATCAGGTACGCGAGCGTGGTCTTGCCGGCGCCGGCCGGGCCCACGAAGGCGATCATCTGGCCGACCTTCGCGTACAGCTCGATACCTCGAAGCGCCTGGGTGCCGTCGGGATACGCGTAGTCGACCTTGTCGATCTCGAGGCCCTGCCGAATCGGCGCGAGGTTGGCATTCGCAGGGTCGTCGGCCTCGCCCGGCATGTCCATCAAGAAGAAGACGCGGTGCAGCCCGGCGGCAGACCCTTGCAGGCTGAACCACAGGCCGCCGAGCCCCTGGGCCGAGATGAGAATGTGGAAGAAGTAGGTGACCAGCAGACCGAAGTCGCCGACGCTGAGCTGTCCTGCAATCACGAGATCGATGGCGTGGAGGAATGCGTAGCCGACGATGAACGCGCCCGGGACGGCCGCGAGCACGACCGCGTAGATGCCCAGCCGGAATACGGCTCGGTAGCGGCTGAAGGCGCTCCAGCTGTCGTCCTCGTAGCGCTCCCGCTGTCGGTCCTCGCCACCGAGGCTCTGGACCGCGAGAATATTGCTGATTCCCTCTTCGGCAGTCGATGTCGCGGTGGCTCCGGCCTTGCGGCTGCGTCCGCTCGAGCGGCGCATCGCGCTAGCCAACGGCAGGGTGACTGCAAACGCCAGCGGCAGGAAGGCCAGGGCCGAGTAGATGAGGATGGGCTGGTCGCCGAAGGCCGAGGTCAGGATCCACACCGTCAGGAGGATGTGCAGAGGCGACGTGAGCGGCGTGAGCAGGATGCGGTAGCACGCGTTCGTGATTGTCGGCGTGTCGTACATGACGCGGAACACCGCGTCACCGATGCGCTCGTCGTCGAAGGCGGTCATCGGCAGGGTCTGGATGCGATCGAAGAGCTGGGTACGGTAGTGGTGGTTGAGCGATTGCGTGAGCCGCATCGTCCACCGGAAATCGAAGAGACCGAGGAACCCGCCCGTGAGGCTGAAGCCGGAGTTCGCCTCGTTCTCAGTGCGGCTGGCCGTGTCGTAGCCGCTGGCGAGGTAGCCCTCCGCCGTTTCCCGCTCGCTGCCGGAGGCGCCGAAGGCTCCGATCAGCAGGAACAGGGTCGTCTGGAACGCGATCACGATGAACAGCAGCTCGTAGACCGAGTAGTCGGCGAGAGAGTTCAGGATCGGCGCGATCAGCCCCGGATAGGGACGAATCGGGTCATCGATGGCCCGACCCTCGATGACATTGTCGATGATGATCTTCACCGGCCAGGGCAGCATCAGCATCGGGATGAGGCTCGCGAACATCAAGCCGACCTTGACGGAGAAGCGCGCCTTGAACGGCCCGATATACCGAATCGCGCGCCGGATCACCCGGAAGGTCTCCCCGGTGGTCAGGAACTCGCTCTCCTCCATGCGGTTCTTGGAGCTCATCCGGCTGCCGCCTGTGCGGCGATCTGCTCGGCCTCGACAAGGGCCCGATAGGCACCGTCGGGGCGACGCATCAGGTCGTCGTGGCTGTCCAACTCGATGATGGCGCCGTCCTGCAGGAAGGCGATCCGATCCGCCTGGCGGATCGTGGAGAGACGATGCGTGATCAGGAAGATCGCGCGGCCCTGTCCCCACTCCGCGAGATTGGCCAGCACCTTCTGCTCCGTGGCGGCGTCGAGGGCGGCGGTCGGCTCGTCGAGGATCAGGATCGGCGTGTCCTTGAGGACGGCGCGAGCGATCGAGAGGCGTTGCCGCTGTCCCGTCGACAGCTTCGACCCGCGTTCGCCGAGCAGCGTGTCGTAGCCTTCCGCCAGTTCTTCGATGAACTCGCTAGCCCCTGCGACGCGCGCCGCCTCGCGGACCTCTTCGTCGGTCGCGGCGGGAACCGCGAAGCGGATGTTCTCGCGCACCGTGTCTCCGAACAGGATGTTCTCCTGCAGCGCGATCGAGATCCGGTCGCGCAGGCTGGCGGTCTGGAAGCGCTTGAGGTCGACCCCGTCGATCTCGATCTTTCCGGCGGTCGGATCGAAGAGCCGCAGCAGCAGCGCCATCAAGGTGCTCTTGCCCGAGCCTGTCGGGCCGACGATGGCAGTGATTGTTCCGATCTCCGCGGTGAGATCCAGTTCGTGGAGTACGGGGCGGTCGGACTGATACTGAAAGCTGATTCCAGCGAAGCGAATTCCCTCGCGGATGCTCTCGAGCGGAACCGCGTCCGGTTCGTCCTCCACGTCGGGACGACGATCCATCACCTCGAAGACGCGATCGAGACCGATCGCGATGTCCTGGGCACGTCCCCAGATTCGGAAGACGTCCTTCAAAGCCTCGACCGCGCTTCCCAGGCGTCCCTTGAAGTAGTTGTACAGACCGAGATTCCAGATCGTGAAGCCGAGAGCTGCCGCGGCCAGCTCCGTCTCCTTCATCGCCTCGACGGTTCCCAGCGCAGTCATGAACAGGGCGAAGGTTCCGAACACCCAGAACATCGACATCGTGTAGACCGCGTAGAGGTTCCGGGCTCGAAAGGCGGCACCGAAGGCGCTGTGGCTGGCGCCGTCGAAGGCGCCCTGCTCGACACGTTCCGCCCCGTAGGCCTTGATGATCTTGATGCCCGCCAGGGTTTCCTGGATGCGTCCGGTGAGCGCGGCGTTTGTCTCCCGGGCGCCGCGGAAGCGGGTGCGCATTCGTGTCGAGAACCAGCCTCCGACGATCAGGCTCGGGAGGATGACGGCGAAGAGGATCAGCCCGAGTACCGGCGCGAACAGGCACATCACCACCACCGAGAACAAGAACTGCGGAATCGCCGTGAACGGAACCAGCACCAGCACCTGGATCAGCTGGGTGACCATCGCGCTGTCCTGGTTCAGCCGGTAGACGGCGTCTCCAACGCTGTTGTCGGCGTGAAAGCGCAGGGAGAGGCTCTGCAGGTGGGAGAGCAGGTCGACCCGGAGCTTCTGGTTGACTCGCTGGAGGATCCACACCTGGTAGTAGTAGAGGCCGATGAAGATCGGGATCGCGATGGCGGCGCCCCCGGCGCCCCACCAGATCAGCCGCGCGGCGACGAGCGAGCGCATCGCCTGGTCGAAGCCCGCCGCGGTCGTGGCGAGTTCGACGGGCAGGCCGAAGAAGATCGCTTCGATCTCGAGCATCGCCTTGCCCTGAAGAACGCGAGTCCAGAGGGTGTCGATGAAGATCAGCATCAGCGGAGCGATCAGCAGGGTCATCGTGGCGAAGCCTGCAAAGAGCCACAGGACGTGCTTGCGAACCGGCCGGAGCAATCCCAGGCAGCGCAGCAGGATGCGGAAGACGAGCCTCATGTGAAGGCGGTCGTCCGCGCTGCCGTCGCCGAGTCGGCTCAGGTCTTGCAAATCGGTGGCGTGGGGAACGCTCGCCATCTGGGGGGGGGCTGCCTTTCTCACTCGAGCTTCTCGATGACCAGCGGTTCCGCATGATCGCTCAATCGATGCGCTCTCGAAACGGTAGAGCGTTCGGGGGATTGCTCTCGCTGTGTCCCACCCGGAGTTGGCCGAGTGCGTCCCGCGGGGGTCTCGCTTTTCGTCTCGACCAATTTCGCGAATCCGGTGCCGCGATCTCACGCTTCACCGAGCGTCGGACCCCGCGCGCGTTCGTGATCTGCACGCCGTGGACCGCGGCCTCGTCTACTCCGGCTCTATGAACTTCTTCGTCCAGTCGGCCGGCGTGCAGGGGTCGCCGGCTAGAGGCGGATTCGTGAGGTCGGCCGCCGCGTCGCGTTGCGGTGCAAGATGGCGCCCAGCAGCATCCCGGCTGCGAGCACGGATGCGCCGGTGATCCACTCGGGCCAGCGCCGGTTGGCGCGCAGCTCCGCGTTTTCGACCTCCAGGCGGTCGATCTCGGAGCGTTGGCCACCCTCGCGAGACGCGAGGGTCTCGTTCGTAGTCTCCAACTCGATGCCTCGTGCGTTGCTCGATTCGAGCTGCGCGCGCAGGCTCGTCACCTCGTCCTCGAGCTGGCCCAGTCGGACCGTCGGCGGTGGCTTGGCCAGGAGGTAGCCCTCGGGTATCCAGCCCGACTTGCCGTCCGCCAGCCTGATCTGCGTCCAGCCCTCGGTGCGTTCGGTGATATCGACGGCGTCACCGGTGCTCACGCCGCCGATGATCCGAAACTGGGTCCCGGGTTCGGTGCGCAGGTTCAGACGAATGCCGCCCCGCACCCAGGCGGTCTCGGCGAATGCCGAGGCGGTCGCGAAGAGGACCAGCGGCACGGCTACGAGGGCTGCGCCCACTCCGGAAACGAGAACTCTTCGGCCAGTCATGTCGCCCCCTTCGAGTGTCCGATCGTACCGGAAGCCCCCGGCGGAGTCCGTCCGAGTGTGCTCTGGATCTGCGGGGGGAGAACCCTTCAAATGCGCGAGCGGCCGTGAACCTGGGATTCACGGCCGCGCTCAAAGCTGGCTCCCCGGGCAGGACTTGAACCTGCGACCCGGCGGTTAACAGCCGCCTGCTCTACCAACTGAGCTACCGAGGAATGCGGCCGCCGATCTTAGCTGCGGGATGTCCCTCCGTCAGGACTCAATCAAGATCTCGAGGACATCGAACTCACGTGTGCCCTTCGGAACCTTCACCTCCACCGAGTCGTCGACGGCCTTGCCTACCAGGGCACGCCCGACGGGTGAGGTGACCGAAATTCGCCCCTGCGAAGCGTCGGACTCGTCCTCGCCGACGATCATGTATCGGACCTCATCGCCGGTTTCGACGTCCTGGAGGCGCACCGTGCATCCGAATCGTACCTGGTCCGTGTCTTGGCTGGATGGGTCGATTACCTGGGCTCGCGCGATCCGGTCTTCGAGGAGGGAGATTCGGGCCTCCAGGTGGCCCTGGTGCTCCTTGGCAGCGTGGTACTCGGCGTTCTCGGACAGATCGCCATGGGCGATTGCCTCCTCGATGTCCGCGACGTTCTTGGGACGTTCGACCGATTGGAGCTGCTTCAGGTCCTGTTTGATCTGCTCGTAGCCACGAGCGGTCATCGGGACTCGATCTGCCATGCTTCGCCTCGAGCGGGTGGCCAGAATGCGAAATCCGACGCCCCTGGGGGGCGTCGGCTACCATGGGAACTTACTCTGCCGCTGCCAGGGGGGCAAATTTCGTTGGAACAGCCGGTCGAGCCGGCGCGCGACAGCGGGCCCACGGAGACGAACTTCGTCCGACTGGGGCTGCTCTTCTACGCTGCCCTGGCCGCAGCTGGGGGGGTCTGGCGCATCGGCTTCTACGACGAGCCGATCCTGTTCACGTCCGTGGCTGCCCAGGCCGAGGAACTCTCGCTCGGGCGCGACCTCCTGATCGGCGTTGCTGCTGCGGCCGCTCTGATTGCTCTCTCCGACTGGGCGACTCTAAAGACGCGCTGGGGCGACGACCTCGCACGCGCGATGGCCCGGGCCCTCGGGCCGCTCTCGGTTTCCAATGCCGTCCTGCTGGCATTGGTCAGCGGCTTCGCCGAGGAGGTCTTCTTCCGCGGGGCCCTCCAGCCCCGTGTGGGGTGGCTGCTCGCAAGCTTGCTGTTTGGCTGCGTTCACTTCGTGCCCCGCCGCGAGTTCCTGCCGTGGACGGGTTTCGCGATCGGCGCCGGATTGCTGTTCGGGGCGCTGTTCGTGTGGACCGGGAATCTGCTGGCGCCCGTGACCGCGCACGTCGTCGTCAACGGGGTGAACCTGCCGCGGTTGGTGCGCCGCTACGGACCGGCCGAGCCGACCTGAAGCTTTTGTCGGGCTTTTGTCGACGGAAACGAGTCACTTCTGTCGCCGTTTTGTCGAGCGCGCCCGAGGGTGTTCCTTCGGTGTTCCGAGCGCTGCGTGCCGGCCTGGTGGGAGCGGTTCTCGACGAACTCGCTCGGGGGGCTAGGGGCTCGGCGGAGTATCGCCAGCGAGCAGCCGCTCTTCGAGGACGCGGAGCAGGTAGCCGATGAGCATCAGGTTCGGAAGGCGCTTGCTGCTGTCGCCCTCGATCTTCTCGATGCGTCCGAAGTCCTCGGCGTATTCGGTGAAGAACGCCAGGGTTTCCATCGGGACGTTCTTTGCAAGCATCTCGTTGATCTCGGCGGGCTTGAGTTCATCGAACACACCCGCAAACTCCCAGGCGATTTCCGCAACGGTCATTCTCGTCTCCAGCAGCTAGCTTCCCGTGAGATCGCCCGGCGCGAACATTCGCCCAGTCAATCCATAATTTTTTTCTTCTACTGTAAAGAACAACATTGACAGTCGCATTCAAGGATGTCAACGAGAGTTTGTGTCGGCTCGTGCCGTTTCCCGGGTGTTTCACGGCGATTCCTTTCATCTGGTCTTCACGTCTCGCGAGTGGTCTTGCGGTGTTGCAGCCCGCGTTGCACGAGGACGACGAGTGGACTGCGCATGCGAAGAAACAGAGCTTTCCGAAACGATTCGTTCGGAAATAACACAAGTTGCGCATTACCTTCCTATCGAAACCGGCATAGCGTGCGCGTCAGCTGATGCGGTTGAAGCCGATAATGCCTCCGCCATCGAGGACGATTGCCTGCCCGGTGATCCATCCGCTGGATGCGTCGTCTGCCAGAAAGAGCGCGGTAGCGGCGACGTCGGCGGGCTCGCCGAGTCTCCCGAGCGGGTAGGCCCCGGCAACCTGGTCGCCTCGGTCGCCTTCCCACAGAATCCGAGCGAAGTCGGTCTTGATCAGCCCCGGCGCGATCGCGTTGACGCGTACCTTCGGACCGAGCTCGGCCGCGAGCTGTTTCGTGAGGTGGATGAGCGCCGCCTTCGTGATGTCGTAGACGCCGAGGATCGCGCTCGTGCCGAGTCCGCCCACGCTCGAGATGTTGATGACGGTGCCGCCGTTCTGCTTCAGGCTGCGCTGCCAGGCGAGCTGGGTCCAGAAGAGCGGCGCACTGAGGTTGACGTCGAGAGTTTTTTCCCAGCGCGGCCGATCGACGTCGATGGTCGGGCCCGCGTAGGGGTTCGTGGCCGCGTTGTTCACGAGGATGTCTAGACCGCCGAGCTTCTCGATCGTCGCGTCGATCACGCGCTCGGCGTCCTCGCTGCGGCCGATGTGGCCGGCTTCCCAGTGAACGGCGTCCCCCAGTTCCTTCGCGGTCTCCTCGCAGCTGTCGGCCTTGCGGGAGGTGATCATCACCTGGGCGCCGGCCTCGGCGAAGACGCGGGCGATTCCCTTGCCGATACCGCGGGATCCCCCGGTGACGAGTGCGACCTTTCCGTCCAAACGCGCTGACGCCATGCCTGCTTCCTCCTGGTTCGCTTCCGTTCCTGGCAGATTCTATGCCACAGTCTGGCTGCTTGGTGAGGCAGTAGATTCGAGGGGTAGGATCGCGGAAATGGATCGACAGGCAGCGCTGGCGGCGCTCGCCGCACCGGGTGAGCCCTATGAACTGGAAGAGGTGCGCCGTGCCTCGGACTGCATCGGTCAAGATCCTCGAGCGGCAACTGCGCGACGATGCGCTGCGCACGCTCGCGACTGGGCGGAACGGTTCGTCACGAGGAGTGATTCATGAAGTTCGGCGTGCAAGTGAACTGCTACCGCACGACCTGGGATGAGATCCGTGCGTCGATCGAAAGCCTGGAAGCGGGGCGCTGGAACAGCGTCTGGTTTGCCGATCACTTCCTTCCGCCGCCGGGACGGCGAGAGGAAGAGCCCCTGCCGGCCTTCGAGGGCTACACGCTGATCGCGGTCGCCGCGGGTATGACGCGAAAGCTCCGGCTCGGACACCTGGTTCTCGGCAACACCTACCGAAATCCTGCGCTGGTCGCGAAGATGGCGAGCACCCTCGATCAAGCCTCCGCCGGCCGCTTCGTGTTGTCACTCGGTGCGGCCTGGTTCAAGCGCGAGCACGAGGCCTACGGGTGGAACTTCCCGTCGATGAAGGA
>JAYGDB010000067.1:0-27857 GCA_046583095.1 Myxococcota bacterium | reverse complement strand
GATGGCGGTCACGAGAGCCACACCCGCGGAGGGTCCGTCCTTCGGGATTGCGCCGGCCGGAATGTGGAGGTGAATCTCGCATGGCTCGAGGGCCTTGGGCGAGAGACCGAGGGAGTCGGCCTGGGCGCGCACCCACGAGAGGGCGGCTTCGGCGGACTCGCGCATGACGTCTCCCATCTGTCCGGTCAGCCGCAGGCGGATGCCCTTGCCGCCGCCCATGCGGGTGGCTTCGACGAAGAGGATGTCTCCGCCGTGGGCCGTGATGCCGAGTCCGACGGCGACGCCGGGATGTTCTCCGCGCTCGGCACTCTCGGGCAGGTGCGGCGGTGCGCCCAGGGCCGTGCTCACGAACGCCTCGTCGAGCTCGACCTCGGTATCGGTTCCCTGCTCGGCGACCTGGATCGCGGCCTTGCGCATCAGGCTCGCGAGTTGTCGCTCCAGGTTTCGGACGCCGGCTTCGCGGGTGTACTCCAATACCACCTTCGCGAGGGCTCCGTCACTCAGGTGGATGCGATCCGCCGACAGGCCGTGGGCCTCGAGCTGCTTCGGCACCAGGTGCTCCCGGGCGATGATCTGCTTCTCTCGCTCGGTGTATCCCGGAAGCTCGATCACCTCCATGCGGTCGAGTAGCGCCGGGGGCACAGTCGTCAAGGTGTTCGCGGTCGCCACGAAGAGGACGTGGGACAGGTCGAAGGGCACCTCGATGTAGTGATCGCTGAAGCTGTCGTTCTGCTCGGGATCCAGCACCTCCAGGAGCGCCGACGAGGGGTCGCCGCGGAAGTCCGAGCCGAGCTTGTCGATTTCGTCCAGCACGAAGATCGGGTTGCGGGAGCCGGCGCGCTTGATGCTCTGGAGGATTCGTCCCGGCATGGCGCCCACATAGGTGCGTCGATGCCCGCGAATCTCGGCCTCGTCCCGAACGCCGCCGAGGGACGCGCGTGCGAACTTGCGGCCCATGGCTCGGGCGATCGAGCGTCCGAGGGATGTTTTTCCAACGCCCGGGGGCCCCACGAAGCAGAGGATCGGAGCCTTCGCGTCCGGCGCGAGCTTGCGGACGGCGAGATACTCGAGAATTCGCTCCTTGACCTTGTCGAGGCCGTGATGGTCGGCGTCGAGGACCAGGCGGGCGTGGGCGAGTTCCAGGACATCCTCGGACTCGATCTTCCAGGGCAGGTCGAGCATCCACTCGAGATAGGTCCGCACGAGATGTCGGTCCGGGGCGTGCTGGGGCAGAGCCGACAGGCGTTTCAGCTCGCGCTCGGCCTGGGCGCGCGCCTCGTCGGGCAGTTCCGCTCCTCCGAGCTTGTCGCGCAACTCGTCGATCTCGGTCTGACCCGCGTCGGCCTCACCGAGTTCGTCCTGAATCTCGCGCATCCGTCGCCGCAGCATCCGCTCTCGCCGCCGCGGGTCCATGTCTTCGGCTTCGGATTCGTCGCGCAGGGTCCGCTGCGTCTCGGCAATCGTGACCTCGCGCTCGAGATGGGGTTCGATGCCGAGGAGCCGGACGATCGGATCGGTCTCTTCCAGCAGCCGGATGCGCTCCTCGGGCGGGATGGCGATGTTCGATGCGATCAGGTCGGCGAGCATTCCCGGTGTCGGGATGCCCGAGATGAACGACTTCCACTCCTCAGGGAGGTCGTCGCGAAGCTCGATGACCTGCAGGGCCTTGTCGACCACGCGCCGCCAGATGGCTTCGTGGTCGGCCGAGTCGCTGTGCGCTTCCGGAAGCGGGATGGCGCGGGTTCGATGGACGGGCTCGAGTTGAGTGGTCTCACCGAGGTCGGCACGGGCGACTCCTACGACCAGGGCCTGCTTGCCCTCGTCTCGGGAGTCGAGAACCCGCATCAGTCGCACGATGCAGCCCACGCGGTGAAGATCGGAGGGGCCGGGTTCTTCGGTGGAGGGGTCTCGCTGGGTGGCCGCCAGCAGGTATCCGTGAGAGGTGGCCTCCTCGAGGGCCGCGATGGAGCGGGCACGACCGATCGTCAGGGGGACCGTGACGCCTGGGTAGACGACTACGTCCCGAAGCGGCAAAACCGGCAATTCAACCGGTACTTCGAGGTTCTCTCCTGTGGGACCCCGCACGGAGCGGGTTTCGGGCGAGTCAGCCAACTGAGGCCCTCCGGGGGACGGACTCTACGCACCGCCCCCGGCCGGTCAACCCGGCGAGCGCTTCCGCCCCGCGATTCGGCTACGCCGAGTCGCCAATAGTGGTGCCCGGGACTGGAGTCGAACCAGCACGAGGTTGCCCTCACTAGGTCCTGAACCTAGCGCGTCTACCAGTTCCGCCACCCGGGCGCGCCGCCGAGACTAGTCGGAGACGGCGATGTCGTCGAGGGCGCTGAGTTCGTCCGTGAGGTGCTCCCAAGCGGCGTAGCGCTCTGCGACAGTCGACTCGAGTGCGTCCTTCGCGTCGGTCAACTCGCGCATGCGATCGACGTCCTTGTAGAGTTCGGGATCGCCGAGCTTCCAGCCGAGGGACTCGACCTCGCTCTCGAGGGTCTGGATCTCCGCTTCCAACCGTGCGATCTGTCGGACCCGCTTCTCGCGGGCCTTCCTTCTCTCTCGTTCTAGCTGGCGCTGCTGCTTGGGGGGCCCGAGTGCTGGCGGCGCGGGGGCCTTCGCGGCGAGTGGCTCCGACGCCACCGGTGCCTCGCGTGCATCGAGGGCGGCGATCTTTGCGAGGTAGTCATCGTAGTTGCCGGCGAAGTCCCGGAGCACCCCGGCCTGTACCTCGACGACGCGGGTCGCCAGGGCATTGATGAAGCTGCGGTCGTGGGAAACGAAGACGAGGGTGCCCTGGTAGTGACCCAGCGCCTGTTCGAGTACCTCGCAGGCCTCGATGTCGAGATGGTTCGTGGGCTCGTCGAGGACGAGCAGGTTCGCCGGATGCAACAGCAGCTTTGCAAGCGCCAACCTCGCCTTTTCGCCGCCGGACAGAACGCTCACCTTCTTTTCTACGTCGTCGCCGCTGAACAGGAAGGCTCCGAGGTGCCCGCGCAGGCGCGGGATGTCCCCGAATTCCGCCACGCTCCCGAGCTCTTCGAGAACCGTGCGATGCAGATCGAGGCTCTCGAGCTGATGTTGGGCGTAGAAGCCGATCTGCACGTTGTGGCCCGGCGTGCGGGTGCCGGACTCGAACTCCAGGACGTCCGCCACGAGGCGAAGCAGGGTTGACTTTCCGGCGCCGTTCGGGCCCGCGAGCGCTGCGCGGTCGCCCCGTCGCAGCTGGAAGTCTATGCCCTGGTACACCGTCGTGTCCCCGTACGACTTCTCGATGTCCTCGAGGGTCATCACGATGTCGCCCGAGCGCGGTGGAGCCGGGATGCGCATGCGCACGCGCTTGCGCCGTTCGGGCTCGAGCTTGATCCGTTCCATGCGCTCCAGCGCCTTGATTCGGCTCTGGGCCTGTTTCGCCTTGGTGGCCTTCGCGCGGAAGCGCTCGATGAAGCGCTCCATCTGCGCCACTTCGCGGTCTTGCTTGGCTTTCGCGGCCAGGAGCGTGGCGCGTCGTCCGGCGCGCTGTGCGAGGTAGCTCTGGTAGTTCCCCTCGTAGGACTCGAAGCTTCCATGCCCGTCGAGCTCCGCGACCCGGCTCACGTGACGGCGCAAGAAGGTGCGGTCGTGGGAGACCGTGACCACGGCGCCGGGGAAAGCGTCGAGGGTTTCCTCGAACCACTGGATGGCTGGCAGATCGAGGTGGTTCGTCGGCTCGTCGAGGAGTAGGACGTCTGGATCTGAGAGCAGGAGCTTTGCCAGCTCGACCCGCATCAACCAGCCGCCGCTGAAGCTGGAGAGGGGGCGATCACGGGCTTGGTCGTCGAAGCCGAGTCCTGCGAGCACGGCAGCGACCCGGGCATGGCGCTCGAAGCCGCCGGAGTGCTCGAAGCGTGTGGTCGCGCTGTGGTAGCGCTCGGCCAGCTCGGGCGAGACTTCCCGGCCGGAAGAGCCGGCTTCAGTCATGGCATGCTCGAGTTCACGCATCTGCGTCTCGAGTTGGTCGAGATGCAGGAGGGCCTTGGAGGCTTCGTCTTTCACCGAGCAGTGCTGGGCGGGATCGATCTCCTGGCGGAGCATCCCGAGCTTGACACTGCGTGGGCGCGTGACATGACCCTCGTCTGCGGCCTCGTCGCCGGCGATCACGCGGAGGAGGGTCGACTTGCCGGCGCCGTTCGGACCCACGAGCCCGATCCGATCTCCGGCCTCGACGTGCAGCGACACCCCTTCGAAGAGCGTGCGCCCTCCGATCCGTTTCGCGACTTCGTCGATCCGAATCAACACGCCGGGCTTCCTACGTCGTTCCGGAGCCGTTCGCGCCGAGCGTTCCTGGCCGGCGGAGGGCGAAGATGCCCGCCGCCAGCGCGAACATCAGGCCCACCTGCGGCTGCCCGCGGGTGATGGCGACGAAGGTCCCGAGCATTGCCAGGGCCAAGCTGCACGCGTAGGCGCACAGCACCAGGGTGACCCGCGTGCGGAGGGAGATTGCGGAAGAGGTCGACACCCCGCGTGCCAGGACCGTGCCCAGCCCGAGCGCGATCGCGACGCTGGTGGTTGTCGGGTCGGGTGCGTCGTCGTCGCTGTCGCCGGGCTGGATCGCGCTCAGCACAGCGCAGAGTGCGATCATCGCAAGGACCGTCCGGTGGGAGGTCCGCAGCGAACGGTTGAGTTCCTCGTTCATTCCTGCCCCTCTCGCCTCCACGACAGCGGCGGCGATCCTAACCCAGGCTGGAAATCGCCCGGGGTCTCATGCATTCTTGACTCCAGCATGCGCCTTTCTCTCCAGGTCCACTACGCCATCTGCGGGGTCTTCGACCTGGCCTACAACGGCCAGGGCCAGCTCGTGCAGGTGCGCGTAATCGGCGAGCGCCAGGGCATCCCGACCCGCTATCTCGAGCAGATCTTCCAGCGATTGCGCCGGGCAGACCTGGTGATCGGCAAGCGGGGTCCCGGGGGTGGCTACACCCTGGCCCGGCCGCCTGCGAAGATCACCCTTCGCGAAGTCGTCGAAGCCGTCGAGGGACCGGCGGGTGAGGCGGAGGGGTGGGGCGAAGACGCCGGAGAGGTGGCGCACAACCGCCCCGACTTCCTCTGGCCCGAACTCGCAGCCGGATTCTCGCGCGTGCTCTCCGACACTAACCTCGAACAGCTATGCCGTCGGGCTGCGGAGGCTGCAGTTCGCCGCGCTCATCCCGAGGCACTCTCCTACCAGATCTAGAATGAGCGAGCCGATTCCGGTAGACAGCCATGCTGCGGCCGTGGAGATTCCCGGGCGGATTCTCAACGAGCTCTGTAGCCACGCGCTCGAGACGCGGCCCGAGGAGTGCTGCGGGCTCGTAGCGGGGGTCGAAGGCGATCGATTCCGTCACGTCTACCGCTGCCGCAACACCATGACCCTGCAGCACCAGAACGATCCGGTCGCTTACCCACGCGACGCGCGTCAGGCGTACTACATGAGCGAGGTCGATACCCTGCGCGTGCTCGAGGAGGTGGAGAGCCGCGGCGAGGCGGTGACTGCGGTCTATCACTCTCACGTTGCGACCGGTGTCTACCTCTCCGCGATGGACCAGGGCTTCGCGGACCACGAGCTCTTCCCATTTCCGACCGCCGCTCAGATCGTCCTCGCCGTTGGAGCCAACACGGTCGACCGCGTGCTCGCGGCCGGGATCTTCGAACGAGACGCCATCGGACAGTTCCGAGGACGCCCAGTCGAGGCGCCACTGTGACCGGGGGCCGGAGATTGGCCACATGTGTGCTGGCGATCGGATTTCTCTCGGGTTGTGGAACCGCCGGACTCCGCCTTGACGAACTTCCGACCGCCCCCATCGCCGTGACGTACTGGGAGGGCGAGGACGCTCGACGGCGCGCCGAACTTCTCGAAGAAGAGAGAGAGCTACCGCGAACGAAGCTGGGTGTTGCTCGAATGGACTCGATTCGCCGGTTCCTCGGCATGGCGGGCGAGCACGGTCAACTCTCCCGCTATCCCGGCCGCCTCTGCCTCGTCGATCCGCTCACGGGCGAGGTGACGCCGATCGAGGGTGCGCCGCGCGGCTCCTTGCCTCTGGCCTGGACGGAAGACCACGACCGGCTTCTCTTCCTCAGCAATCACAAGCGCCGCATCCAGGTCTATGAGTACAGCCGTGCGACCGAAGTCGTGCGAACGATCACCTACGGGGAGCGTCCTCACCTGTTCGCGGACTACGGGCTGGGCGAGCAACTGGCCCTGTTGCAGGCGGTCAGCGACGGCAATCGGCAGTTCGAGCGCGTTTTCGTAACCGATGGCCGAGGCCGTTCGCCGCGATTGCTCTTCGAGAACCGCGGCGCCGAAGTCGTGCGCTTGTCGCCCGACGGAGAGATGCTCGTCTACGTTCGCCGTTCTTCCTCGAAGGCCGGCCGCTTGCGCCGTCCCTCGGCGCTCGTGGCCCTGGACGTGGCTACAGGGGAGGAACGGGAGCTGGGACCGGGCCGGGAGCCCTCGTTCTCGCCCAACGGCGACTGGATCGTGTACAGTGCGCCCTCCCGTGACGGTTGGCGGCTCCGGAGAATGCGTCCGGATGGTTCGGCCAGGTCCCCCATCGCCGCAGGGATCCGCGACGAGAAGATGCCCTCGGTATCCCCCGACGGGCGCTTCGTCGTCTATGTCAGAGAATCAACCGGCCTCGATCGCCTGTTCGTGAGACGCATGGACGGGACAGGAGACCGCATCCTGCTGGATGCCGGAGCCGCTTTCGCCCCGGTCTGGTAGGGCCGCTTCCTAGGCCACCTCGAGGACGACAAGGAGAATTCAGTGTCAACGCAGCGCAATCTCGTCCCGGTTCACGGCGGGCTCGCTGAGCCTGTGGATCGGATCGTCCCGTTCTCGAGGCGCCGGGAGTTCAGCGAGGAGGCTGCCGGCCTCCGACAGGTCGTCGTCAGCGCAGCGGATCTCTCGACCGTGCACCGGTTGGCCGACGGCGCCCTGTCACCGCTCGAGGGCCCGATGAAACAGGAGGTGTACGACCGGGTGCTCGACGAGTCGATCATCCTGCAGGACGGCACGCGCTATGCCTGGACGATCCCGCTCTCCCTGCCGCTCACCGATGCCGAGGTTGACGTCATCTCGGCGGGTGACTCGGTCGCTCTCGTGACCGAGGCCAATGAGTTGGTGGCGATCGTCGACGACGTCGAGATTTTCGACTGGGACAAGCCTCGCTATGTGAAGGGCATCTACGGTACGGATCGGATGGACCATCCGGGGGGCCGGATGGTGGAGGCGGACCCCCGCGACAAGCTGCTCGGTGCTTCGATTCGCGTGCTGCCGCAGGCGCGGAACCTGGAGTACGGCGAGTACATGCTGTCGCCGCGGATGACCCGCGCCTTCATCGAGGACAAGAAGTGGGAGCGGGCGCTGGCCTTCCAGACCCGAAATCCCCTGCACCGCGCCCACGAATACGCGCTCGTGGCGGGCGCCGAGAAACTGACGGCCGAAGGCCACTTCACCGGCGTCGTCCTCAACCCGCTCGTCGGCGAGCTGAAGGGTGACGATGTCCCCGCCGCGGTGCGGATGCGCTGCTACCGCAAGCTCCACGAGGCGCGCCTGCTCGGCGATGGTGACAAGGACGAGGCCGTGTGGGAGCAGGCCGGCTACGGCCTCTCAGAGGTGTTCGAACTGATCGGTCTCGACATCAAGATGTTCTACGGCGGTCCCAAGGAGGCCGTGATGCACGGTATCTACCGCCAGAACTACGGATTCAGTGACATCGTGATCGGTCGCAAGCACGCAGATGCGCCCTACGAGGATGGCGAGGCCATCTGGGGCGACTTCGACGCTCACGAGATCTTCGACAACTTGCCGGGCGAGCTGCGGATCCAACCGTGCAAGATCGGCTTCGCGGCGTTCTACGAGTCGCTCGGCCGGGTCGATCTCACCGAGCGGCACCCCGACGAGAAACCCTTCTCGATCTCGGGCACGCATGTGCGGGAGATCCTGCAGCTAGGTGAGCGTCCCGACCTCCGGGTCATGCGTCCGGAGATCGCGGACATCCTGATCGAGGCGTATCAGGGCTAGGCCCCAGCCAGCCGACGGAGCCGGAATGCGGATCGGCGTACCGAGAGAAACGAAGGATCGCGAATTTCGGGTTGGCCTCGTTCCCGACGGAGCCCGCGCACTCGTGAAGGCTGGCCACGACGTTCGGATCGAGGGGGGTGCCGGGATTGGCAGCGGCTTCTCCGACGATGCGTACCAGCAGGCGGGCGCGCGGCTCGTGTCCACGGAAGAAGCCTGGTCCGAGCCGGATCTCGTTGTCAAAGTGAAGGAACCGAACGAGGACGAGGTGCAGCACCTGCACTCCGGCCAGAGCCTTTTCACCTACCTACACCTGGCCGCGTCTCCAGGCCTCACCGCGGCACTCCGGGAAGCGGACGTCTGTGCGATCGCCTACGAGACCATTCGGAACGAGGATGGCTCGTTCCCGGTGTTGGCGCCCATGAGCGAGGTGGCTGGGCGTCTCGCCGTCCAGGTGGGTGCGACGCTGCTTCAGAAGGAGAACGGGGGAAAAGGACTTCTCCTCGGCGGCGTCCCCGGTGTCGCGCGGGGCCGGGTCACGATCCTGGGGGCCGGGACTGTCGGCATCAGCGCCCTGCGCATCGCTCACGCCCTCGGCGCGGAAGTAGACCTCCTCGACACGAACCTGTCGCGCCTCTCCTACGTCTACGATCTCTTCAAGGGGGAGTTGAACACCCTCTACTCCAATGGGGCGAACATCGATCGCTCGGTCGAGACGAGTGACCTGGTGATCGGTGCTGTGTACCTGCACGGGCGACGTCCGCCGACCCTCGTGTCCCGCGAGTTGGTGTCGCGAATGGAAGCGGGCTCGGTGATCGTCGATGTGGCGGTCGACCAGGGTGGCTGCATCGAGACGATTCACCCGACGACCCACTCTCAACCCACCTACGAGGTGGATGACATCATTCACTACGGTGTCGCGAACATGCCGGGTGCAGTGCCGCGGACATCGACGTTCGCGTTGACGAATACGACGCTCCCGTATATCGAGGAGCTCGCAGGACGAGGCGTTGTCGACGCGTTGAAGTCCGATAGCGCTCTGGCGCTGGGCGCGAACATCTGGCGGGGCGAGGTCGTCTGTGAGGGTGTCGCCGATTCGCTGGGAATTCCGGGTCGCCGGCTGGAAGAGCTGATCTAGGCGGTGGACCCGAGTCTCGGGTCAGGCTCCGAGCTCGGTTCAGCGGAAGAGGCCCTCGACGACCATCGTGCGATTCACCTCGAGGATGCGCCGCGCGCGTCCGAGAACCTGCTCGCGCTCGACGGCGTCCAGCCTTCGGATGCGACTCTCGTCGGCGAGGTCCATCACGTCGTCCTGGCTCTCGAAGCAGGTGTGGCCGGCGAAGGTGGGTTTGACGCCTTTCGGGCAGCGCGGGAAGACTCCCTCGAAGCAGGAGTAGCCGACCGAGTAACAGTAGTGGTTGCCCACGCGCATGTTCCATACGTGTCCGATGTTCGTAAGCGCGAAGCGACGCTCGTTCGGAACCGGAGCCAGCAAGCTGACGCCCTGGAAGGAGTTGTCAGTGCGGATTCCGAGGAGTTCGAGGAGGGTGGGGGCGAGGTCGATCTGGCTTCCCAGCCGGTCGATCTCGGCCGCTTCGACGAGATCGGGTCCGTAGAGGATCAGGCGACCTCGGAAGTAGATCTCCGTCTCTCGCACCGGCCCGATCGGCGAGCCGTCGGGATTGGCGGGGTAGGTGCGCACACTGTGGTCGCCCAGGATCACGAAGAGGGTGCGCGGGAACCAACTCTTCTCGCGTGCGCCCTCGAGAAACTCCCCAACCGCACGGTCGGTGTAGTGGACTCCCTTGAGGTAGTCGCGGTAGTGCTGGGTGCCCGGTACGTCGTCGAAACCGGCTGGAAAGTCGATCCCGTAGTCATGATCGAACGGGTGGTGATTCGAGAGGGTCATGACCTCGGCGAAGAAGGGCTCGCGAAAGCGATCGAGCTTCTCGAGCGCCTGCTCGAACATGTCGCGATCCCCCATTCCCCAGCCGACGTTGGGGTGGCGGGTGCGAGTGGCGTCCATGCTCGCATCGTCGTGGATTTGCTGGACGCCGTGTCGCATCAGGAACCGGTCCTTGTGGCCGTAGGAAGAGCGATAGGCCGAGATCCAGTGGGTTCCGTAGCCGCGTTCCGCGAGGATCTCCGGCAGGCAGCGGATGTCGAGACGGGGATGGCGCAGGTAGATGGGAGCCTGGTTGACGAGCGGGAGTGCGCTGCATAGGATCGAGAACTCCGCATCGACGGTGCGCATCCCGTTGTAGTAGAAGTTCGGGAAGACGAGGGACTGAGCTTCGAGGGCGTTGAGCACCGGTGTGACGGGCAGCTTGCGGGAGGCGCCCGTCATTTCGAACGCGCGTACCGACTCCATCAGGATCACGATCACGTTGATCGGGTTGCGAAGCTCGGGCGCCGGAGCGATCGGGCGTTGGTAGAGCAGTCGCTCAGGGGTGCCGGCGAACTCGTAGCCCACGAAGCCCTCGCGATTGAAGAGGCTTGCGGCGGTTCGCTCCAACTCGAGGGGCGGCCTTCCGAACGCGGCTTCTCGCGCCAACATGCCGGCCTCCCGAACCAGGCTCATCGCGGGGTCATGGTCCGGGAAGATGAAGACATCGTGTCGGAATAGGCCTGCGAGGCCGCCGGCGAGCAGGCCCGAGAAGGCCAGGGTGGCGGCCGCCGCGGGCATGCGCGCGCCTCCGACTCGAAGCAGCACGAGCTGCAGCCCGACCGGGATGACGAGTAGCAAGCTGACGTTGGCGAAGCCCAGCAGCTCTCCCACCGAGGTGCGCGCGTCGATCGCCATGGTGCCCATCTGGAATGCGGCGATTCCCAGGTTGGTCTTGAAGAACGCGTAGTGGGCCTGGTTTGCGAGGAAGTACGCGGCGGTGACAGTCATCGGAAGCAATGCGAGCAGCTGGTGGGCAGTCCCTCGGGCGCGCCGGACCAGGGCAGACTGCAGGGCGCCGAGCAGCAGGACGAGAGCGAGATCGTCCAGCATCCCGGCGATGCTCACCCCGGTTCCGGTCAGCAGGCGCGAGGCGACGACCAGCCACACACCGATCCCGAGCTGCGCGCAGAGCAACTTCACGTCGGCTAGAACATCCGAATGCGCCACTCGGAGGCCTCGACGCTGCCGACTCGCCCCGCCATCACTCTTTCCCGTGTTCGAGGAGATGATCCAGGGCGACGGTGAGGCACAGGCGGGCGGTCTCGCCTTCGGGATTGCGGAGGACGACAGGCAGCTGGACCGAGCGCGGGGACACGATCGTGGCTTCCCCGATGGAGACGATCTCGAACTCGGGCCCGAGGCGAGCGTCCTTCGAACTCTCGATCTCCTCAGCCCCACTGCCCCAGGGACGGTCGAGGGCCTGCTGGGTCGTGTCGACGGTGCGCTGCGCCTCCCAGGTCGCTTGCCCAACTGCGGGATCGCCAGCTCGGCCTTCGTCCAGGATCGCGCGCTCCATCACTTCGATGTCGGTCGGCGGGAGCGGTGTTGGCCGGGGCTCCACGGTCAGCTCGACCGGGACCGGCTCGGGCGTTCTCTCATCGACCGAGAGCTGCGGCGCCAGTTGCGACTCGCGCAGGACGCGAACCACGCACTTGGAGATCGTCGTGAGCGTCTGGAGGACGCCCTTGCCCTCGCAGGCCACGGCTTCGAAGACCGCGGCGCCGGGGATTGCCAGTTTTCGGTGGAGCTCCTCGATCGCGTAGGAGTTGCTCTCGTCTCGTTGGTTGTATTGCACGACCACCGGCAGCTCGTCGAGCGAATACCCGTATGCTTCGAGTGCGGCCCGGAGTTCGGCAACCGATGCGAGGTTTGCTTCGACGTGCTCGGGGCGCGAGTCCGCGACGAAGACGAGGCCGTCGACGCGGTCCAGCAGCTGCTTGCGGGTGGGCGCATGCTCGGCTCCGCCGGGGACCGCCACCACCTGGAGCTGGGTGGATCGTCCCTTCAGTTTGCCGAGTTCGATTGAAAGCAGCTCGTAGCTCGTTGTCGGGTCGAGCCGCGTGGGCACCGATTGAAGCTCGCCGCGATGGTCAGCGCGCAGCTTTTGATGGATCACCCGCAGGTTCGTTGTGACCCCGGCCCCCGGGATCCCCCAGAAAACAATCCGTGCGTCGACGCGGGCGATGTCCGGATTCGGATGTGCCAATCGAGCTGTTCCTAGACCCTTCCCTTCTTCGTGAGAATGCGGCGTGCATGTGACGAGATCGCCGCGGGAACGTCCTTGCTCTTCATGATCGTCCGCAGATCCTTGTCCTGCAAGTAATTGAGGAACTTGGTGGCCTCCGAGAGGGGGCACTTCGGGTTCGTCGCCAGGCTCAATTTCACCTGGTAGTGCTTCGTCCACTCCCGATTTCGTGCGATCATCCGGAGGATCTCCTCCGAGATGCTCCGGGACTTCGTGATGGCGATGACCTCGACGCTCGTGAGCCTCGGGCTCGAAATCACGGCCGCCGAGACGACCTTATTGCGATCGCGAACCAGAAGCGTTCGGGCCTCCTTGCCGCCCACCCGCGCGAGCTTGATCCTCTGGATCACGTTCATCTTTTGGACTGCGGAGAAGAGGTTGTTCGAGAGCGCCTCGTCGTCGAGGTCGTTCTCGCTGACCAGGCAGCGGGCGATGTCCGCCATCTCCTCCCCGAGCAGGGCGCGGACCGCCGCCTCGGCGTCGTTGCTGCTGATGTCGTCGGCGCCCGAGAGTTCGTCTTCGTCGTCAACGCCGAGGAACACCAGGATGCGATCGATGACAGCTCGGCCCGTCAGCGGATTCGCGCCGATCGCCTCGACGATCTCATCAGATCGGAGCAGTCGCTCCTGGTTGTTGCTGATGATGTCGAGTACTTGCCGCAGGGGGAGGGTTGCAAGGAATGCGAGGGTCGAGTCGTCGGCCGCTGGGTTCAGCGCGATCTTCTCGCAGTGGGCCTCGCTCGTGTGATGCACGTGAGCAAGGTGCGAGAGAACTGCGGGGTGTGTCGGCCCGTCGAGGACCGCCGCGACGACCGACTCGGGCAGCAACTCGAGGCTCTCGCCCGCGCGGGTCTTGACCTCGGTGTCCGGATCGTGGGCCAGGGCAAACAGAACCGTGGCCAGCTCGACGGGTTCCAGAGGCAGCGCCCCGCGAGCCGCCATCCGGCGCACTTCGACGGGGGCGTCCTTGCGGGCGTACTTCTCCGCCTGGGCGGACAAGCTGAGTCGGATTCTGGTGGCTGAGCCCACTGGAGCAGAAACCCCCTCTCGGTCCGGCAGACAGGGTCGCCGGCGTCACGTCGCCACTATTCCCCCTCGGCTGGGACGGGGCTGAACTTGATCTGAAGCGCTGCGAGCCGTGGGGGAGGTCACGGAGCCACCCTGAATGCGGTCGCTATCGGTTCTTCTCGAAGAGAATCCGCAGCCCCTCGAGCGTCAGGAAGGGCACCACTTCCTCGATCGTGTTGCTCTCGCGCGCGATGCGGCCGGCAAGGCCGCCGGTGGCGATCACCCTGGCTGGGTCGTCGCCGAGCTCCGGCTGGATTCGTTCGACCATCGAGTCCACCATGCCCGCGTAGCCGTAGAGCAGGCCGGACTGCAGGGCACCTGTCGTCGTCTTGCCAATGACGTGCTTGGGGCGCGCGATCTCTACTCGGGGCAGCTTCGAGGTGCGTTCGAAGAGCGCGTCCATCGAGATGTGGATGCCCGGGAAGAGGCAACCCCCCATGTACTCTCCTTTCTTCGACACGCAATCAAAGGTCGTCGCCGTGCCGAAGTCCACGGCGATCACGGGCCCACCGAAGATCTCGTAGGCGGCGACCGAGTTCACGATGCGGTCGGCGCCCACTTCGCTCGGGTTCTCGTAGCGGACCGGCATGCCCGTTCGCATACCCGGCCCGACCAGATGAGGCTCGCGGTCGAAGAGCTTCGTCGCGACTCGATTCCAGATGGGAACCAGTGGCGGCACGACGCTCGACATGATCACGTCCGTGACCTGGGAGATCTCCCGTCCTTCCTGGCTGAAGAGCGACTGGAGCGAACTCGCGAGTTCGTCGGATGTCAACTCCCGGTGGGTGCTGAGGCGCCAGTGCAGGACCAGGTCGTCCTTGCCGGGTTCGTCGTCGTAGTCGAAGACACCGAGGGAGATATTCGTGTTTCCGATGTCGACGACGAGGAGAACGGTCACCGGGGTGCTCCGTCGCCCGAGAGTGTGACGTCGCCGGCGATGACCCGCTCGAGCGAACCGTCCGCGCGCTCGACCTCGAGAGCGCCGTCTACCGCGATCCCGCGCACCGTTCCCGCCAGGGACTCGCCCGTCATTCCGTGCACCTCGACGCTGCGGCCAGGCATCCGAAACCAGGAGTCGAAGCGCCCTCGAAGTGAGGTGAATCCGTTTTGGGAATGCTGGTCGAACACATCTTCAAGAATACCGTAAAGCCTCCGGGTGAACGCGATCCGGTCTACGGGCTTTCCCGATGCTGCGGCCAGGCTGGTTGCGCGTGCGCGGAACTCCTCGGGGAGTTGCTCGCGATTGACGTTCAGGTTCACGCCGATGCCCAGGATCACGAAGTCGACCTTTGTCGCTTCGGCGTTCATCTCCATCAGGATGCCCGAGGTCTTGAGGCCGTCGATGAGGACATCGTTCGGCCACTTGATCTCGACCCGCCCGATGTCTTCGAGGCTGGCGGCGACCGCCTCGGCGACGCCGATCGCCGAGGCGAGGATCAGGGTGGGAGCTTCGGCGATCGTGATGTCGGGTCGCAGGACGATCGACGTGTACAGGTTGCAATGGGCGGGTGAGAAAAACGTGCGGCCCAAGCGCCCGCGTCCCGCGCTCTGGTGCTCGGCGATCACCGCGACACCCGACGCCGCCCCCTCCCGTGCGAGTTCGAAGGCCACCCGGTTCGTCGAGTCGGTCTCCTCGAGGTAGTGAACCTCCCGGCCCAGCCAACGACGCGGTTCTCCGGCGCACACCTCCTCGGAATACAGGCGGTCGGGCAGACCGGTCAGCGCATAGCCGCTGTTTGGCGCCCCTTCGACTCGATACCCGCGCCGGCGCAGGTTCTCCACGTGCTTCCAGATGGCGGCGCGTGAGACGCCAAGCTCCGTCGATAGGGATTGGCCGGAACAGCCGGCGCCGTTCGCTCGCCGCAGCGCTTCGAGCACCTGCCCCGTACCCGTCGTCATGCGCCGCGTGGGATCATCTCGAGCGCCAGATCGGCGGCTGGAGCCGAGTGGGTGATCGCGCCGACGGAGATCCGGTGGACACCGGCTTCGGCGTGATCTCGGACGTTGTGTAGTCCAATTCGGCCCGAGGACTCGAGCAGGATCCCCGGATCGCAACGCTCGACGATTCGCCGACACACATCCGGGGAGCAGTTGTCGAGCAGCAAGAAGTCGGCCCCAGCGGCGATGGCCTCCTGCGCCTCCGCTTCGGACTGCACCTCGACCTGCACCCGCATTCCCTGCGGTGCGTTCGCGAGCGCGGCCTGGACTGCCGCCAGCACTCCGCCGGCGGACGCCGTGTGGTTGTCCTTGAGGAGGATCCCGTCGAAGAGGCCGCCTCGGTGATTCACCGCTCCCCCGGTCGCTGCAGCGTACTTGTCGAGCACACGCCAGCCCGGGAGGGTCTTCCGGGTATCGACGATGGCGGCGCGGGTTCCCGCCACGGCCTCGACGAAGCGAGCGGCGTGGGACGCGATGCCGCAGAGGCGCGTCATAAAATTGAGCGCAGTGCGCTCGCCCATGAGAATCGAGCGTACGCTGCCTTCGAGCAGCGCGATCGGCGTTCCGCCGCGGATCCGGTCGCCGTCGCTCACCCGTCGCTCGAAGGTGAGGGCCGAATCGACTTGGCGGAAGACCTCCTCGGCCACGTCGAGTCCACAAGCGATCACGTCTTCGCGCGCTTCGATCTGGGCGCGTCCGGAAGCGTCCTTGGGGATGGCGATCTCGGACGTGACGTCACCCGAACCGACATCCTCTGCCAGCGCACGAACCACCAGCGGGCGCCAGGACGAGACGGGCGGGTGGGGAGCAGTCGGCATGAAGCGCCCGATTCTAGCAGGGCGCGGAAGGGATCAGTCGTCGCCCTTGATGCGGCGGATCTCTTCGCGGACGAGTGCCTCTGCCATCTGCGGCACGACTTCCCATACGATCGACTCGACTCGCTCGAGCACCTGGCGAACGATCGAGTCGGAGACGTCGGCGAACGCCTCCCAGGCGATCTTCTCGAGGGTCTCGTGAATTCGGTCCCGCATCACCTGCGAGACGTCCGGTCCCGGGCGGCCGCTTGCCGGCGGGGCGGTAAATGGATGGCCAGGGTCGGAAGACGACACGTCGTAGCCGCTGTCGTTCGAGTCTGCTGCATCGTCGAGAACGCGCTCGCTCGGCTCGTCGAGCCCGGCCTCGAAATGGGTCACCGGTCCCAGGTCGCCGGGTGCGTTGGAATCGAGGTCGAAATTCGGGTCGAGGGCATCCGCCTCGCCTGCGATCGGGTCCGTCGCGTCGATCGGGTGGAGGTCCAAGCCGAAGTCGAACGCGTCATCCAGGTGCTCCGAGGCGAGCGGAGGCGGAGTGGACGTGTCCAGCTCCAGCGCAGCGGTGTCCGCCTGGGTGTCGTCGTCGAAGAACTCGTAGGCATCGTCGCGGCTGGCCTCTGCCTGCGTGACCGGAGTCTCGAAGCTGATCTCCGTCCGCACCGCCGGCTCGGGGAGCGGCGAGGGCAGCTCCGCCGTGGCCACGGTCCGTGACGCCGGCGCCTGCGAGAGGAGATCCATCACGCGGTCCACGAGGCTCTGCGTCTCGAAGGGCTTCGTGATGTGACCGTCCGATCCCGCCTGGCGACTCCGGTCTTCGTCGAAGGCTTCGAAGGCGTCCGTCAACAACAACACCGGGATATGCCGCAGCGAGGCGTCGGCCTTGATGGCTTCACAGACCTCGTAGCCGCTCTTGCCCGGCATGACGACGTCGGCGAGGACGAGGTCCGGTTGGATCTCGCGAGCGCGCGCGAGCGCATCGTCGCCGGTGTCCGTGGTAACGACCTCGACGTCTTCGTTGGCGAAGCTGAGTCCGACGAGCTTTCGGATGACCACACTGTCGTCCGCCAGCAGCAGGATCTTCGACATGGTGTCCCCCCAGACGGGCCCTCGGGGCCGTTCGGTTTCGCAGCGTACCTCGTGCCTCCTATCGTCGCTGGAGGCACCGGGATTGAATGGATTCTCGGGCCCTGGCCGGCTTCAGCACCGATCTCCCGGACCGAGCCGGGTTCCAGGGTCGAGGCTGGGTAAGAAAGCTCCCTCAGCGTGTGTCATCGCGGTGCCTCGCGATCGCTGGGCGTTGCGGCTGCGGACGTCCTCGCGGGATGCCGTCAGGCAGCTCGTGGAGCCCTGGCACCCGGTGAGCAGTGGTACTTGTGCTACCGGCCCGTGTCCCGGCTAGTGATCGACCATCCCCTTCAGCTTGGAGCGAAGGCGCATCACGGCTTTCGTGTGGATCTGGCAGACCCGTGATTCGGTGATCCCGAGGATGTTTCCGATCTCTTTCATGTTGAGATCTTCGTAGTAGTAGAGCGACACGACGAGTCGCTCCTTCTCGGGCAGTGTCCCGATCGTGTCGGAGATGAAGTGCTTCGTCTCGAGGAGCTTGAGAGAGGCGAAGGGATTCTCGGAGTGAACATCTTCGATGACGTCGGCAAAGGTGCCGGTGCGGTCGCCGTCGGGGTTCGTGCCCCGGATCTCTTCGAGGTTCACGAGGGAGATGCCGCGGACCTGATTGAGCAGATCGTGGAACTTGTCTATCTTGAGTCCGAGCGAGTCCGCCACCTCGTCATCGGTGGCCTGGCGCCCGAGTCTCTGCTCCACGTCGCCATAGGCGCGCTCGAGCTTGCGGCTCTTCTGCCGAACGCTGCGCGGCACCCAGTCGAGGGCACGGAGCTGGTCCAGGATCGCACCCTTGATCCGGAACTCGGCATAGGTCTTGAACTTGCAGTTCTTGTCCGGGTCGTATTTCTCGATCGCGTCCATCAGACCGATCACGCCGGTATTGTGCAAGTCATCCAGGTCGATGTGCGAAGGCAGCCGCACCGCGATCCGATACACGATGTAACGGATCAGGGGCGTGTGCTCGAGAACGATCTGCTCTCGGAGGGTGGCCGGGATCTCGTCGTACTTCTCTTTGGCGTCGCGGAGCAGGGCTTCCATTTGCATCCTCTCTGAAGTGACTCGCAGCTTCACGAGAGGCGGTCGGCTCCTTCGCCGTCCCTCTGCGTGACGAGACGGCTGAGTTGCACGGTGGATGCCAACACTTGTACTGGAATCGATCCGGGCCCGAATTAACGCGTCGGGGGCTCGTGGCCGGAGCAAAGAATCTCTATAAGTATTTGATATTGTTATTGAATTTATAAATTCCGCCAGCCGCCGGGTACGCAAGATCGTGCGAAGCCGGGGTGCCGCATGTGGCGGCGGCGAGCGGGGCGATGTGCAGGAGCGTTGGGATTTCGACGGTCCTGCGCACTCGGGAGTTACTAAATTGTCGCCTGCGAAGTCGGCTGCTGTGTGGGGCGGCTACGGCCGAGGTTCGGTGCCCGGCGGAACCAGCCCGCGCTTTCGGATCTTGCCTTCCAGCGTGGTCCGGTTCAGGCCCAGGAGTTGGGCCGCGCGGTTCTTGTTCCAGTGGGTGTGCTCGAGGGCCTGGAGGATCAGGTCCACCTCGATCTGGTCGACCACCTGCTTGAAGTCGAGGCCCGATGCGGGGACCTGCGGCGATTCGATGCTGCGGGGTTGGCTCGGGCAGAAGTCGGGCGGCAGCGCGTCGAGGCCGATCTCGCCCTCGCTGTTGAGCACGAGTAGCCGCTCTATCATGTTCTCGAGTTCGCGAATGTTGCCGGGCCAGTCGTGTTCCATCAACCGGCTCATCACCTCGTCCGTTAGACCCTGGACCCTGCATCCGCGCTCGGCGCGGGCCTCGTCGAGGAAGTGGTGGACGAGCAGCGGGATGTCGTCGACGCGCTCTCGCAGCGGCGGAATGTCGATAGGAAGGACGTTCAGTCGGTAGTATAGATCCTCTCGAAATCGCTTCTCCTCAATCAGCGAGGCGAGATTCTGGTTCGTCGCTGCGAGCACGCGGACGTCCACCTGCTCGGTCTTCGAGGAGCCGACGGGCTCGAAGGTCTTGTTTTGCAGAACGCGCAGGAGCTTTACCTGGAGGTTGGGGCTCATGTCGCCGATCTCGTCCAGGAAGATCGTTCCGCCGTGGGCGAGGGAGAAGCGGCCCTCTCGATGCTGGAAGGCGTTCGTGAAGGCACCCTTTACGTGGCCGAAGAGCTCGGACTCGAGCAGTTCTTCGGGAATTGCGCCGCAGTTCACCGTCACGAGCATCCGATCCGAACGGCGGCTGTTGTAGTGGATGGCACGGGCGATCAGCTCCTTGCCGGTGCCGCTCTCGCCCGTGATCAGGACCGTGCTGTCGGTCTCGGCGATCTTGTCGACCATTCCGAGAACCTTCTGCAGGGCCGCGCTCTTGCCCACGATGCTGTCGAACTTGTACTTCGATCGTAGTTGCCCCTGGAGCAGGCGGTTCTCGGTTTTGAGCCGGCCGTGCTCGATCGCCTGTTCGACGAGGCGGCGGATGACGTCGAGCTGCTCGGTTTCGAAGGGCTTCTCGAGGTACCAGTAGGCGCCCGCATGCAGGGCTTCGATGGAGGTTTCCGGCGTGCTGTAGCCCGTGATGACGATGCAGGGCAGGTCGGGGGCCAACTCGTGGATCTGCCGGATCACCTCGAGTCCATTGATGCCGGGCATCTGGTAGTCGCAGAGCACGAGATCGACGGGGTGGGAGGCGACGAGTGCGATGGCTTCGCCGGCGTCGCGCGCGGTGAGGACCTGATGACCCACACGTGAGAGGATCCGCTCGAGCGCGTTCCGATAGTGCTCCTCGTCGTCGACGACGAGGATTCGAGACTCACGCATGTGACAGGGACGCCTCCGGCCGAGCGGAGGGGGTGAATGGAGTGTAGCGGTGCTCACGGCCACTGCCCGTCGTCTCGCGACGGGGCGCAGTGCGGTCTAGCGAAAGCCCGCGAAGCAACTGATGTGCATGCAACGCGCAGCGCGGTCCACGGGTGCGGGGTTGGAGCGTCCGCACCGATCCGCTAGCCTGCTGCGAACTCCCCCCACATGTGTGTCGTCTGGTTTCGGGTGAACCCGTTCGCGGCGGGCGCTGCGAACCCGGCCACCGCATGAGGAGCCTGCGTGGAGCTGTCGCCGTCCCTCGTTCGCATCGTCGTCCTGACGGGGAGCCCGGACTCGAAGGAAGCGACCGACGGCGGTGAGGCGTACCGCGATACGCTGGATGCCTTGGCTCAGCTCGGTGGCGAGGTCGAGATCGAGCTGGTGCGCGATGCCGACAGCGCAGTCGCGGCGAGTGTGCGGGCCGACCTCGTTCTCGTGGATCGGGCCGCGTCCGATGTGAGCACCCCGATGCTCGAAGCCCTGGGAAAGTCGGGCCCACCGATCGTCAACGTGACCGCAGAAGCCGGTGAGGGCTCTGCGCTGGAAGCCTTCCGAAGCGGCGCCGCCGATTGCGTACGGGTCGGTCCCGACTACGCGGATGTGCTCCCCGTCGTCGTCCTCGAGCAGGTTCGTCGCTGGCGCAAGCAGCGCGCCAAGGGCGTTGCCGAGCGGCAGATTCGTGATCTTCAGCACTACAACGAGAACATCATCCAGAACCTGAACAGCGCGCTGCTCGTCGTCGATGCGGAAGGCCGTATCGTCACGGCCAACACCACGGCCGAGGAGATCCTCGCTGCAGAGTCGGGCGGTCTCGTGGGACGTTGCGTGTGGGATTGGCTCGCCGACGAGACGCCGGAGCAGTCGGTCATCGGTCGCACCTTGGGCGAAGGTCTGCGCTTCAAGGGGCAGGAGACCAAGCTCCGACTCGACGACGGCAGCCTGCTTCCGATCGGGATCTCGTGCTCGCCCCTCGTCGTCGAGCCGGGTGGCGAGGGGGAGCTCGAAGGGCGCGCGGCCGTTGCGATCTTCCAGGATCTCTCGGAGGTGAAGCGGCTGCAGCGCCAGGTGCTGCAGACGGAAAAGATGGCGTCGATCGGTCAGCTCGCTGCGGGGGTCGCCCACGAGATCAACAACCCGATGGGCTTCATCCACGCGAACCTGTTCCAGATGACCGAGTATCTGGGCGACCTGCGCCAAGCCTGGGAGCGCGTCGATGACCTCCAGAAGGCAATTCTGAACGCGACCGGCGAAGCTGAAGGCCTCGATGCCGTCCGGGCCGCGTCGGAATCTCTCGCGGCCGTCACGCAGGACCTCGGTCTCGATTTCGTGCAGGCGGATTTTGCCAAGGCGGTGCGCGAGTCCCAGGACGGCGCGGAGCGGATCCGGCACATCGTCAAGGACCTGCGGGATTTTTCGCACCAGGGCAGCGACGAATGCAGCGAGGCGGACGTGAACCTATGCCTCGACTCCACCGCGAGCATCGCCTGGACGATGATGAAGCACTCGGTGGTGCTCGACAAGGAGTACTGCGATCTGCCGCCGATCCGCTGCTATCCCAGCCAGCTCAAGCAGGTCTTCATGAACCTGCTCGTCAACGCCTACCAATCGATCGAGGAGAAGCTCGGCGACAGCGGCATGGGTCGAATCGAGCTTCGGAGCCAACGCGAGGGCGACGGTGTCGCCATCTCGATCCGCGACACCGGCACGGGCATCCCGGCCCGAGATCAGGCCCGTATCTTCGATCCCTTCTTCACGACGAAGGACGTAGGCGCCGGAACGGGCCTCGGCCTGGCGACGTCCTACAACATCGTGCGCCGGCACGGAGGTCGCATCGACGTCACGAGCGAGCCGGGCGAGGGCGCGACGTTCAAGGTGTGGCTTCCTCTCTCGGGGCCTGAAGACGAGTGAGGGCTCGCGTCCTGCTGGTGGACGACGAAGAGCGAATCCTCGCGTCCCTGGTTCGCAGCCTGCGGCGGGAGGGATACGAGCTCGTGACGGCTCAGACGCCCCTGGAGGCGCTGCGTCTGCTCGAGGAGCAGCACTTCGACGCCGTCCTTACCGACCACAAGATGCCGGGCATGACGGGGGTCGAACTACTCGCCAAGGTCGCTCGGCTCCAGCCGAGCGCGGGCAAGCTCCTGATCACGGGCTGGGCGCAGGCCGTCTCCGACGAGGAGGTCGAAGCCCTCGAGATCGACGCGGTGATTCCCAAGCCCTGGGAAAACGCGGAGCTGAAGGATGGACTTCGCAAGGCGATTCGTTAGGCAGCTCGAATCGCGAGCGAGCTAGAAGGACAGCTTTCTCAAATACTCGAGGTCGGTCTTCTGGGTGTTCTTGGCGCCAACCGTGAGAATGCGGAAGCGGCGCTGACGTCCCTTGGTGTAGTAGATGCGGCCCTTGCCTGCGAAGCCGAGCTCGAAGATGGCGTGGCTGGGAGGCAGGCCACCGACCTTGCGCCGCACGCTGACGTTTCCCGTCTCGTCGGCGAGGCGCTTGAGACTCTCTTCGGCCTTCAGCTTCATCGTCTCATCGCGCAGGGCGATCAGGTCAGTTAGCGCGCGGCCGTCGATCTCGAGGGTCTTGTAAAGGGTTTCGAAGCGCCGGGCCAGGACATCGGCTTCGCGGCTCCGTCCGGACGCGGCCGCCGGTCCGGCGCGCTTGAGGGATCTCTCGAGATTCTGGATCTCCTCGTCCTTCGCGGAGAGGTCTCCGGCGGCTTCCGCGAGCAGATCCTCGAGTGCCTGGCGCTCCTGGTCGAGGTCCACGGCTCGGGCCGCCTTCAGGCGTAGATCCTCTTCCCGTTGGGCCAGGCCGGCGAGCTTGGCCTGCAAGCTCTCGCGTTCCCGCTCCATGGAGCGGATCTCCTCGGTCTGCTCGCGCTCGGCGGGCTCGATTTCGAGCATCCGTCGGCGGACAGCCTCGAGTTCCTGCTCGATCGACTCCGCGCGTAGCGCGGTCAGATCCCGGTCGGTCGTGGCTTCCTGGAGACGCTTGCTCTCGCGGCGCCCGATGGCGAGGTTGTAGAAGAAGAGTCCCGACAGGAGTACGGTGGCGTAGAAGACGAGGATGCCGTTCGCGAGCAGCGCGTTGTGCGGCACCGTGACGATTACCTCTTCCTGGGCGGGCAGCAGGCGCGCGGCTTCGCGGGCGATCTCTGCGGGGTCGAGGGAGGGGGGCGGCTGGACGGTGCGTCCACCCACGTAGATCCACGTGTGACCGTCACCGGCCAGGACGATCACGGTGGCCTGTACGCCCCCCCAGCGCACCCAGCGGGATTGCACCACGCGCTGATCGATGCGTGACTCGATCTGCATCTTGACCGGGACGCTCAGGTTGGTGATTCGCAGGCTGTTGCGTACGACCGATTCGAAGTGGTTCTGGAGCAGCTGCTCCGCGCCACGCACACTGAAGACGTAAAGCAGGATGAAGACGAAGATCGCGACGTAGATGACTCGGAAGGCGTAGAGTCGATCGAGCGTGCCCTGGCCGAAGGCCTTGAGGGCGGCTAAGCCGGGCTCCGATTTGGCGGGCGCGGACAGTAGGGTCGGCATGGGCGAGTCGGAGGATACCGCACCGCCGATTCCGGCCGGAGGGCCGGCAGTCCGCCCCGAGAATCGGGCCCGGGCTTCAACGCAAACGCAGCCTCGGGTGCGCAGGCGAGCTGCTAGCCTGCGCGCCATGCGAATTGTCGACCTCGATCGCGATATGAGTGATGTCATCCCGACCGGAATGACGCCGGATAGCGAGTATCTGTTCCAGCGCATGACGGATGTCACTCTCGATCGCGCTGGCCCCGCTCCGGGAAAGCGCATCCTCGACGTAGCGAGTGGTGTGGGTCAGGACTCGATCGCCCTGGCGGCGCGCGGGGCGATGGTGGTGGGCGCCGAGCCCTCGCGCCGGATGACCCAGATGGCGCGGATGTTCGCCGAGGAGCGTCGGAGCGAGATCCCCGTGGAACCGGACTGGGTTCAGGGGTGGTCGGATCGGCTCCCGTTTGCGACCGGCAGCTTCGATGCGGTCATCTGCAAGGGTGCGCTCGATCACTTCGATCAGCCCGAGCAGGCGATCGCCGAGATGACCCGGGTGACGTCGCGCGAGGGCCGAGTGGTGCTGGCCGTCGCGAATTTCGAGTCTCTCGCATGTCGGGTGGGTCGAGCGGTGGATGACATTCGCCACAAGCTGGGTTGGCCGCCGATCCGTGAACGTCGCGGATACGACGCGCCCAGCGATCACTTCACCCGCTACGAGCTTGGGCTGATGCGCGATCAAGCCGAGGCACATCTGGTCGTCGAGAAGGTCGAGGCCATCTCGCTCGGGTGGGGGATGCCGGGTTGGTCGAAGACCACCGCGCGCCTGCCGGGCGTCGTGGCGCGGGCCGCCGTTCAAGTGCTGGACGGGCTTGCGCGGTTGGCTCCCGAGTGGGCCGATGTGATCGTGCTGGTCGGCAGTCCTCGCCGTTCCGCGAGCACGTCGCGATAGACCGCCACGGTGGCTTCCGCGACGCGGCGCCACGAGAAGGCCGCCTCGATCCCCTGTCGGCCCCGGTGTCCGAGTTCTCTCCGGCGAGCCGGATCTTCGAGTAGCTCGAGAACCCCCGCGGCCAGCGCATCCGGGTCGTCCCGGGGCACCAGCAGCCCGCCACCGCCGACACGCATCACCTCGGACAAAGCGCCTGCCTGGCACGCGACCACCGGGGTCCCACACGCCATCGCCTCTGCCGCGGGGAGCCCGAAACCCTCGAAGCGCGACGGTACGACGACCACGGCCGCCCGCCGGTAGAGATGCAGGAGTTCGTCCCGGGGCAGACGCCCGGTGACGTGCAGGCGATCGCCGACCGATGCCGCCCGCGCCCACTTGAAGATCTCGTTGTGCGGGTGATCGTTGTCGACCAGGGTGAGGGTTGCGTGATCGGGAAGCCTCGCGAGCGCCTCGATCAGCGTCTTGATCCCCTTGTTCGGATCCAAAGCTCGCCCGACGCAGACGAGTTCCGAGTCACTGCGCTCGACACTCTCATCCGGCGAGTAGTAGTCGGTGTCGAGTCCGTTCCAGACGTTCACGACGCGCTCGCACGAGACGCCGAAGTCATCGACGATCCGGCGGGCACTCGCCTCCGAAGAGGTGAGCACCCGTTCGAGCCGCTGCGCGACGAAGCGCTGCATGCCGATCGGATAGAACTGGGCCGTCCCGATCGCCTCCCTGAGGTTCTCGTCCCGGAGGAAGGACGCCTGCCGGTCGATGGTGAGCGGGTGGTGAATCGTGGTCACGACGGGAAGCCCCATCGCCCGAAGGCCGAGGAGTCCGTAGCCGAGACACTGGACGTCGTGGACCACGTCCCAGGATCGGCGCTCCCGAATCTGTGAGGCCAGTGCCCGGAACGCTCGGCAGCTGAACGCGAAGGCCTCGGGCAGGAAACCGAGTCGGCTGGCAGCCAACTCGTAGAAGTTCAGGGGCGTGAGCGCCTCGGTCGGACGCTTCTCGCCAAGCATGCTGATATAGTCGCGCGTGAACCACTTCGCCCACATCTCGCGGTTCGGGATGCGATGGACTGCCTCCGCCCAGGGCATGGGATCGGGGTAGGGGGGGCCGACGAAGATCTCCACCTGGTGCCCGAGGCGCGTGAGTTCTCGCGCAAGGAACCAGAGGTACACCCCTTGACCGCCGCACTCCATGTTGCCCCGATAGGCGACGAAGCCGATTCGCAGGGATTCGCTCATACCGGCGCGATTCTCTACGCCGCCGCGACGTCAGCCGGGCGCGTCGCCTCCCGAACTGCGGCGGGCTTCTCGGCGTAGAGGATCAGGCTCTTCGGGCACACATAGTTGAGCGCCTTCTCGACGCGGGCGAGGAGCTTCGATCCGGTCGCCTGGATCAGGAAGGTCCGGTAGGCCCGAACCATCGCGCTCTCGTCGGCATCCGGCAGGTTCATCACCGAGCGGAGCACCCAGTAGGGCGTGTGGAATCCATGGGCGAAGCCGACACCCGTGGTCGTGAGCCCCGCCGCCGCCAGACCCAGGGCGAGTTCGCGAGGGCGGAAGATGCGGATGTGTCCGCCCGGGCTCTCGAAGTAGTCGTCCCCCAAGCGCAGGTACAGGTTCTCGCTCGTCGTCGTGGGGATCGTGATCGCCACGCGGCCCCCGGGTTTGGTCACCCGCGCGAGTTCCCGAGCGGCGCCGCGATAGTCATGAACGTGCTCCATCACCTCCGAGCAGATGACTCGATCGAAATAGGCGTCGGGGAAGGGCAGGTGGAAGGTGTTGCCCTGGGTCATCTCTCCGGTGCGCTGCAGTTCGCAGGCGCGTCCGCGAAGCCGCTTGCTGGCATCGCGGAGAGGACCCAAGTCGAGGTCGAGGCCGATGACATGAGCGCCGCGCTCGAGGCACCCAAAGCAGTGGCGCCCTTCGCCGCAGCCGGCATCGAGCACCGACTGCCCGTCGCGGACGTCAAGCCGCTCGAGATCGACCGTGAGCAGCACGGAGGGTCTCCTCGAACACATCGACCAGGCGGGCAGCGGTGTCGCTCCACTGGAAGACGCGCTGTACGCGGGCCCGGGCGTCGCGGCCCATTTGCGCGGTGCGCTTCGGGTCGGCGAGCACGTCCCGCATGGCTTCTGCCATGGCCGGCGCGTTGCGCGGCGGGACCAGGCGTCCCGCGTGTCCATCGCTGCCCACCACTTCGGGCAGGGCGCCGGCAGAATTTGCGATGACGGTGAGCCCGCAGGCCATCGCCTCGCTGGCCGGGAAGCCGAAGCCCTCGAAGAACGAAGGCACGATCGCGACACTCGCCGTCGAGTATTCGTGGACCAGCTCTTTCACGGAGAGCATCTCGTCGCGGATGATGACCCGGTTCTCGAGGCCGTAGCGGCGGATCAGGCGCGGGACGAGTCCGTCTTTCGGAATGCGCCCGTCGACGATCTTGAGGGTGACGTGTTCGGGCAGCATCGAGAGGGCCTCGAGCATTGTCCCGATGCCCTTCTTGCGATCCTCGGTGCGACCGACGAAGAGCATGTCGGTTTCCTTTACGGTGCCTGGAATCGGCCGGAAGATCTCGCTGTCGGTGCCGTTGTAGACGACGGCGATCTCCTTCTGGCGGATTCCGAAATATCGTTCGATTTCCACACGGGAGGCCTCGGAGACCGTCACGATCTTGTCGAGCCGGCGAGCGACCTGCTGCTGCATGAAGAGCGGGAAGTACAGTGTGCGCTTGATCTTCTTGATGAGTCGCGGATCGATTGCGAAGTCCGCCTCGCGATCGATGTGGAGCGGGTGGTGGATGACCGAGAGGACCGGCACGCCAAGAGCCCGCAGGCCCAGGAGGCCCCAGCTCAGGCACTGATTGTCGAAGACGACGTCGAAGCGGTAGCGCTCCTGAAATTCCTTCCAACGCGCGAGCAGACGGAATCCGAAAGTCTGCATCTCCGGGAAGACGCCGAGGCGCGAGACACCGAGTTCCCAGAGCGAGAGGGGCTTCAGCAGGGAGAACGGCTGCTTCGGGTCGAAGAAGTCGGGGTAGGGCTGGCCGAAGACGTTGTCGTTCGGGATTACGTGGAGCGGGATGTCGTCCTCGAGTTCGGGCAGCGGAGGACCTGCGAATACGTGGACGTCGTGGCCCGCGCGCTTCCACTCGCGCGCCAGGTAGGCGGCGTAGATTCCCTGGCCGCCGCAATACATGTTGCCGCGATAGGTGAGGAGGGCGATGCGCATCGTGCGGCCTAAGCTCCAGCGTCCGCGGAGGCGTCGCCCGCTGCGGACTCGCCGGCGGCCTCGGTCGGCTCGACTTCGGCCTCGACCCGCACCGTGGCGATCGTGTAGCCGACCCAGCCCGCCAGCCCGAGCGCGAA
>JAYGDB010000228.1:0-9480 GCA_046583095.1 Myxococcota bacterium | reverse complement strand
GATGTAGATGAAGATGACTGTCATCCTGATGACTTCAGGATCATCGATCATGAAGCCGGCGAGAGGCTCCGCAGCCAGCGCAATCGCGCCTCCCAGGATCGTCATGGTGGTCACCGATAGGCGAGTCGCCCGCCAGCCACTCCGGGTGGCGCCTTCCGGATCGCCCGCGCCGAGCAGTTGCCCGACATGCGTGGAGGCCGCAATGGTGAAGCCGAAGCCTACAAGGAAGGAAGCGGATAGGATCTGGACCCCGATGCCGTACGCCGCATAGGCGGGTGTTCCGTAGAGAGCGACCACCCAGAGGAAGAGGACGAAGCCGACCTCCATCGTGCCCTGTTCGATGCCAGCCGGATAGCCGATGTGAAAGAGCTGTCGGATCCGCTCGGCCGTGAGGGAGCGCCCGCGCTGCAAGCGGATGCGGAGGTACCCCCGGAGCCACAGGCCGCAGATCAGGAAGGTGCCCAGCGTGAACGCGATGCCGTTGGCCAGAGCTGCGCCCATCACGCCCATGGCGGGCAGGCCGAAGCGGCCGTAGACGAGCCCGTAAACCAATGCGATGTTGCAGACGTTGGTGGCCAGTCCCACCCACAGGGGGGTCATCACGTCCCCGGCTGCTCGCAGCGCCGAACCCAGGACCATGCTGGCGGCGAAGAAGACGTTGAACAGCGCCAGGACGCGCAGAAACTCTGCGGCGAGGGCCAGGATCTCCGGTTCCAGGTTGAAAATACTCACCAGGGTATGGGCGTAGACGTAGATCGGGACCGTGAGCGCGAGACCCAGCCCGCAGCACACCCAGAGTGAAGCTTGGGTAGCTCTCTGGGCTTCGGCGGTGTTGTTGGCCCCCCAGGCCCGCGCCACCAGGGCTGTGGTTCCGGCCGTGATGGCAATCAGGACGGCTTCCGAGACCCAGAAGATGCGGTGGCCCGTGGTGACGGCGGCCACCGCGGAAGCGCCCAGTGACCCCACGATCTTGATATCCACCAGACCCACCAGGGCGTAACCGAGGTTGCCCAGGATCGCCGGCCAGGCGAGCTGCATGATGCCGGGCATGCCCGGTCCGGAAGCTTCGGGAACGGGACCGGCCAGCTCGTCGTGCCCGCTCTCTTCGCGTTCGAGTTCTATGGCGTCCATGGCAATGCTTGTCCCAGCCGGCGCGCGGAAATCGCGCGGATCCATGCGGCATCAGGTGAACCGATGGGTGCGGGGCACGCCGTTCGGGGGGCCGCCGACTCTAGCTCGATGATTCCGATCCGGAAACGGTTCCCGCCGCTGGGACCCCAACGGGAATTGACATAACACCACTACTCGGACGTGATCCGAAAGTCCCGCTTATACTTTCTATCCTCCCCAGAACCGTGCCCGTTCCTTGTCCATCCGCCTCTCTTCGGCACTTGTCTGGGAACGCAGCTAAAGACGGAGCAAGAACTCGCGCAGATTTTCCCACACGCTATTGCACCGCCGGACGCGGACCCGCACCCGACGCGCCCTGTCGGAAGTACTCATCGACCTTCCCCGTGCCCACAGCGATGACCTTGCCCTCGACGTGCTTCCCATTGGCGGTATCGGGGATGATGAGCGCGCCGTCGGTCTTTTCCTCTTCTTCGATGCGTCTCAGGAGGAGTCGGTCTCGCATCGGTCCCACCTTCAATTGGTGGATTTCCGCCATGGACTCAGTCTGCATAGCATACTTTTATTGCATAGTTCGTCAAGCGACCACATCTTTTGCTTGATAAACTTAGCAGCCGCGACTAGGCTGTCTTGGATGGCCAGTGACAAGCGGCGACCCAAGAGCAAGCGAAGGACCCTCGCATTCGAAGGGCCGCCCAGGGAGTTAGGTGGCGTTCTGGGCGACCTGCGTCTGGCCAAGGGGCTTTCCCTGCGGCAGGTCGAAGAAGCCACCGACAAGGCGGTTTCGAACGCGTACTTGAGCCAGCTCGAGAATGGGAAGATCAAGAAGCCGTCGCCCAACGTGCTGCACTGTCTGGCCGTTACGTATGCCGTGCCCTACGAGGCCTTGATGGAGAAAGCCGGGTACTTGCTGCCCGCCGAAGCCAGCGGGGGGCGTCGCCAGCGGCTGGCCGCCTTCGCGATCGACGACCTGACCGCCGAGGAGGAGGAAGAACTCCTCAAGTATCTGGCGTTCCTACGCTGGCGCAGCTCATCGTGAGCAAGGAGAAGCGGAGTGGAGCCACGCGTGCCGAAGGCATGTACAGCTGGACGCGGCAGATCTTGGACGATCAGATTGCCTTCAACCTCCGCCAGTCCCGCACGCACGCCCACGCGAAAAGCCTGCGGTGCAGGGTATCTCCCGACGGACCCAAGCTGCCGTACCCCGCCGCTGCTCGCGATGAAAGCAATGCAGCTCCTGCGACAGCATCAGCGTGCGATGAATGACTTACCAATCGCAGTCGCACGCGGAGCGCAGCCCACGCGTTGCGGTTGATATATGACCACAGCCGTTTATGAACGAGAAGAGCCTCAACCTACGATTCTCTCCTACGTAGGCGACCTCCCGAACTTGTGTTCACTTGCGGGCTTGGCTTGCACGCTTCTCGCCATCTACTTCAGCATTCGGGGCATCTACGCGGCGGCCATGATCGGCATGGTGTGGGCCGTGGCTTTCGACTGGGCAGATGGTCTGATTGCGCGACGAATGAAGGGACGAACCGGGAACGACCGGAATTTCGGCGGACAGCTCGACGTGCTGATCGACATCGTCAGCTACGGAGTCGCACCGGCCGTACTCGTCCTCAGCTACGGAAGCTTCAATCCCATTCTTCTACCGGTGGCATTCATCATGGTTGCTACCAGCGCGCTGCGACTGAGCTATTTCGTGACCTTCGGCCTTTCCGATGAATCGAGATACACGGGATTGGCTCTCGACAACAACAGCTTGATACTGGTTCTGATCTTCATGCTCGAAAGCTTCATCGCCGAGCAGACATTTTCTCTCATCCTCTATTCCACCGCCCTGGGGCTCGCCGCTCTAAATGTGTCCCGAATAAAGACACCAAAGTTGTCTGGAAATCCGATCAATGTCTGCATCCTTGCCATCTACACCCTTGGCGCAACCGGAATCTATGGCTGGCGGCTTTTCTAGATGAAGAAGCTGCAAATGTCACTCGAAAAGGTTGAGTCACCTCAGAAATCATGTGCCTCCGTGGTCGTATACACCGTAGGAACATTCGATCTACTGCATGTGGGGCATCTCGCCTTGCTTGAATATTGCAGAACGATCGGCGACATCGTGGTAGTCGGCGTCGCCGCGGATCGTGTCGTGAGCTCTTACAAACCCAACGTGCCTGTAATCCCGGTCGATCAACGCGCGGAAATGCTGAGGGCTCTACGCTGCGTCGACGTTGTCCGCCCCTACCATGAGCTCGAGTACGTGTCTGCATGCAAGGAACTGAATATCGATGTCTTCGTGATTGGTGAAGATTGGGGCAGCAAGCCACATAACATCGCGGTAGAGGACTACTTGAAGAAGGAAGGCAAGGAGATCGTGCAAGTTCTGTATAATCCGCGCACTTCATCGACAAGGATCAAGCAAGATGTCGTTGCCCAATATCATCGCGGGAAATACATGCACCAAGCGATTGCGTCAGACCTGGAGCCGTCGACATTGACGCATCCCGGCCAAGGAGGACGGAATCGTGGATCTCGCCGCCCGATGCCTACTTCCCGCCGCTGGGACGCCAGCGGGAATTGACATAACACCACCACTCGGACGTGATCCGAAAGTCCCGCTTATACTTTCCTTTCCCCCAAGGCATCCTCAGAGATGACCACGGTCGCTTCATGCGCACGGATCCTACCTCTTCGCGTTGACGAGAAGGCTCAGCAAACTGCTGTAGTCGTCCGTCCAGAGGGGCGTTGGCTGTCTAGTTCTTGGCTCAGTCCTGACGATGATCTTGTGGGCGTTCTCACCTGACCCCCGTTTCCGCTTCTCCGCAAAAGCGCGCAGATTCATGATCGCGTTCCGGTTGGGACTCAAGAAAATCCACCAAGACTTAGACGCGAGTGTGGTCCCCGCGCTCTTGTTCCAGATCGTCAAGGTGGACAGATCGAATTCCATCGCTAGGCGGTAGATGATGGGCTCGAGATCAAAGAAGCGATTCGACGTATGAAATGCCAGAAGGCCATCGGGCACGAGGTGTGCGAGATAGAGTTCTAGGGCTTCCTTCGTGAGTAAATGGATGGGAATGGAGTCGCTACTGAAACAGTCGATCACCAGAACGTCGAATTTCTGACTTCCGACGGAATCCAGCTCACGCTGCAAAGACAGCCGGGCGTCACCGAGCACGACCTCGATGTTCGCCGGACTATCTTCGAGATACGTAAAATGACCGTCCCGACCTGCTATTTTGATGACCACGGGATCGATCTCGTAGAAGCGAAACTGATCCCTTTCCCGACCGTACGCTGCCAGGGTACCGGCCCCGAGCCCCAGTACACCCAAACGATAGGGACCGGCAATGGAGCGTTGGGCCAACGCCATACCGATGCCCGTCACCAGACCAAAGTAAGTAATAGGCCGGCGACGTAACTGCTCATCGAGGAGTTGTGCACCATGCATCGTGGTGCCATGCCGCAGCACTCTGTGGTCTGTACCCGATCGTTCGCCTTCGAAGTCCACAACCCGAGCCACACCAAAGAAGCTTCTCTCTTTGTGGATCAACCCCGCTGGCTCACGCAGCGTCTCCACGATCGAATAGCCGGCTACGACGCACGCAAGCCCGGATGCCAGAGCGATGCGCCATCGGGGCCCACGCCAATGCATCCAACTCTGCGGATCTCGCGCTAGAACCACGAAGATCAAAACAAGAGCGAGCAGGTAACCCGTCTGTAGCTCGTAATAGTCGTCGAAGATTATTACCGCGAGTCCGCCCACGAAGAGGCCACCCAGTGCCCCACCTCCCGAAACGGCCAGATAGAACGAAGTCAACGAACGAGCGGGAGGGCGCAATCGGTAGAGTTCACCGTGCAAGAGCATGCAAAGCGAAAAGAGAGTCGTGGCAAGCAGAGGAATCTGCACGAGGAGAGAATTCAGCAGACGGCTAGCGGGACTCGGATCGGGCAACCAGAACCGAATGGAGTGGTAGGAAAGGAGTGTCAACAGAGTCAGAGCGATCCACAGGGACCTCTTATACGTACGCTCCGATCCGAAACAAAGGATGAAACTCAGTAAGTACAGGCCCAGGGGCAAGACCCAGAGGAAGGGAACGCTGGTCATGTCCATGCAAAGGCTGTTGGTCATGGCCATCAGGAGCACCACCGCACAAGCCGAAAGCCCAACCCACAGCCAAGCGTCCCCTCTTGACCGGCTCCGCTCCCCCTCCGGATCCAGCGGGGCGGCTGGGGAGCGGCTTGGAACACCGCGTCGCAGAGTCAGGACACCCGAAGCCAGGATCAGGATGGCGGCCGCCAGATACCCGAGAGACCAAAGGTCTCCGGACCGTATCAAAGGCAGGAAGGGCTCCATGACGACCGGGAAGAGAAATAGAGCCACAAAGGAACCGGTGTTGGAAACCGCAAAGAGCGGATAAGGAGAGCGATGCGGATAACTCCGAGAAAACCAGGCCTGCAGCAGCGGGCCGGTGGCCGCCAAGGCCAGGAAAGGGGCAAAGACATTCGCGACCAGCAGGGTCACGATGGCGCCACCGGGATCGCTCGTGCCATCCGGCCGCCAGATGTCAGCGGGCAACACAGGAAGCAGCACGAGGGCGACCACCAGTAAAAGAGCGTGAACCCCCCACTGCGCTAGTGGAGAGAAAAAACGCACCAGCGTATGGGCGTAGAGATATCCCAGGAAGAGCGTGACCTGATAGAACATCAGGCAAACCATCCAGACGCCCGGGCCTCCCCCAAACCAGGGAAGAATGCGTTTGCCCACCATCGGCTGAACCAGAAAGAGAAGAAAGGCCCCGGAAAAGATGGCGGCTGAGAAGAGAACCACAGGTAGACGGGAACGCGAGCTCATCTCTCTATTCTCTCAGGAGCATCCGGACAGGCGGAGTGCGCACCCGGACATTCTAATGCATCGCACTGAAAGGGCTCGACATCATGGAACGATGCCAGCCGTGCGAAGCGTCCACCCGCGTGGCGGTCTTCGGGACGCCTGCACGGAAGTTTCAGCCTTCGGCGGGAATTGACATAACACCACTACCCGGACATCGAGCAAGAACGCGGCTTGTTCGTCCTATCCTCCCAAGGACGTATCATCGCGGCGTGTTCCTCCGCAGGCGCCTCTCCGCGCTCGTCCTCGCCGTCGGTGTTCTCGTCGCGCCGCGCGCGCAAGCGGCCTCGATCGACATCACTTCGCCGTCCGTCAGCATGTCGTCATCGGTGTCATCGTCCAGAGGGTCGGTGAGGTAGACGAAGAGCTCGTCCGGGTCGACGTAGCAGACTTTGATAACCGAACACAGTTCAGCCATCGCGGGGTGCGGGAAACCGCTCGAATGTTGTTAACGAGTAATCGCTCCAGTTCCGAGCAGGAGTAGCCGATTAGGGTGGCATTGCGGGTCCCCACTGGCGGGGGCGTCGCAAACAGGCTAAACCACACCGCATCGAGCTGGGCATCCCTGCCCAGCAGCGGCGAACAGCAGGACCATCTCCCCGGTCACGCCGCCAAATCTCTTCTTACCCACAACTGTTGTACGGGTCAGAACTATCACCCGTAGCGTGCGCGCTAAGGCGCGCGGCGCGGGGGAGACCTATTTTCCCAGATGTCTGCGTCACAAACTGATTCTTCCAATGGCTTCGACCTGTTCGAGCTTCACCCGGATCTCGAGCGCGGCGTACGCGCCGCGGGGTTCGTCGAGCCTCGGCCCATCCAAATCGAAACGATCCCCGCAGCCCTCGAAGGGGCTGACGTGCTTGGCCTCGCGCAGACCGGCACCGGCAAGACGGCGGCGTTCGCGCTCCCGCTCCTCGATCGGCTGCTCGGTACACGCAAGCCCGGGCCGCGCGCGCTCGTGCTGGCACCAACGCGCGAGCTGGCGACCCAGATCGACGCCGAAATTCGGCTACTCGCGAAGTTCACGCGCCTGAAGACGACACTTGTGTTCGGTGGTGTCTCCATGCGCGCCCAAATCGATGCACTGCGCGGCCGCCCCGAGGTGGTGGTGGCTTGCCCCGGACGCCTGCTCGACTTGATGCGGCAGAGAGTCATCGGGCTCAACAAGGTCGAGACACTCGTGCTCGATGAGGCCGACCACATGTTCGACATGGGCTTCCTGCCGGATATCCGTCGCATCCTTGCGGCGCTACCCGAAGAGCGCCAGAACCTGCTGTTCTCCGCGACCATGCCGCGGGAGATCCGAGGGTTGGCGAATGAACTGCTGTACGACCCGCACGTCGTCGAACTCGCGGGCACGGGGCCAGCCGACACGATCGAGCACGCACTGTATCCGGTGCCGGAGACGAACAAGCGCAATCTACTCGAGCACATCCTCGGGTCAGGCGGTTGTAGCTCGGCGATCGTCTTCACGCGCACCAAACACCGCGCGCGACGCCTCGCCCAGCAGCTCGACCGTGCGGGCCACCGCGCCGTTGGACTCCAGGGCAACATGTCCCAGGGGCAGCGCGACCGCGCGATGCGCAGCTTTCGCGACCGCCGCTTCGACATCCTGGTCGCCACGGATATCGCCGCCCGCGGCATCGACGTAAGCGACGTCTCATACGTGATCAACTACGACGTGCCGAACACGCCGGAGGCGTACACCCACCGCATCGGCCGCACCGGCCGCTCGGAAAACGCGGGCAAGGCCTGCACCTTCGTCACCGGAGAGGATTGGAGCTGGGTGCGCGCGACCGAGCGCATGATCGGCGAGCCCATCCCGCGTCAGCAGGTCGAACACTTCACGGAGGCCGAGGCCACGCAGAGCAGGAAACCTGTGAATAGCGGCTCGAAACGCGGACGATCTTCTAACGCACGCCGTGCCCGTCCGCGCTCGTCAGACGGGCGGCGAGGCGGCACGCGCTCGCGCAACACCTCTCGACCCGCAGCGCGCTAATCAACGAGCAGAGCGGACTTTTCAGCTCCGGGGCGACGGCCCTGCCCGTATTGCAGCAGGGCGCCGCCCGAACCTCCCGACCAGATCTGAGCCGATTCGAGAGATTGCATACGATCGCCCAACCGTCGATTACTGTTTCTCCGCGACGATTCTCCAGTTCAAATCTGCAATCTTGGCTCTTTCGGCATCCGTCCAGGCTTGCCCACCCTCCTGAAGAAGCTCGAGCGACTCTTCGACCCATGGAGGCAAAACGCGAATCGCCTCGAGGGCTCGGACCACTCTTCGACCCATATAGATCAAATTGCGCTTCTGATCGCATAGCGGCCAGGCTTCGCTTTTCGAGGGCGCCGAAGTGAGCACTTTGAACCCAGCTCTTTCCAAAGCGGCACAGATGTCGGCCGGATACATCGAGTGAGTGGCCGCCAGAGTTGGAAGGAAGGACTTATGAAGCACCACATGCTCTTCGTTATTCCAATCGAAATAAGGGGTCAACAAATACTCTGAACAAGAGTATCGAGCTCCGGGTTTCAACACGCGGAACATCTCTCTCGCATGGCCATCCAGCTCCTCCTTCTTGAAAAAGGGCCAAACGGCCTGGAAGGAAAAGCATCCATCGAAGGTGCCTGATTCGTACTCGAGCGGCTTGTGATGATCGCCAACTTTGAAGTGGAGCCGATCGCTCATTCCACATTCCGCGGCCCAGTCGATCGCGTTCTCAATCTGATTCGGATCGATGTTGTAGCCAGACACCTGGCCACCGGTCAACGTGGCGAAGTAATGCGCGATTCGTCCTCGCCCGCATCCCATATCCATTAGATGGGACCTGTCAGGATTCTCTAGTACCAGCTCCTTCAACACAGCTTGTTCGCATAACAACTGATTCGCATATAGACCCTCCGATTGGTTCAGCAATGGAGGAATGTAGAGTTTTTCCAGATCGAAGATCGACAACATGTTGTTCAAGACCTTGTAATAGTCCGCGACCGCTTTCGTCTCGTCCTCTGTCTCGGTCTTATCACCTGCTTGCATCCGTTGAAAGAATCTGTACGCGTCGACACAAGCTTGCTTGTCTTCTTCGGGCAACGTTGCCAGCCGCTTCAATCCGATGAACGCGGTCTTGATTCTGTACCAATCCACTTCGTGTACCCCTGCCTCGTCGGGCATGTCGAGGATCCGCGGATAGAAATTTCAAATCCGCACCTTGATCCGTCTTCGGGTTTAGTACGCGTTCTATCTTACCCGACCGTAGCCGCGGAACTGGACCGGATCCTACAGTTCGAGCGTCGGCCGAGGCCCACCACGATGTCCACCTGATGGACGAGCGGTGAGCGATCCCTCCGCTGGGACCCAGCGGGAATTGACAGAACACCACTACCCGGACATCGCGCCAGAACGCGTCTTATTCGTCCTATCCTCCCAGGGAGTTATCATGGAGGCGTGTTCCTCCGCAGGCGCCTCTCCTCGC
>JAYGDB010000183.1:0-4505 GCA_046583095.1 Myxococcota bacterium | reverse complement strand
TCGAAGCCGCCGTGGGCCGACCAGCTGGTCACCTGCTGGCGGTCGAGTTCGAGGGCCCGCTGTAGGGGCGCTTGGTTGGTCTGGCGTAGATGTGTGATGAAACCGCCGCCCTGCACCGCGGCGCGACCGATCTTCGTATCGACCCGCAGCGACCCGGAGAGCCGATCGGTATCGGGAATAAAGTTGAAGGCGCGTAGCCCGAGGCTTTCCGAGGGCGCCGGGATCGACGACGGGTCGGCCGCGGCGATGTCCGCGAAGGTCACGGCGCCGGCCTTCTCCCGGAAGCTCTCGAACGAGAGATCGAGATCCGCCACGACGCCTTCTATCGGGGTCAGGACGAAGCCGCTGCCGATGTTCGTGACCTCCTGGTCGATCCGCCGACGGTTGGCGCGGAAGCGCCGGTTCTGGTCCGCCGACTCGATCGAGTGCAGGAGGAAACTGTCCTGCCGGTAGCCCTCGCGACGCTCGTAGCCCGAGCGCAGCGATATCTGATCGAGGACCGGGAGGTCGGAGCCGAGGCTCTCGGGCCGGAGGCGAATCTCGCCGCTCACACCGCTGCGCTGGATCCAGAGGCGTCGGTTCTGACCGAGGGTCTCCGCGAGAGAGGCGTCCGGTGTGTACTGGGTCGCGAACGGGAAGGGCCCCGGCGGATTGACGTCCTGGAAGGTGCCTTGTGGGAAGTAGCGCAGCTCCTCACTGCGGAAGTTCCGGTAGTCGAGGTCGAATCCGATCCCCTCGAAGACGCCGTCGACCTCCACGCGCCGGTTGGTTCGGTTCGGACTCCAGCCCTCGACGCGGACCGCGTAGGTGTCGTCGTCGCGTGCGAGCCCGAGGTCGAAGTGCAGCAGATCGACGAAGTACGCCGGGTCGCGGTTCTTCTTCCGGGTACGACGGTACTGGTCCCAGAAGCCCCCGAGGAAGTCGTTGTCGTACGGGCTGTCGATGAAATAGAGCGAGCCGCCGAAGCTGGCCTCGCCCCGCCCCTCGAGGCCAACGTCGTCCTCGGCGAAGGCTCCACTCGCGATCGAACCCGCAGCCAGCGCGAGCAATGCCGTTCCGATGCAGCGCCCTGCAGTGCGGCAAGCGAGCCCCTGGACCCGTCGGCTAGTGGCGGAGATATTCATCGGTATATGAACCGTGGATGGCGCCGTGACAATCCGTGCAGCGGTCGAGGAGAGTCCGGGCTTCCTGAGCGGTGATGGGGCTTCCAATCGTATTGCCCGGAATGTTCGTGGACGTGACCTCGAAGTGGTGCGTCAGGTCGTTGATCGTGTGGCAGCCGATGCAGACGATCGGCTGGATCGTCTCGAGCAGGTCGTCTGCCACGGCTCCGTGGGGGTCGTGGCAGAGCCCGCAGTCCTCCGCGACCGGCGCGTGCTCGTAGGGCCAGGGCCCGACGTAATCCTGGTGGCAGCCGGCGCAGAGTTGGTTCCGATCGCCGAAGGAGACCCGCCGGTCTTCGTGAGGATCGTGGCAGCCGAGACAGCTCATGGCGCCTTCCTGCACCGGATGGTGCGAGGGAAAGGTCAGCTTCGCGGCCACGTCCTCGTGGCAGCTGAGACACAGGCCGGAGGCTGCGTCGATATCGGCGAAGAGCAGGTTCTGCCTCTCACGCAGGTGGCGCTTGGCGGGCTCGTGGGGGTCGTGGCAGTCCGAGCACAGGAGCCCGGCTCGGGAGTGCTCGCCGCTCCCCCAGCTGAGGTGGGTGTTGCGCGCCGGCGAGTGACAAAGCAGGCAGTCGGTGTTGGCGGGATAGCGGATGTCCGCGGTTTCCTCGCTGCGCGAGTGGAGGTCTCCGCCGCCGTGGCAGGTCTCGCAGTCGGCGTGATAGCCGGCGATCTTTTCGTGTCCCCGCACGTCCTCGTGACAGCTCGCGCACTCTTCTGCCCCGACGAGCGAGACATCCGGGATGGGCTGGGTGCGCCGGGGACCGAGGGGCTGCCACTCGAGAGACACGCAGGCGGCGAGCAGGGCGAACAGCGAGAGAACGAACGCGGGCCAGAAGCGTCGGGAGCGCGAGCGCATCGGGCTGGAAGGCTAACAGATCGCAGTGCATCCAGTGGCCTTCTCACCCTGATCCGTCACGCCGATCAGGGCTAGCGTCGGGTGATGCGGTCTTCGCGTCTCGTCATCGATGCCATGCGGGCGCTGCCCAAGGCCGCAACTTCCCGTCTCGCGGGAAAAGTCGCGACGGCTCGCCTGCCGCGCCCGCTGTTGGCTGCCGGAATCCGCGCATTCGGCCGTGTGGCCGGAGTCGACTTCTCCGAGGCGCGAGAACCTGTCGGCTCCTTCGCCAGCTTCCAGGAGTTCTTCACCCGCGAGCTTCGGGACGGGGTGCGGCCGATCGATCCGGCGCCGAATGCCTTCGTGTCGCCCTGCGACGGCTTCTGGGGTGCGTCGGGAGAGGTTCGGGATGGGACGCTCTTGCAGCTGAAGGGGCGGGAGTACTCGCTGGCCGCGCTGCTGGGAGGCGAATCGGAGGCGGCCGCCTTCGAAGGCGGGGCCTTTGCGACCCTGTACCTGTCGCCGCGGGACTACCACCGCTTCCACGCGCCGTGTGATGTGGAGGTGGTCTCGGCCCGCTACCTGCCCGGGACGTTGTGGCCCGTGAACCGCCTGGGGCTCGAGGGCGTCGACGGGCTCTTCGCCCAGAACGAGCGCATCTGCGCGTGGATGCGGGTCGCCGGGACGGACGGGCCGCCGGGCCTGTGTCTCGTGGCGGTTGGGGCCACGCTGGTCGGCTCGGTCCGGGTCGCCTTCGACGACCTCACCACGAATGTCCCCGGCGCGGCGATCACGACCCGCAGCTACGAGCCGCCGGTCGCGTACGCTCGGGGTGCCGAGTGGGGACGCTTCGAGTTCGGCTCGACGATCGTGCTCCTGGCCGCGCCGAGTGTCGTCGCCCTCGACCTCGCCCAGCCGGGTACGCCGCTTCGTCTCGGGACCCGGATCGGCGCGCTACTCGCTCCCTAACCGGCGAGTCTGGCGATTCGGGTCAGGCCGGTCACTTCTTGGCGACTCCGTCCTTCGCCAATTCTTCCGCTGGTTTCGGCTCTTCGGTCGTGGGGAACGGGGCGGGAACCTCCTTGCGAGAGTGCGAACAGGGCGTTGGATCCTGCTGGTGTGCGTCCCAATACCGACCGCATTCGGTGCATTGGAGCTCGGGGCCGAAGCGATGGCCACCTGCTCCCGGTCGGATCTTCGGGTTGGGCTTTGCCAAGAAGGGGCTCCGGCCTGTCGAGGTGTACCCCATGCACACAGCGAGGGACCGCCTAGTCTATCCGATCTCGGGCAAGCGCGGGATTTCGCGCCGATTCCCGCTAGAGTCCCTCGCCCAGGCAGCATTGATTTGTCCTGGCGATCGGGGGCCATATGAATACAAGACTCGGCATCGTGGGCGTCGTCGTAATGATCGTCCTGGTCTTCGGGGGGCGCTTCCTGAAGACGGTTCCGCCGGGCCACGTGGGCGTTGCGACACTCTTCGGTGAGGTCATGCCCGAAGCCTTTCCCGAGGGTATGAACGTCCCCGTCAACCCGTTCTACAACTGGGTCCTGTTCGATGTTCGCATGACCACGCTGAAGGAGTCCGCGCAGGTTCCGACGCGCGACCAGCTGCAGACCAAGATCGACTTGAGCGTCCAGTGGCGTATCGATGGCGCACGGACCCCCGAGATCTTGAAAAATACCGGAGACGTTCAACGCGTCATCAACGTTCAACTGATTCCGTTCCTGCGCTCCCTGGTTCGCGAGGAGGGCTCGAAGGTCGCCCGTGCGGAGGACTTCTTCCTGGAAGAAACGCGCGAGAAGCTGGAGCAGGGCCTGCTCTCCCGCATGCGGGACGAATTGCAGCCAAAGGGACTGGTCATCCAGAACGTCCTGATTCGTGACATCAACCTGCCGACGGTCCTCTCCAAGGCGATCGAGCAGAAGAAGGAGCGCGAGCAGGCAGTCGAGCGACAGAAGGCGGAGCTCGAGCGTTTCAAGCAGGAGCAGCAGCAAAAGGTCGCCCAGGCGAATGCCGAACTCGAAGCGGCGAAGGCCGAGGCGGAACAGATTCGCGTGCTCGCCAGTGCCAAGGCGGACGAGATCCGTCTGATCAACAATGCGATCGCGAGGAACCCCGCCTACATCCAGCTGCAGTCCCTGGAAGCCCTGAAGGCGATGTCGAAGGATCCGGCGGCGAAGCTCTATTTCATGGACTCCAACAGCGCCCAGCCGCTGCCGCTCATGCACCTCGGGGAGTTGCCTCGCTAGCTCCAGGCCCAGACGGGTTGCTCGTAGTGGTCGACGCGGGTGTCGCGCCCGTGCACCACGACTTCGCGTAGCTGGTAGAGGATTGCGGCGGTCGGCGCGTGGATCCGGGTGCCGAGGAGCGGCACGGAGATCACGGGCTGGTCGCTCTCCGGGATCGAGCGGAGCTGCGGGACGTCCGGATGATCCAGATCCGCGAGGGGCACGCGGTAGATCGCCGACACCTCGGCGGGGTTCGGCGTCATCTCGGCATC
>JAYGDB010000165.1:0-5181 GCA_046583095.1 Myxococcota bacterium | reverse complement strand
GGCCCGGTGATGGGACACACCATCCTCGAGATGGACGAGCCCGAGCACGGACGCGTTCGGGGGCTGCTCCAGCAGGCCTTCACCCGCAAGGCGCTCGAGAGTTGGGAACGCGACCTCGTTCGCCCGGTGGTGAACGACCTGATCGATCGCTTCGCCGAGCGTGGGCGCGCGGATCTGATTCGCGAGCTGACCTTCCCCTTCCCCGTCTCGGTGATCGCGGGAATGATCGGCCTGCCCGAGGAAGAGCACGAAGAGTTTCATCGCCTGGCCATCGAACTCATCAGCGTGAACATCGACGCCGAGATCGGCCTCGGGGCGTCCGCCGGCCTCAAGCAATTGTTCGCCCGAGCGCTCGCGTCTCGACGGGAGACTCCACGCGACGATCTCATCAGCGTACTCGCCGCCGCCGAGCTCGAGGACGGATCGAAGCTCGACGACGAGCTGATCTACGCGTTCCTGCGACTCCTGGCACCGGCCGGCGCGGAAACCACCTACCGCTCGTCGAGCAATCTCCTGTTCGGCCTCATGAGCCACCCGGAGCAGCTCGACGCCGTTCGCTCGGACCGCTCCCTGATCCCCCAGGCGATCGACGAGGGGCTGCGCTGGGAGTGCCCTCTCACTGGCATCATGCGCACGTGCACGGCGGAGACCGAAGTGGCCGGGGTGAAGATCCCCGAGAGCCAGATGATCCACGTCAACCTCGGCTCAGCGAACCACGACGAGACGCGCTGGGACGACCCCGAACACTTCGACATCTTCCGCCCCTTGAAGGCACACATTGCGTTCGCGTTCGGCCCCCATCGCTGCCTGGGCATCCATCTTGCGACGATGGAGACACGCGTGGTCCTGGAGACGCTCTTCGACCGGCTCCCGAACCTGCGACTCGATCCCGCAGCGGAGGACGTCCACATCACGGGCATGGCCTTCCGCTCGCCGCTCGAGCTGCCGGTTCTCTTCGATTAGCGCACGCCCTCGCGCGCGCGGTAAGGATCGCCCGGCCGCGCGAAATGGGCTCTCGCGTCACCTGGGCTAGCCTGCCGTCCATGGGGAACTCCGCCATGCCCCAGCCGGACCCTGCGGTGGGCCTTTCCCAGCTGCCCGCGCGGATCGTCTTCTTCGACGGCGTCTGCGGATTCTGCGATCGCTCCGTGCTGTGGCTGATCGAGCGCGATTCGCAGGCGCGTCTCCACTTCGCGCCGCTCCAGGGCCAGACCGCCCAGACCGTGCGCCGGGCCTTCCCGAATCGCTTCCCGAATGACATCGATACGATCGTCTACCTGCGGCCGGGCGAGGGCCCGGGTGGGCGGGAGATCTTGCTCCGGTCCGCGGCCGCCCTCGAGTTGTGCGACGAACTCGAAGTCTCCGGGAGCTGGGTCGCGACGCTTCGCTGGCTTCCGCGCTGGCTCGCAGACCTCGGCTATCGGCTGTTCGCCGCCTGTCGCTACCGCCTGTTCGGGAAGCTCGACGCCTGCGACATCCCGACGCCCGGCGAACGCGCCCGGCTGCTGTCCTAGCTGCCCGGCGCAGCGAGAGCCCGGGCCAGGATCGGCTCAGGGTCGCTCCATCCCGTCTCGTCCTGGATGTCCCGACAGCGGGCCAGCAGCGCGCCCATCTCGGGTCCCGGCTCGATGCCGAGCGCGAGAAGGTGCCGCCCCGTCACCGCGGGCTCATGGGTGGCCGGTTCGGCATCGATGGCCCGCGCGCGTTCGAGGAAGCGGTCGCCCACGGCAAACGATCCGGCCAGGGCGTCGGCCGTGGTGCGGCCCAGGTGATCCGCCCGGGCGACCCGGTAGAGCAATTCGAAATCGATGCCGGCCTCCGCGAGCCGGCGTGCGAGCTTCCGATAGGCCTTGGCACCCGCGGCGGCGGAGTCCCGAACGAACTGGGCCGGGGCAAGGTGATGCCGGACCAGCGCGACGACGCCCGTGACGAGCCAACCCGGAGCGCGCAGCCGCTCGAGAAACACCCGGGTCGGCTCGAGTCCCTCCTCGCTGTGCTTGCGCGAGACGATGCGTCCGTCGCGCTCCTCGGTGGTGCCGGGCTTGCCGAGGTCGTGACACAGCGCCCCGAACATCAGCAACAGGTCGCGATCTTCGTCCTGGTTCTGTCGCAGCCGCGCGGCCTGGTCGACGACCCGACCCGTGTGCACCCAGACGTCGCCTTCGGGGTGCCACTCGGGATCCTGGGGCACGTCGATCAACGCCTCCAACTCGGGGAAGAAGCGCAGCAAGCCGAGCTCCCGCAGAAGCGTCAGGGCCACCGACGGCCGCGGTGCGCGAAGCAAGATCCGCTTCCACTCCGCGAAGACTCTCTCGGCCGGCATGCCGTCGAGGTCCGTGGCGACGCAGAGCGACCTCAACTCTGCGTCCAGGGTCATCTCGAGGCGTGCCGCCAGTTGAACGGTCCGGAGTCCCCGGAGCGGGTCGTCGCCAAAGCGCGCGGGATCGACGGCGCGGAGCGTCCCCGAAGCGAGGTCCGACTGGCCGTCGTGCGGATCTTCGAGAGCGCCCGTCAGCGGGTCCCAGCCGATCGCGTTGATGCGTAGGTCCCGACGCCGCGCGGCTTCCGCGAAGTTCCGGTCGCCTGGCGTGGAGACGTCCAGCGGCAGGCCGCCCACCTGATAGATCGGAAACGCCCGTCCCACCCGGCGAACGTGACCGAAGTCTGCCAGCACGGCTTCGAGGGCTTCGGGGGCAAGCCCGAACACCTCCAGATCGACGTCGTCCGAGCCCTCATCGGAGCCAAGCAGACGGTCTCGAACCCAGCCGCCGACGACCAGTGCGCGACCCCCCTGCGCGGCCACGGCCCGCGCGACCGCGAGCCCCGGATGATCTTCGGGCAGACGCAGCAGCGCGCTCGGCTGCGAGCTCAAAGCTCCTCGTCTTCGTCGATCTCGACGATGCGGATCGGGTGCGGGGAGTGGTCGGGTCCACCGTCCCAACCGGGGAGCTGGGCAGCCTGGCTGAGCCAGGATTCCGCGAGGGCCCGATCGAGCAGCGCAGCGTTGTTGTCGAATCCCTCGACGACGCTCTCCCACAGATCGCGCCCCCCGCTCTCCCACCATTCGGAAGCAGGATTCTCGAAGTCGATGCAGAGCCGGACCATTTCGTCAGTCATCGACGCGGCCTCCACTGCACCCGTGAGAGATCGAGACATCCCCGGGCGTCGAACTCGATGCCCTCGGCCTCGAGCAGTTGCTGCTGGATGGGCTCGATGCCGCGCTCCCGACGCAGGCTGATCTCGCCGCGAGCGTTCACCACCCGCTGCCACGGAAGGTCGCTGTCGTCGGCCAGGGCGTGCAGCGCGTAGCCGACCTGCCGGGCGCAGCCCGGAAGCTCCGCGAGATCCGCAACCTGCCCGTAGGTCGCCACCCGGCCGCGCGGGATGCGACTCACGACCCGGTAAATGCGCGGATAGCGGCCGGAGCCCTCGTGCTTCGGCACCTCAGCCACCCCCTGTGAGGCCGGTATGCCGCAGCAACGCGTCCGGGGTGGGTGGACGTCCCCGGAAACGCTTGAAGACCTCCATCGGATGTTCGCTGCCTCCCAGGGCCAGCACGGTGTCTCGGTAACGCAAGCCCGTCTCGGCCACCGCTTCCGCATCGTCGAGCCCCGCTTCTTCGAAGGCGGAGAAAGCGTCGGCAGAAAGCACCTCCGCCCACTTGTAGCTGTAGTACCCGGCCGCGTACCCCCCCGCGAAGATGTGCGCGAAGCTGCACAGGAAGCGATCCTCCGGAAGCGGTGGCATCACCGTCGTTCGCTTCGAGACCCGCTGCTGAACCGCGAAAGCCGTCTCCTCGCCATCCGGATCGAAGTCTGCGTGGAGCGCCAGGTCCGTGAAACCGAAGTAGAGCTGGCGGAGCGTGGCGCTTCCCGAGCGGTAGGTACGCGCAGCCTCGAGCTTTTCGAAAAGCGCGTCCGGTAGCGGCTTCCCGCTGTCGACATGGGCGCTGATCCGCCGGACCGTGTCTTTCTGATAGCACCAGTTCTCCATGAACTGGCTCGCGAGTTCGACCGCGTCCCACTCGATATTGAAAACGCCCGCGGCGAGGCCGAAGTCCACCGTCGTGAGCATGTGCTGGAGCGAGTGACCGAACTCGTGGAACAGGGTCTGCACCTCCGAGAAACTCATCAGCGAGGGCTTTCCGTCGACGGGCGGGGCCTGGTTGCAGACTACGTGGGCGACCGGCAAGCGGTGCGTTTCTTCCCCTTCAGCCAAGAGCCGACTGCGGCCAACACACTCGTTCATCCACGCACCCCCGTTCTTCTCGCCGGGCCGGCTGAAAGGGTCCAGGTAGAAGCGGGCAATCACGAACCCCTGCGCGTCTCGCACCGAAAAGAAGCGCACGTCCTCGTGCCACACGGGCGCTTCCCCGTCCGCCGCTTCCACGCTGACGCCGAAGAGGCGCTGCGTGAGATCGAAGAGTCCCTCGAGCACCACGGGGAGCGGAAACCAGGGGCGCAACTCTTCTTCGCTGTACGCGTAACGTTCCTCGCGGAGGCGCTCGGCCCAGAACATCACGTCCCACAGCGCAAGATCGTCGCTCTGTGGAAACTCGGAGTGGTCGCGAGCGAATTCCGACAGCTCGACGAGCTCTCGTTGCGCAGCCCCGAACGAAGCGTCTCGCAGCTGCTCGAGGAGTTGCTCCACGGCCGCAACGTCGGGCGCCATCTTGGAAGACAGGCTGAAATCGGCGTAGCTCGCGTAGCCGAGCAGCTGAGACTCTTCGGCACGCAGGGCGAGGATCTTCTCGATCAGCGGCGAGTTATCGAATTCCCCGTCTCCGGCCCGCGTCACGTAGGCGCGGTAGAGCTGCTCCCGCAGGCTTCGGCTCCGCGCGTGCTCCATGAACGGAAGGAAACTCGGTGCGTCGAGACTGATCTTCCAGGGGCCCGCTTCGGCGCTGGCTTCCGCTTCCCCCGCCTCGCGCGCCAGATGGGCAGCCAGCTGCCGGGCGCTCTTTGGGAGCCCTTCCACGTCGCCGCTTTCGCGCAACATCAGCGCGAACGCCTTGGTGGCGTCCAGCACATGGTTCGTGAACTCGGTCGAGAGCTGCGCGAGTTCGGCCTTGAGCGCGTTGAAGCGCTCGCGGGCCTCCCCCTCGAGCCCCACGCCCGCGTGCTTCGCCTCGCGCAGGAGATTCTCGACGATGCGATGCTGGGCCGACTCGAGCGTTGGCCA